>JANYKI010000117.1 GCA_025361645.1 Methanothrix sp.
CCTTCAAGGACCCCGGGTTTTCCGGATCCTCTTATTCCGACTCATATTCCGTCCTGGTTGTAGACACTCGCTTAACCCGAATAAACGGAAGCGACAACGCACCAATTCGGGCTACCTACAGCCTCACCGATGGAAACGACCGGGTTTTTCAGACCAGCTCTGAAAATATAAAAGAATTGCAGTCAGGCCGCCGGTTGATTGGTTTTATCGTCCCCAAGGAGACTATTGCCAAGAGCCTGACTATAGATTTGTCTCAGGACAGAGTGGGAGGGGAGCAGTTCTCGGTTCGCTTTCCCGACCTTGTCAATTCCAGCAACGAAAATGTGACCTTGCTCTATTATGGAGTGCTTAGGTCCAGCACAAACTCCTACAAGAAGACAATCGAATTAGATGTGGCGATAACCAATAACGGCACAAAAAAGCTGGCCATTGCTGCCAATAACTTCACATTGTTGGACCAGTGGGGCTGGAAATACGACAGCAAAGAGCATGACAACTACGGAAAGAAGGGCATGCTGGCAACGGTTCTGGAAAAAAATGAGACCATTAGATCCGGCCTGATCTTCAACTCCGTCTCGCCGCTCAGCCGACCGGTGGAGCTGGTCTACAGGTATTCCAATAACAGCTCCCTGACAATGAATATAGATGCCGAGGCGGGCCTGGGCCACTCCATTCCGGATACGAAGAGCTGCGTTGAATGTGAAAGCCCAAAGGACGCCGCCTCCAGCCTGGCCGGTTCCATCAAGGCCACCAAAGCTAGGCTTGCCAAAGTCAAGAAGACAAACAGCACTGAACAGAGCGCTCCCAAAGGGCGGGATGAGCTTTGAGGGAAGCAGTATGGTCTTTTCTCTCTGGCACTTCCTTCCTTCTGCTCTCTCAGCCCTCCTGATAATTGCACTGGCCTTCCTGGGCAGGCGGGGTGGGCAGCGCAATTCTCACCGGAGACTGAGCTTTGTGATGGCCCTGTTTGCGGCTCTTGGGCTGGCGGGCTATCTCAATCAGGGAAATTTTATCTTCTATCCTTTGGATCAACATGTTCTGCACTCCGCTCTGGGCTTGATTGCCTTTTTGCTCTCGTTTTCCCTTTTTGTGGATGCAATTATCGCTCACATGCTGGCAAGAAAAGTGCATTGCAGGATAGGTTACGTGGCGGCTGTATTCGCCTTGCTGGCACTTTTGAGCGGACTTATTTTGCTTTACGGAGGGCTGTTCGGCGGAGATGATGCCAAAATGCCAGAAGTGCCTTCTTCGCCTGCAATGCCCAATCTTCAAGAGAATGCCTCCAGCATCCTGCCGGAGACCGAGGCCGGCGAATATCAGGGCAGGAGGCTGGTGCCTATTTCCGAGCAGGGAAACAATGCCCTCTCCGGCACGCAGCATCTCGACCGGGAGGCATTGTGGCTTAATGTCACGGGACGGGTTATGAGAAATTTGAGCATGAGCTACGAGGAACTGCTCGCGCTTCCTGCTTACACCGAACTGGCTTATATGCCCTGCGTAGAAGGATGGGGATTTGATGCCAAGTGGACTGGCTTTCGGGTGTCGGATCTACTGAATATGTCCGGCCTTTCGCCAAAAGCCAGCTATGTGGTATTCCACAGCATAGATGGCTACTCCACCGGCCTGCCTCTAGACTATTTGCGAGACAATCAGATCTTGCTGGCATATGGCATCAACGATGTTACTTTGCCGGATGAGCGGGGCTTTCCCCTGCAACTGGTTGCCAGGAGCCGATACGGCTACAAATGGGCCAAATGGATAACCGGTATCGAGGTCGTGGACGGAGAGGTGAGAGGCTACTGGGAATCAAGAGGCTACAGCAACAGCGCCAAGGTGGGCGAGCTTGCTTTTGGGTGACTACAGTCTTCAGGAAAACGCCACGGATCAGCGCACCCTATTTCTGATCATCAAGGAAATGACCAGGGCCATCAGAGAGGCCACAATTCCCAGCATAGCAGCGTGGTGAAAGCCCAAGGCGATTATCTGGGATGATGCGTGATGTACAGAGGTATCGCCCTGGGTCGTAGCGCTGAAAACGGTCTCGAATAGGGCAATCCCTAATATCACCCCCATGTCCCGGGAGGTCATCATAATGCTTGAAGCCAGTCCTTGCTCACGGGGACACTGGCCCAGTACTATGCTGAGTGTGGGTGGGGCATACATACCGTAGCCTATTCCCATGAGTACAAGGGCAAAGGGAAGGACTATCCTCTGGGAACCGCTTGCGTCCACGTCCAGGAAGAAGAATAGAATAGGGCTCCCGCAAAGGCCAGCAGCATTAGCAGAGCCCCGATGTTTGGCAGGACGAAGTTTAGATTTTTGAAAAGCTTCAGGTCAACTAAAGGTTGTGGATATCGCCTCTCTCTCATGAGAAATCCAATGGCGCAAAGAACGGCGAGAGAGAAGGCTCCAACTATCGGGTTAGATCCCCAACCAAGCAGTGTTCCTTGATTCAGACCGTAGATAACCAGGGCCAGGCAGGCGAAGATCAGGCCCGCCCCGAGAAAGTCGAAGCTACCTTTGGTGCGGGGTAGATCCCGTGGTAATACCTTATAGCCGATGAGTGCAGCCACAATACCTATTGGAGCGTTCACCAAAAAAATCCATCGCCATCCAAGGTAAACTGTGAGAAAACCGCCAATAACGGGACCTAGCGCCAGGCCAATGGAAGCGGAGGTTATTACGTATCCCAGGGCTCTGCCTCTAATTGCCGTGGGAAGAAATGCTGAAATCATAGCCGGACCTACGGCTACTATTATTCCCCCACCTATTCCCTGAAGGATGCGAAAGAGGATTATCTCAGCAATCCCAGGGGCCAGGGCACAGAGAAATGAGCCGGTAGCGAAGATCAAGATCCCCCACAGGAAGATCTTTCTAAATCCCAGCAGGTCTCCCAGCCTGCCGAAGGCCAGAAGAAGGCTGGTTACGGTAAGAAAATATGAGAGTATTATCCAGGATACCTCTCCCGTACCTACATCGAAGTGCCGGGAGATGGTGGGCAAGGAGATGTTGACTATTGTTGTGTCCAGGGTGGCCATAAAGATTGATAAACAGACGACTAAAAGGATGAGCGGAAAGGATTTCTCCGGGGTGCGGGTATCGATGATCATGGCACTGTTTTCAATCCCAGCCGTGGCCGGCTCCTCAATTAAGCCGGCCATGGCCTTATAGATGATTGCGAATGCGTTCAGACTTATATCGGTCCTTTAGGTCCTATATTTTGGTACGGGTAATACGGGTAATCATCGATTACCAAGGAGACGGCTTCGAATGTTTCAGGAATAGAATTGTCGGCCCTGGATAGCAGGTCCTTTGCCCATTCAGAGTTAAATTCGTAATCAGTTAGGATCGACGCCGTGTAAATGAGTGTGCTATTTGTCTCATCATACTGGGGCATGGTCAGCTCCACCACAATCATGTCACTATCTTCTTCTCCATCTCTGAGCATCACCGCGGCATTGGGGGGTCTCTGGGATCAAAGTTGAATCCGTTGATGAACTGCTTCATCTCTGCAAACCCGGCATCACGCGCAGGACGATCTGAGAAGTAAACGGTATACGGAATTACTCCTGTTATTGTCAGAGTGTAGTTGCCTGACACGTCCTTCACAAAACTACCGTTTGTCCCTTCCTGGAGGAAGATATAGGTGGTTGTTTCGTTCTCAATAGCATTCTCTGCGGCTGCAACACCGGTATCATTCACACCCGCCTCAGTGCCGGATACCATTCCTGCCAATGCCAGATAGCATAGCATCGAGATCAAAATTGCGCATTTCATATGACACACCTCTGTCCAACTCAATACTATGTTAATTGTTGATCATTCTGAACATATATGTCTTATGCTGTGCAAGGTGTGAGCAAGAAGGAGTTTCAGGAGCTGCTGAAATGCTGGAAACGTCTCGACTACCGCTCGGGGTACAGCGGCAGGACCCGGTAGCTTGCACCGGCTGGGGCAAGGGAAAAAAAGAATTATAGGAGATATACAAATAACCAACCTCTATTTCCAGTCCATGAAAGGAATGAATACAAAGAGGAAGGACGCATGCTTCCATCAGATGGTGAGGCAAAAAGGCAGCCACGCCAGATGATAACGCAGCCTGGCTGAACGGCCCACCGGCGGCGAGCCACGAGCAGCAGCCGGAACCCGAGCGTCTCAGAGCGCGGCCCGGCACTGTATCCGGTAGCCCGCAAGGATGGCAAAACGGGAGGACCGCCTCGAATCTCGTCCATCGATAAATACTTATTACCAGTTATCCACTCCTCATTAATATTGATCAGGATGCACCCTGCTAATCTCATGAGAGACTTTTCACGGGGAAATGCTGAGAGCTTCAAATGAGGATAATATGAGAAAAATGAAAAATGAAATGCGAATATCAATGCTTGCATTAAGTATCGCATTGACGCTATGCATTACAGCCATTGCAGAATCTGATTCTGTTGGCAATCTGAGCAGGGAGACCGATCTTTCCATCAACGGCCTCAGCCTTCAAGACCTTCTCGATGCCAACCATGTTAACTATACCAATCTGAGCCAGAGGAAGCAGTCTGGACGCCCAGAAGGGGCAGTTCATACTCTGATGGTCCCGATAACGGTGCTCATACAGTGCTTTGCCTGGGCTACAATGATACCGATCCCAATAACCGCTACTGGATACTGCTCAACTCCTGGGGGGCACCCAATAACCGACCGCATGGGCTCTTCCGCCTCAGTATGGACCTGAACTATTCCTCTGTCTATGAGGAAGGGATAAATGGCTACAACTGGTACGCCTTCGACGTAAAATATCCTAAAGAAATTTTTTTAGATAAAAATTAAGGCATCTCTTTATCCTTCTCCGCCAGGCCCAGGACATTGAGCAGTCCTAGCAGGTTCTCCCGGGACAGTGACCCATCGGATACCTTCTTTAAGACCTCTTTGGCATTAAAGGCCACACCGAGACCGGCGTTCTTGATCATGAGGCAGTCGTTGGCTCCGTCGCCCACGGCCACAATATTGTCCGAACTGATATTCTCCAGCTCCGCCAGCCGGTAGATGATGCGCCCCTTGGCCTCGGCATCGATAATATCTCCTTTGATCTCGCCGGTGAGAAAGCCGTTCTCAATCTTCAGTTCATTGGCAAAGGTGTAGTCAAAGCCCAGCTGCTCTTTGAGCACATCGGTGAAATAGGTAAAGCCGCCGCTGATGAGGGCGATCTTGTAGCCCAGGTGCTTTAGATGATGTAGCAGTTCCTCCGATCCGGGGGTAAGACGCAGATCGGAAGCGATCTCCTGCAAGGTTCTCTCTGGCATTCCCTTGAGGAGGCGTACCCTCTGGCGCAGCGACTCCTTGAAGTCCATCTCCCCGTTCATGGCTTTCTCAGTTATCGCTTTTACCTGCTCGTCCACTCCAGCAAATCCGGCCAGCTTGTTGATGATCTCAAAATCGACAATGGTCATGTCCATGTCAAAAACGATGAGCCGCTTCTCTTTGCGAGAGCGCCCCAGGTCCTGAATCACCACATCAAGGCCGAGAAGCTCGCAATCCTTCTTGAGCCTGGCTTTGCAATCATCCTCATCGCAATCGGAAAAGTCCATGAGAAATTCAATGGAGATGAGATCCCCCCGGGCCGTGACCGATGCCCTTTCGATATTGATCTCATTTCCAGCAGCCACGTTTGCCGCATCGCGGATGATGCCCGGCCGGTCTTTGGCCAAAATGGTGACCACGTGCAGGCTCTTCTTCGATTTGCGCCGGCCCCGGTACTGGCCCAGGGGCAGGAAGTTGAATTGAATGCCGAGATCGTCGGCCTTTCTTTGCAGCCATGCCTCAAGCTCGCTGGCTGTGACGCGCGCGTCTGCAAAATCCGCTACCACAGACATGACGAATATGCCCTGCATCACCCGCTGATCCATATCCACGATATTTACATTCTGCTGGGCAGGTTCCTCCAGGATATCGCGGATTAGTCCCGGTCGATCTTTGCCCAGGAAGGAGATGACCCAGAGATCGTCGTTCAGAGGGCACGTCCCCCTTTTCTTGGCAACTGCATCGGAAACAATGCTAGCCATTCAAGCCTAAATACTTTTTCAGCCCCTTCAGTTCCCTCAAACGGCTTTGTGCGTTCTTTGTGAGCAAGGGTTATGAGTTCAGAACGACTAGATGCTTAGCATGCATCAATCTCACATGCTCATTAACGGAGTTCTGGTCCCATTCGTCTCTGGAAATGTTGACATCATCTATAATCCAGCCAACCAGGAGCCTGTGGCCCAAGTGGCCGTGGGCACGCGCCAGGATGCCCGGCTGGCCTTGCAGGCGGCCAAGAAGGCTTTTCCCATCTGGTCGGCAACCTCCAGCCAAGAACGGGCTAAGATCTTGCACGCTGCTGCTGACTTAGTACGGCAGCGATCCGAACAAATAACCAGACTGCTGACTCTGGAGATGGGCAAGCCCCTCAATAACGCTAAAATGGAGATTCTTTCCTCTGCAGACGTTCTCGATTTTTACGCAGAAGAAGGCAAGAGAAACTTTGGCGAGTGGATTTCTTCCTCGCACAGCCGAAGCATCGTGCTCCGGCAGCCCGTGGGCGTTGCCGCTCTCATCACCCCCTGGAACTTTCCCGTGGATCTCTTGGCCTGGAAGGTCGGTCCCTGCCTTGCCGCGGGCTGCACATTCGTGGCCAAACCGCCTAGCAAGGCCCCGCTGGCGGCCACGGAGTTTGTACGGGCCGTCTCTGACGCCGGCCTTCCCGCGGGCGCTGCGAACGTAGTGCACGGGCCTGGGAGCGAGGTGGGCGCGGAATTGGTGGAAAATCCCATCTCCCGAAAGATCGCCTTTACCGGAGAGACACAGACCGGTCGCGAGATTATGGCCCACGCCGCAGCGCACATCAAGCGCGTTTCCCTGGAGCTGGGCGGCCAGTCGCCCTTCATCGTCTGCGCTGATGCCGACCTAGAGGCAGCGGCGGCTGCCGCCGCCCAGCGTGCCTTCTCCAATATGGGCCAGATCTGCATCAGTGTCAATCGAATTTATGTGGCGGAAGAGGTGGCTGAACCGTTCACAGAGGAATTGGTCTTGCGCGCCGAGCGGCTCAAGATCGGCGATGGTATGCTGCCGGATGTGGATCTGGGGCCCATGTTCAGCCGGGCGCAGCGGCAGAGGACAAAAGAGCATGTCGCCGATGCAATTGAAATGGGGGCGGAGCTTCTCACAGGCGGGCAGGAGCCTGAGGGCGAAGCCTACGAAAAGGGTTACTTCTTCCAGCCCACGGTGCTGGGCGAAGCTGACCACAGCATGCGAGTTATGCGAGAGGAGACCTTCGGGCCTGTGGCTCCCATCATGAAATTCAAGACGCTGGAGGAGGCAATTGCCCTGGCTAACGATAGCGAGTACGGTCTGGCCGCCTACGTCTTTACCAATGACCTCAAGACCGCGCTACGGGCCGCAGAGGAGCTGGAGGCGGGAGGCATCGGCGTTAATGTGAACAACGTGGTGGACCTGCAAGCGCCCTTTGGGGGATGGAAGGAGAGCGGTCTGGGGCGAGAGCTGGGGCACTATGGCCTGGAGGCTTACTTGGAGACGAAGCACATCCGCCTGGGGATGTGAGGGAAAAAGCAGGGGCAATTCTTGCCCCACTATTGAAATCCTTTCAGTATCTGAGTATTGCCCCTATATTCCCAATGCTTTCCAGGAAAGCGTCGTCCTCTACTAAAACCACTTCCGCGCCCATTCTCTCTGCCAACTCATAGAGCCTCTCCAGGCTAAGTGCCGCCGCCTCCCCGCCACAGGTGGGGCACTTCTCTACCACTGAATCGATGTGATGGCAGCTTGTGCAGATCATTCCAGGTAGGGCAAAGCCCTCCGAGATCAAAAGGTAATTCACACGCCCATCCTTTAGAGCATTTCCAACTTCCGCCAGACCACAGGCCGCAGGATGACCACGCAGCACGGCTTCTTTCAGTTTTTCAGCCAGAACATTTTCCCGGGAAAGCTCTTCCTCATGGGCAAAATCCTTGCCTATATTCACCAGGTCTTTCGAGGATGCATCCATAGAGATATCCACAGTTCCTATGACCTTATCCTTCAGGGCTTGAGGCATCATCTCTACAAGCTGGCCCTTGGCCTCGCCCGGACCGGCCACCACCAGGCCGCGCATCTTGGTCAGATCTTCGTTCTTCTGCAAATCTTCTATAAGCTGGGTGAAGAAGGAATCGATCTGCCCCCTTCTGAGGCGGTTGTAGCGCATCTGACTCCAACCGCCTTTCTTGTGCTTGTTCATGAGGTCTATGGAGGCATTCTCGTTCTCCTCCAGCAAGTTAGACCTCACCAAAAAGAGCCTGGCCTCCTGAGAGTCGATGAGCAAAAGGCCGTAGTCCTCGTACTCTTCCTTCAGCTTTGCCAGGGGGAGAAGAAATGGCGAGATATCATAAACAACGAGCGGCTCCGGCTCCACGCTCAATCTGTAGACGTGCAGGAAGCCGGCGGTGGCTGAGGCAAAGATGACCCGGCCACGTTCACCTTTTATGCCTGGTGCTGACAGAGCGGCCTCTACCATGCCAAGCGTCTCTTGAAAAGCCTCCAATAGATCTTTTGGCATGGCTTTCTGAATGATACTCAGCCTTGATTCTACAAAGGATTGGTCGCGATCCCTTCCCGTAGCTCCAAATAGATTGTCAGGAAGGTATCCTTCGTATCTCTTATCTCTGCCAGAGAGTGCAGGTCGATTTCTGTGAGGGATGTTAATTTTGGGTCCTCTTTTACTTTAACATTGAACTCCATAAAAATATAATATCTCTCCTCACTGATAAGAATATCTAATCACTTTCCATGGACATAATTAATAATTCTGCTTCGCATTTATTTAAGGCATTGCCACAACTTCCGTCTTTTTCATCCCCAGCAGCGCCGTTGCCGCCAGCGCCGCCGCTCCCGCTCCGAAGATGAATGTCGCCTCTGCCCCCCACCAGGCCCAGAGGGCTCCCGCCGCCAGGCTGGAAATGATGGCCGCCAACCCAATAGCGCCGTAATAAAGCCCCAGAGAGCTGCCGCGCAGGTTTCCGGGGCAAAGGTCGGATACATAAGCTCTCTCTGAGCCGTCCACCAGTGCGTAGACCAGCCCGTAGAGGGCAAAGAGAGCGATCAAGCCCGCTAAAGAGGTGACGAAGGCAAATCCCAGGGCAGTCAGGGCAAAAAGGGCGTATCCCAGGGCCAGGACTTTTCTCCGGCCCACCTGGTCCGACCAGATACCAACGGGCAACGCCAGGAGGGCGTAGACCAAGTTGAAGAGCGCATAAAGCAGCAAAGGCGCGGCCACCGCCTCTGCCCCGGAAAAGAGCCCCTGGGCGCGCAGGATGAAGAACATGTAGCTGAAGTTGCCTAAAGCGAAAAGACCGGCAATGAAAAGGAAGCGGCGCAGCTCCGGCGAAAGATCGGAGAGCTTCAGCTTGACCATGCAGCTCGGAGCCCGAAAGCTCTCTTTTACACGGTAGAAAGGAAGCAGAGCCAGCACGGACAGTACCCCCGCCACCATGAATATGGAGCTGTAGCTCATGCCGTTCTGCCAGAGAAGATAGGCCAGGATCGAGCCGATAACAGCGCCCGTGGAGTCCATGGCTCTATGCAGCCCAAAGCCCTTTCCCCGCCTGCCCTCTTCAGCCGACTCGGAGATCATAGCGTCTCTAGGCGCAGAGCGCACTCCTTTGCCGCTTCTCTCCAGGGTCTTGAGCAGGAAGACCTGCTGCCAGGTAGTGGCCGCGGGTAAGAAGAGCTTGCCCACCGCCGAAAGTGCATAACCGGCTACCACCAGCGGCTTTCTCTTGCCCAGCCGGTCGGACCAATATCCCGCCAGGACTTTGAGCAGGCTGGGCAAGCCGTCGCTTATGCCGCCGATGAGCCCCACCGCCAGGCTGCCGCCCCCCAAAGAGGCGATAAAAAGTGGGAGAACGGGCTGAATGATCTCGCTGCTAATGTCGTTAAGCAGGCTGACAAAACCTAATAGTAGTATATTCTTGCTGGATTTGGCATCGGACACGAGATCAATCCCTCCAATGGCATGGATTTATTATTTTGAATACCCCGCCGCCGTTTGACCTAAACCTTCCGCCCTCTCCGCACGCCCTTCCTCACAATCGTGTAAATGGACTGCACGGTATTCCCGATAAAAAACCGCGGTGGCGTCCGCTTGCCCACCACGCGTGTCTGCCCGGCCCGGATGGCCGCCACTGCCTCCTCTGCGTCCGCTGCCTCGATCTCCGTCACACCCAGCCCCACCGTGGCGGCGAAGTGCGAGTCGCTTCCCGCCACCATGGGCAGGTCTAGCTTCTTGGCGTTCCTCCGGGCCCTTGCGTTGGCTATGCCGAAGAGGTGCTTGGAGTTGTAGACCTCCACGGCATCACAGTCCGGTATGCGTCCGATGGCATGCCGGAAGGGATGGTAAGGATGAGGAACGATTGTGATGCCCCCCTGCTCGCGGGCCATCTCGGACGTCTCCTCCGGGCTTCGCCCTCTTGGCGGCAGCTCCAGCACGCCTAGAACCAGCAAGTGGCCCTCGGCGGTAGTGACCTCTCCTCCGGGTATGAGAATCAGGTCGAGCCTCTCTTCCCGAATGATCTTCAGGGCTTTTTGCGAGCCCTGCAGGGTGTCGTGATCAGTTATGGACAGGCCGGCCAGCCCCCGGCGCACGGCGGCGCGGAGAATGGTCCTGACCTCATCGCGGCCGTCGGAACAGTTGGAATGCACATGCAGATCAAATCTCATCTTCGCCAGGGGCTCCATCTCCGAAATACATTAGCGTTTCTCAGTGCGTCCTTTGTGGCTTTGTGCCTTTGTGGTGGAATCGTCGTTAGCCGCTGGTTATAATCAAATTTACTCTAAATCTCGGGCACAGTCAGATAGCCGCTCAGGGCCGAGGCCGCCGCTGTGGCCGGGCTTGTCAGATAAACCAGTCCTCCTTTGCCCATCCGCCCTGGAAAATTGCGGTTGGAGGTGGAGACGCAGACTTCCCCTTCCGCCAGGACGCCCATGTGCGCACCCAGGCAGGGCCCGCATCCCGGCGGACCGATCATCGCCCCCGCTTCCACCAGCGTCTGGATGATGCCGCAATGCAATGCCGCCAGCAGAATCTCTCGCGAGGCGGGGATGACCAGAGTTCTCGCTATAACCCGCTTTCCCTTCAGGATGCGTGCCGCCACCTCCAGATCCTCCAGCCTTCCGTTGGTGCAGGTGCCTATGAAGACCTGATCGACCTCCAGGCCATCCAACTCCGAGACAGGCCGAACATTGTCTACCCGGTAGGGTACCGCTACCTGCGGCTCTAAATCAGTTATATCGTATTCGTATTCATAATCGTAGGAACCGGGATCGGAGAACACAGACTTGTAAGGCTGGCGCGCCCGGCCCGCCAGCCAGGCATCCGTCTTTTTGTCGGGAGGGACTATTGTAGCCTTGGCCCCCATCTCCACGCCCAAATTGCACAGCGTCATCCTGCCGGATATGCTCAGGTCCTCAATGACCGGTCCGATGTACTCGACGGTCTTGTAGGTCGCTCCGTCAGCGCCCTGCTTGCCTATTATCATGAGCGCAATGTCCTTGGCGGAGACGTTGGGCATAAGCTTGCCGGACACCCGCACGGCTATGGTCTTTGGCACCTTGAACCACAAACGCCCGCGAGAATAGATCTCGGCCATGTCCGTCGCCCCCACGCCCGTGCCAAACGCCCCCAGGGCCCCATAGGTGCAGGAATGCGAATCAGCTCCTACCAACAGGAGTCCGGGCAAGGCAAAGCCCTGCTCGGGAAATACCTGGTGGCATACTCCTGAGCCGCAGTCAAAAAAGTTGCTGATATTCTGCTCTTTCGCCCAGGCCCGCACATCCTTTTGTAGCTCAGCCGCCGTCTCATTGTTGGCAGGAACGATATGGTCGAAGGGTATGACAATCCTTTCCGGATCCCATACCTTCTCCGAGCCCATTTCCTGGAAAGCCTTGATGGCCAGGACACTTGTCCCGTCATGAGACATTGCATAATCCACGCTCGCCTCAACAATCTCCCCTGGCTCCACCAAATTAGCGGAACCGGAGGCCCGCGAAAAAATTTTTTGGCTTATCGTCAACGCTTGCATTTTATGTCCTCCGGGGAAGGCATAATGTAAGCGATATCCTCCGCAGGATGGCGATAGAGCCTTGAACCCAACCGCTTTTGATCCAGGATATGTCCGATCAGGCCGATGCTTCTGCCCAGGGCAAACAGCCCATTGAGATAGCCCAGACGCACCACCTCATCGATCTCCGCCTTGCTGAAGGCTCCGCAGGAGGTCATCAGATCCAGGAAGAGAATGCCTATGCAGCCATCCACATTCAAGATCAGATTTCCCTTCTTGGCCGTGGTAAGCTCCTCCACCAGCAGGGCGTAATTGAGCAGCTCTGTGCTCGGAAAGTTCGCCCGGGCGTAGCTTATGAGTAATTGCACGCGCTTGTCCGGGTTCTTGACGCTCTTGATCTTGTGGCCGATGCCCGGGATGTTGATGCCCTTCCTCTTCATGTCACTGACAAACTGCTCAGGGGTCAGATCCGCCTCTTTAGCGTGCTTGAATTCGCGAGCAGCATCGTCGATGGCTCCCCCGAAGCGCGGGCCGATGGTCAAGAGGCCGCTGCATAGTGATGATATGAGGTCTTTTCCGGCGCATGAAGCCACAATGGCGTTGTGGGCCCCGGATACGGCCGGACCATGGTCGGCCACGATCTGCAAGACCAACTCAATGAACCCGGCGGCATAGTCGGGCAGCTCCTTCTTAAACCAGAGCAGTCCGATGACCCCACCGATGCCCATCTTCTCATCCATAACAGCGGAGAGCTTCTTTCCGGCATAGAGCACCTCTTCTCCGCTGTCGTCAGATATGGTGCAGATGAATGTGGTCGGCTTTCTGATGTCGCCGGAAGCCAACGCTTTGCTGTAGTCCGCCGGAATTTTTGGTGCCTCCGGCTCAATGAGTGGCAAAACTACGCCCTGGGAGAGTAGCGTCTCGTATACCTGTCGCACCGAATCGCCATAGCCGTCGAATGATGTGGGAACATAGGCACCAGCCTCAGAAAAGGCGTCATTCTTGGCCTGAGCCGTCTCCTTGTGAGTATCGGCCTTAGCTCCGGCATGGCCGAATTGAACGCTGGCAGGAAGCACGGGCGAGCAGGTTCCCGTCACCCATGCTACCAGCGGCTTTTTGATCTTGCCCTCTTTTAGGGCGGAAATGATCCTGTACTCGTCCTCGCCGCCCAGTTCTCCCAGGCAGGCAATCATCTTGATGGCGGGATTTTCCTCATAGCGCAGAATGTGGTCGAGCATGGTCGAGCCGGGATAGCGATCTCCGCCAATGGCCACGCCTTCGTAAACACCGTCTGAGTTTCGGGAGATGATGTTAAAGGCCTCATTGAGCATGCCACCCGATTTGGAGACAAAACCAACACATCCCGGCCGGTAGAGCTTGGAGGCGATGATGTTCTCAATGGTTCCTGCGGTATTACCTATACGAAAAGCTCCCGCCGTCATGCCTCCCACCGTAGCCGGACCGATGATGATCTTGCCCTGCTTTTTGGCTGTGGCGCTCATGATCCGCGACTGCCTCTCCGGCACCCCTTCGGCTATGACTGCCACAACGCGAATGTTCTCCTCGGCCAGTGCCTCCATGGTGGTATCGAAGGCGGAACGGTGCGAAGCGAAGTTGACCATCACATCAGCCTCAGGATAGGCTTTGGCTGCCAGGGAGATGCTCCTGTACATGGGTATGATTATCTCTTTGCTTCCCCAAAAGGCCTTGTGAATGCCGGCTCGACTGGGATTGATGATGGCAGAGATGCTCGGATCGGGGCGATTGCAGATGTAATCGAAGTCCAGCATGCGCTGGATGGCATTGGTCTGATAGCCGTAGACGAAGGCTTTCGTGTTTCTATCAAAGAGAACGTAATTCGGGCTCATGTAGATGCACCATCCAATGCCAGGGGAACAATTCTGGTCATATGCGTCTCAGGTCCGTATACTTCAATGGGCACGCCTAGCCTTCTGCCTAAACTACGCATGAGCTTCAGGCCCTGCTCATAATTGGGGCCGCCTCTCCTCACATAAATCTTGACGCCCGCATCCTGTAGCTTTTGCTGGTACTCCTCTAAGGCCACGACCACGCCCTTGAAGGTCTTGGCCACATCTGTGAAGTTGGCAATAGCGCCTCCGATGAGCAGCATCTTTCCGCGGGGGTCAATGTGACGCGTCATCAGGTCCAAAATGGTCCTGGTGTAGTAGTAAGTCTCCTCGGTATTGGGATCGCCGCTGTATTCGCCGTAATTGGCCATCTCCTTGGCAAAGCCCAGATCGCAGATGGTATCGGCGTAGATCACGCTCGCCCCGCCTCCGGCCACCATGGTCCAGACCCTTCCTTCCGGATTTAAAATGGTCAGCTTCAAAGAGGCTCCTGTCTTGGAATCAAGATCCTTGATGAACAGCTCCTCCTTGGACAGGCTTCTGCCGAAGGGCTCGGGGAAAGCGAGACCTGACCATCTTTTCCTCTGCCAGTACTCCTCGGCATCATCAAGCTTGGCCACCATATCCAAAGGCACAATTGAGCCGTTATGGAAGGTAAAGGGATTGATCTCCAGATAGGAAAAGCCCGTTTCTGCATAAAAGCGCCACAAAGCCTTGATGAAATTATCAACGGCGGTGCTCTTTTCCCCTAGATCCTTGGGCAACCTGGACTTTATATCAACGCCATCTATTCCGGCCAGTACATCGACATGAAAACGAACTACTTTGTCCCAATTCTCCTCCACAAAGACGCCGCCTTGCATGGAGAAGAATATGTTGTCGCCATCGCTGTTCGAGCTGATGGCCACATAAAGCTCCTCTATGTGGGGTATGAAGGGTTCAATTAAGAAATGGGATAGCCTGCCGGTTATGTCTCCAACTGCGACCAATGCACCCATCTTCTCCTGAAGGAATTTCTTCGCCCGATCCCAATCTGCATCCAGAAGAACCAGCCCGTGCTTGCCCCTCTTTCCAAAGAGCTGATCCGGCTTGACGACTAGCCTTGCCGTCTTCAGCCAGGGATGAGTTGATGCCAACTCCTCCAGATCGGTCTCTGGTCCTACAAGGGCGAGATCGCCTTTATAGGAGAATTCGTTGAGGTACTGGGGAAGGAATCCGGCCAGCAAACGCTTTGCATCGTATTCCCTAATGCCTCTTTGTGCCATGTTCAAAACCACCTTCGCCGCCTTAATGATTTTCTTATTTACAAACCTTTCTAAAGGAAAAAGCCTAAAATGGCTCTTGAATGGCGAAATACTCCCGGGAGACTGGCATACTATGAAGTGTCCTGTTTGCAAAAAAGGCTGCATTCAGCCTGCAATAGAGGTTCTGGCAGAGATCGAGCAAAGGTACCCGGCCTGCCCTGCATGCGCGCCAGAGCCCAATTTAGACAAAACAGCAGGGTCAAAGCTTCTTCCGGAAAGGGTGGAAAGGTGCAGATCCTGCGGCAAAGCAACGCTTGACGGCGTAATGCTCGATGCCCTGCGCCTGCTGCAAGGCTACGGTCTGCGCGATGAAGATGAAACGTTGCGCTCCGTGGGCTCGCCGCTCATTGAGGTCGGCTATCCCCTGGCCTACTCGCCTCGGCTTGGGCCCAGGAGCCTGATACTTTCCGGTGACAGGTACAGCAAAGAGGCTGCCCAGGCGATGCTAGAGCAAATTCCGGAGATCAAGGGAGTGATTCTGAGCCGAGGCGTTGCCGGAGTGATCGCCTCAGGGAAAAAGCCCCAGGAGAACGTGCTAATGGCCGGCTGCGACATGCGCGCCGACATCTCTCAGAGCCTCTTTGGGGAAACGGTGATATACAAAAGCCAGTCGCGAATACACATCGAATTTTCCCGGCAGAGTGCCCCCAAGATGAGAATTTTAGAGCAGCTATATTTGCAAGGAAAGCTTCGCGATGTGGTGGATGGGCTCGCGGGTCCGGGAACACTGGGGCTGATGTGCGTTTTAGCCGGGGCCAAGCGCGTGGTGCTCAATGATGCCTGGCTTGCCAGCGTGCAAAACGTGCTGCTCAATCTGGAAGTTAATAGAAGCTTGCTTGGAATTGATGAGATAGAGTATCCGGAAACTTCCAGGAGCACCGTGGGAAGGGCGCCGGTGCTCGTCGGTCGCGCCCATGGGGCCTGTGAGATAGAGGTCTATCACGGCGACCTTTTGAGGCTCTTTTCCAGAGCGCGGCCCGCCGACATTTGTCTGATCGATCACTTTCCCGGTGCTAATACGGCGGAGCTGGAGAGGGCCTGCCGCTGCTGTAAAGAGATAGTAATCGTGTAAAGAATGTGAAGAATAACGATTAGTGGGACAGCGCGGATTCGAACCGCGGTCCAAGAGTCCCAAACCCTCGAGGATAGACCAGGCTACCCCACTGTCCCAAAATGCAGTAGGCCTACTGGTCTGTGGTCTTTAAAAGGCTTTTGCTAGGCATTTCCCTGGTCCGACCATCAAAGCATTGCGATTCGAGAAAAACCTAATCACAACCTTTTTAAATCCTGCTTTGATAGGGACATCTCATGGGAAAGACAGGAAGCATAGTATGGGTCAAGATTAAGGGTAGAAAGGGTCAGATCCGGCAGGTTACTAAGGCCGAGGCCACTCACAAGAAGCCCGGTCCAATGCAAAGATATACTGCAGCAGGTTCTAGAGTCAAGAAGATAAAGAGATCTGCGAAGGCTACTCAAATCAGAACATGATCTCCCAGGACGTAGTCTTGGTTCGCTACGGGGAGATCACATTAAAAGATAGCTGGACTAGGCAGAACTGGGAACGCATTTTAGCAGGCAATATAGCTTTTTCCTTGCATCGAGCCGGGGTGGAGCATAGAATGGAAAGGGGCGAGGGCAGGATCTTCGTCCATACCTCTGACTCCCGAGCAAGCGAGATTGGGGCACGGGTTTTTGGAGTGGTCTCAACCAGCCCCGCCATAACTGTAGCTTCCGATCTGGAAGAGATAAGCCGGGCGGCGGTAGAGCTGGCAGGCCTGGCCAAGCCGAGCACTTTTGCCATCCGGCCCAGGCGCTCAGGGGTCTCATTCTCCAGCGAACAGATCGGACGGGTTGTGGGCGAAGCGGTTAGAGTTGCGACGCTCTCCTCTGTGGACCTGGATAAGCCGGAACTGGAGATCTTCGTTGAGGCCAGGAAGGATCGAACCCTCATCTTCACCGAGGTTGTGAAGGGCGTGGGCGGCCTGCCTCTGGGCTCGCAGGGCAAGATGTTAGTGCTCATTTCCGGTGGCATTGACTCGCCTGTTGCCGCCTGGATGATGATGAAGAGGGGCTGTCCGGTCACTCTCCTGCATTTCGACTCCCGGCCTTATGCCGATGCCATAGACCAGTCCATGAGATGCGCAAAGGTTTTAGCGGACTGGACGGCAGGCAGAAAGATTGATTTTATCACCATTCCCATCAGCCGGGGAATTGAGAAAATAGCATCTCACTATCCTAGAGCCACTTGCGTTCTCTGCCGGCGCTTGATGTACCGCATAGCTACAGAGGTCATGGAGATGCAGGGGTGCCTGGGCATTGTCACCGGCTATTCCATGGGCCAGGTGGCCTCGCAGACCGCAGATAACATCCTGGCTGAGCAGGCAGCGATCGGAGTTCCAGTCTTCCATCCGCTCATCTCTCTGGACAAAACGGAGATCACTGATCTGGCCCGAAAGGTAGGCACCTACGGCATTGCCGCAGAGACCAAATCCTGCACTGCCGTGCCCAGTAAGCCCATGACCCGGGCCAAGAAGGACGAGATCCTCCTGGCAGAAGAAGAGTTGGGGCTCCGGGAAATAGCCAGGGCGTTGGTCAAAGAGATGACGGTAACCAGAATAGGATACCAGGATATTGACGTGCCGCAATAAGCCTGGGAATGATTTGTCTGTTCGCAATATCAACAGTCATTGTTGATAATATCTGATCAGTAAGTAATGAACTGACTTAAGGATTATAAACTGAGATTCTTTTTTTGTACTGCAAAATAACTCTCTCAAAAGCAATCGATCAATGATTTGGCATTGGAGTATTTAGTGGTATTCTTGCTAATCGTTAATGTATCAACAGCTATTTGTTATATATGATATTATTAGGACTAAAATAATACACAATTTTCAAGATTTATGCCACAATTTCGACACCAATCTTAGACAAATAACGGCGCAAAACATAAATATTTAAAGAAGAGGGTATAGATATCAATAGCGAATTAATTGATAAAGATTGATTTAAAGTTCCCTTGGAATTTGCACCACGGGAATATGATGAACAAGCTACATTGATCACATTTATCGCGATCCCGCAAAGAAGGAAAGAATATTGGAAAATGCATTAATTTTAATCACAAGTTTCGGAGAGATATGGATGGCTGAAGATAAAAGAAGTTCCAAAAAAGATGTAAAGGGCACGATGACCGTTCAGGAGGCAGGCAGAAAAGGCGGCATGAAGACCGCCCAAACGCATGGTAAGGATTTTTATGAAGAAATCGGCCACAAGGGCGGCCAGAGGGTCAAAGAACTCATTGAAGAGGGAAAGAGATCCAAGGCACTGAGCAGAGAGAAGCAGTAGCGCCTTTTTTTGCAGGATCGCAGGGCAAGTCCTGGTAAAGGTAGATTATTTGTCGCTTTGCTGGGACCGGCATCTTGGCCAGGATCATTCCTCTCTTGGTGCGGGTGAGGGCATAGCCGCCTTTGAGCTTTTTGCCCTCGCATAGTAGTATATCATTTGCAGGCTATAGAAACGTTTTGAAAAGATGCCGTCAGGCCGGAATCGGTCCGGCCCGTTTGCATCAATCAAGCCTGCGGGAGAAGAGCGAGAAGCTTTTTTGCCGAGGCTACCGGGTCCTCTGCCTCGTAGATCGATCTGCCCACGATTAGATAGTCGGCTCCCGCCTGCAGAGCTGCGCCAGCGGAGCCACCCTGAGCACCTACGCCAGGCGAGATGATGACACGCTCTCCGATGATGGAGCGAATCAGCTTAATTCTATCCGGGCGCGTGGCCGGGGCCACCACTCCGGCTGCGCCCACCTCCACCGCCAGACGGGCCATCTTCTCGGCCAGGGGTGCCATAAACAGCTCCGCGCCGGGGTGGCTCATCTCTGTTACCACATAGAGATCGGCTCCGTGCTCTGCAGCACTCTTGGCGCAGGCTTGCAGAGAATCCTTTCCCGGGAAGGCCTGAGCGATAATGCCGCAGGCTCCCGCGCCCAGCACCGCCTGGCAGATGAGCCGGTTGGTGTTGGGAATGTCGGCCACTTTCAGGTCGGCGATGACAGGGAGAGTGGTAGCGATCTCCGTTACGATTCCAAGACCTGCCGAGAGAATAAGGGGATAGCCGATCTTGATGGCGTCGAAATAGCCGCAAAGCTTCTCGGCGAGCGAAAGGGCCTTCTCTCGGGTTGTGACATCCAGTGCCAGGATCAGCCTTGTCTTTTTCTTCATGCAAGTCAGATTCCCTAAATGCAGCCGTCGATCAGCACCACAGCCTCTCGCAGATCGCCCACTACCTCGCGCCCAGAGCGTTCTCCCTTGCGGTCTAAGAAGAGTGCGTCCAGGCCAGCCTCTAGAGGCGACTCGTAGTCGTAATTGTAGTGATCGCCAATGTGCAGGACCTCAAAGGGTTTGGCGTCCATGTGGGCACAGACCGTGCCGTAGATGAGTGGCGATTTCTTGACCTCCCGGAAATCTGAGGTAGCGGAGAAGGTCTCGCTGAAGTAGTCGGAAAGACCTTCCAGCTCGATGTCGATGAACTCGCGAGCAGCGTTGGATGTCACCACCAGCTCATAGTTTTCGGCGAGAAGATCCAGAACCTCCTGCACCTCAGGATAGGTCTCGATCTCGTCCTCGTACATCTGCAAGAGATCGTCCTTGCCAACCTTCAGTCCGAACCTCTCGATCCAGTACATGAGGTCGTACCACTCCAGCCGATCGCTGCCGATCTTCGTGTACTCGCCGACAACGTAACTCTTGGCAACGGGAAAGTCCAGGCAGGTCTTTTCGGCGTAAAGCATAGGCATGCCTTCCATCCAGACCTTGTCCACGAACCTGGAGTTGACCAGGGTGCCGTCCATGTCCAGGGATATGACGCGAATCATCTAATTCTCCGGTTGAAGTGGTTTGAATCGCTCTATGGGTTATTATTCTTTTTGGGCCAAAATGATATTTAATCGAATCTGATTTTTTTACGACTGCCGTAAAGTTTATATTCGTCATATGTCGTAGTCCGTAGCATGCCGTAAATCGGGGTGGAGAATTGGAGTGGGGAGAATGGAGCTTATTTGCCTCAGTTATTTGACTTCGGTCGCCTTCGGCGTTTACCGAAGAAAAACGAGAGTGATTTCATGAAACGGAATAATAAGTTAGCGAAAGCCAGGTTCGTTATTGTGTTGATGGCCCTGGCCATGCTGTGCGTTTCTGCTGTGGCACAGGAGAACACCACAGACTACTGGGTAACAAAGGCCAAGGATCTCAGGCTGAACGGCTCAACTGATGAGGCTATCTCGGCATACGACCGGGCCCTGCAGATCGATCCCTCAAATGAGACCGTCTGGACCTACAAAGCCCAGGAGCTTGCCTTCTCCGGGAGAGATGAGGAGTCCCTCCGGGCTTCTGAAAAAGCGCTTGGCATTTTGGATGAAAAATTGAAGATGAATCCCCAAGATGCATGGACCTGGGTGAAGAAAGGCCGGACTTTGAGCAGCATGGGCCGGCAGAATGAGTCCAACCAGGCCCACGAGATGGCGGTGCAGATCTTCAACCAGAGCATCCAGGAGAACCCCGGGAACGCCAGCCTCTGGAGGAACGTGGCTGAGGCGCTCATGAACCTGGGCCGGTGGGAAGAGGGCCTGCAAGCTCTGAACAGGGTAACAGAGATTGATCCCAAGAACCTGGACGCCTGGGAGAGAAAAGGCGAGTTTCTTACCTTGATGAGCCGGACCAACGAGTCTCTGCAAGCCCTGGACAGGTCTTTAGAGCTGATACCGGAGAACGACACCAAAGAGCGATCACTGGTCTTGATGGCCAAGGCCCAGTCCCTTTCCTACGCGGACCGAAAGGAAGAGACCCTGGCGGCTCTGGACAAGGTAACGGAGCTGGACCCTAGATATGTGGTGGCCTGGCGCACCAAAGGATATCTTCTGGCCGATCTGGGCAGACAAAATGAATCTTTGGCCGCCTACGAAGAGGCCATCAAGATCGATCCCGCCGATGCCCGGACCTGGAGCGAAAAGGGCTCGCAGCTTGTTCAATTAGAGAGATACAACGAATCCCTGCCCGCTTTCGAGCACGCCCTGGAGCTGACGCCCGAGAGCGGCAGCAAAGAGCGAGCCCAAATCTGGATTTCTAAGGGAGATGCTCTGAATAAGACGGGCCGACCGGCGGAAGCCCTGGCCGCCTTCCAGAAGTCCGTTGATGCATCAGAAAGGGCACTCTTGAGCAATGCCAACGACACGAGCGTCCTGGAGCTGAAAGGCGGGGCGCTTCTCAAGCTGGGCAAGTACGACGAGGCCATAAAGGCATTTGAGCAGGCCATCGAAACGGCTATGCCCGGATCATTTCATGCACCGACGGTCTGGATAGGCAAGGGCGACGCCCTGCTGGCACAGTCCAGGAACCAGGAGGCTTTGGAGGCCTACAACCAGGCCATCCTTCTAAGTCCCATCTATTCTGATGCCTGGGTAGGCAGGGGCGAGGCCCAGAAGTCGATGGGCCTGGTCACCGAGGCCAGCGGGTCGTTCTACCTGGCCAGGAAGTTGGGGTACGAGGGATGAAGCCGACTATTTTTTTGGTTTATGGTTGCCGGATCGGTTGGGATTGTGGAAAGCGAAAAAAGAGGTGACTGAATGAAGATAGCAAAGATAGTAGTAGGCGCAAGGCTCGCCCTCGCCCTGCTGGCTCTGGCAACGCTGTGCGTCTGCGCTGCAGCCCAGGAGGAGACCACAGATCAATTGTATAAAAAAGGGCGGGATCTGGATAGAAATGGATCTTACGAAGAGGCCGTTAAAGCATATGACAGGGCCATAGAGCTTGAACCGAGCAATGCCACGTTCTATATTTCCAAAGTGCCCGGCCTCAACATGCTGGCCCTCCTCACCAACAACCAAAGCAAATTCAACGAATCTCTGCAGGCCATCGACAAGGCGCTTGAGATAGATCCGAAAAATCCCAGAGCGTGGGAGCTGAAAGGCAATGCTCTATCTCAAATGAAGAGATACAACGAGTCTCTTGAAGCTTACGACAGAGGCATTCAACACATTGGACTCTACAAAGGCGAGCTAAACCAGACCGAAGAGCTATCAGGCTTATGGCTAGGCAAGGGCACAGTCCTCAGCCTTTGGGCCGGTTCGATAAATGATGATGGCCTTTATGAGGATGCCATCAAGTCCTTTGATAAGGCAATTGAGCTGGACCCCCAGCAGAATAGGGGCCGGCTGGTCAAAGCCAATGCGTTGCTCAATCTGGGCAAATATAACGAGTCCTTAGAGATCTTTGATGAAGCTATTGAGGCCGCTTCGCAGAACTCCGAAAAGGCCCAGATTTGGTTTGAAAAGGCTCATCTTTTCGCTGAACAGGGCAACTACAATGAGACTACAGAAGCTTTAGAAAAGGTCTTTGAGCTGGCCCCGCAAGATATTGATCTCTGGATTAACGGAGGCATCCTGCTCTCGGCGGTCCTGGACAGAAACGATGATGCCCTCAAATATTATGAAAGTGCCATCCAGATCGATCCCGACAACAAAGTGGCCTGGATCAACAAAGCCAACGCCCTCGTAAGGTTAAACCGGACAGACGAAGCCACAGGAGCCTACCAAGAAGCCCTGAATATCACCAACAAAAATCTGGAGGACGATCCTGAAAACTCGAACCTATGGGCCGAGAAGGGCTTGCTGCTGCACAACGTGGGCAACTCTGATGAGGCCGTCAAAGCATTTGCCAATGCCACCCGTATTGATCCTGGGGATGAGATCTCCTGGAAAATGATGGGAGTCCTCCTTGCCAGCGAGCTGCACCGGTACGATGAAGCTGCTCAGGCATTTGACGGGGCCCTGCAAGCAAATCCCGAAGATAGTCAGGTGTGGACCCTAAAAGCTGATGCCTTGAAGGCCCTGGGCAAGAGCGCCGAGGCAAAGGCAGCCTATGCCCGAGCCAGGGAGCAGGGATCTGAGGGCTAACCATTTCTTTTTTTGAAGCCCAAATATAGATTCCTTCGAGTCCGAAAGATGCTTGTATCTCCTGCTCGTCTTTAGAGCTATGCGCAATTTCATCGTTGTCGGTCACAAGGCCACTACCACTCCCAATTTCTCCTTGGAAGACATCCCCGGCACCTCCGGCCGTCTGGATATTCTCTGTCGCGCCGTCACGGCTGCCTTCGTCATCTCGCACGGCATTCGAAAGGATGTTTGCGTCTACCTGGTGCTGCTGGGCGGGGAGATTCCCAAGACCATACGGCTCGTGGGCGAGACGCTTCGTCATCTCAATCCAGATGAGCGCACCACTGCCGCCTTGCTCAAAAAAGCCCTGGCTGTACCTGCTACAGCGGAGTGGGCCATGTCTACCTCCGGCATCTTTGTACGCACCGGCGGTCTGGCCGAGGTGCTGGCCGATCTGAAAGAAACGAAATTGATCTACCTGCGCGAGGATGGTGCGGATATTCGCGGCCTTGATGCGCTGGGCGAGGCCAGCAGCCTTTCCGGT
>JANYKI010000089.1 GCA_025361645.1 Methanothrix sp.
CCGCCCCCCTCGCACGGGCGCATGCCTGGCGGCGGTCGGGGCGAAGGCTTGGCGCGAGCTGTAGTTCTATTCCTTCAAGGCGGCAATGAGGTGAATATGGCTGCCGGTCTGGCGATAGACCTTAAATCCAAACTGATCCAGAGCCTTGATGGCCGCTTTAGCCGAGATTGCCGGAATCCTTGGCAAGCCCTTCAACCTCGATATCCAGAAAAGAGAGCTTTCGTCCTTTGGGTGCCAACTCTAAAAGAACCTGGTAGTGCTCCTGAAGGCCATTTTTCAAATTAGAAACTGCTTCACTTTCCGTTAATCCTTGATCTGCCACGTTTGTTATCAAATCAATTGCTACGAAATATTTCCCTTCTTTATGGATTTGAATTAGGGTTTTCATATTGCATGCCTGCTCACAAACAGGTCTCCGAAGATCTCCTCTTGCTCCAGCCAGACCTGTTTTCTCTGGGCCATGAAGAGCAGTGAGACGTAGTTGGTAACCCCATCCTCGGTATTGCTGTTTTTGCTGTTTATATCCTGGAAGGTAACGGTCTTCGTCTCCATGAACATGTCGTCCAAGATGGGTCCTAGCGCCTTGATTCTGTCCTCGATTCCCTCGTCGTGGGACACATCCAGGACTTTTTCCTCGATGCTTGGCCACCTCTCTCGCATGGCCTTCCTTCTGCCTACCATCTCCGCCTTCTTAAGCTCTGAGATCAGCTCGTCCAGAGTTACAGGGCGCTTGGTGAGCCTTCTCACAGGAGGGCGAGGCAGATTCTCTTCTATCTCCTCTTCCTGCTCGTCTTCGATCTCCTCCATCTCCGGCTCGGGCTCCTCCTCCTCCTTCTGCCCTTCCATGGAGTCAGACTTCATGCGTAGCAGGATGCTGGCGTAAAGCAGAGTTCTGGCGGGAATGCGCAGGTCCCTCTTCTCCAGGGAGTCGATGTACTGCAAGAACTTCTCCGTGGCCTTGGCGATGTCGATATCCCAGGGATCTATCTCTCCCCTTTTGGCCAGCTCCACTAAAACCTCGGCCGGTTCTCCGAATTCGAATTCCTCGTCGCTCATTTTCGCCTCAGCTTGTGCAGATGCCGGTCACGGTGGTGATGTTGTTCTCCTGCATGGTCACTCCCAAAGTGTACTTGGACTGCAGTATCATGGGCTTACGTAGGGACACTACTATGAACTGGGCCTTGGAAGAGATCTTCTTGATTAATTTGGCCACACGCTCTACATTGGCCCCATCCAGGAACATGTCGATCTCATCCATGGCATAGAAGGGGGCAGGTCGGTACATCTGAATCGAGAAAATAAATGAGAGGGCAGTAAGGCTCTTCTCCCCGCCTGACATGGCTTCCAGGCGATGGAAGGACTTGCCGGCAGGGCGAGCCTTGATGGTCATGCCTGCCGCCAGGGGATCTTCCGGGTTTTCCAGGATCAGATCGCCTTCGCCATTGGAAAGCTCCTGAAATATCTGATTGAAGTTCTTGTTGATCTCAGTGAAGCTGGCCAGAAATGCCTCTCTCTTCATCAGATCATATTTTTCCAGCTTGTCGATGATCGCTTCCCGTTCGCTGGAGAGAGTCGTCCTCCTCTCTGCCAGGAAGTCGTAACGGGTCTTGACATGGTCATACTCCTGGATGGCCAGCATGTTCACCGGTTCCAGATTTTGCATGGCCTGTTCCAGAGCTTTGATCTTCTCGGCCACCGTCTCGCGATTGGGCGGCTCCTCTGAGGAGTCAACGCCCGAGCCCTCAATTTGCATGCGTAGATCATTGACTCTGGACAAGATGGATTCTCGGGCAGAGATCGTGGCATTCTTGCGGGCCTCAATTCTGTCCCCCTCCCTCTCCGCCAGATCTATCTCTCTTTGCAGGGCCAGCGTCTTTTCCAGAAGCTCTCCACGCACCCCCTTCAGGCCGTACAGCTCTCCCTCAATCTCCGCCTCGCGTGCCTGGGAGAGTGCCAGCAACTTATTAAGGCCCACGATAAGCGCTGCTGCCGTATCTTTTTTGGCCAGCGCCTCTACCTTTTGGCCGTCCAGTGATTCTCTTCGTGCGGCAAGCTCGGCCAGCTTCTCTTTGCCGCCCTCCTCTCGGATCTTGTCCTTGAGAATCTCGGCATCAATGCCATTAAGCCTTTCCTGCAGACGCTTGATCTCCAAACTGGCAGCATCCGCCTTTTTGTTCAGGCCGGGAATTTCCGAGCCCTTCAGCTCGCCATCCAATTTGTCGATCTTCTGCTGCACATCGGCTAATGTTTCTTCCGAGACCCTGATCTCGCCTTCCAGAAGGCCAAGCTGCTCCTTGAAGCTTAAAGACTCGCCTTCCATGGCCAGCAGACGCTCTCGCTTCTCTAAAATGGACTTATCCAGGCGCGGTCTGGACGAGACGATTTCGTCTATCTGGAAGGTCTTCTTGGATATAATCCGATTCAGATCCTCCACCTCACGAGAGAGGCGGGAGATCTGCTCTTCGATTCTATCCAGCTTATCGAGCCTTGTGGTGCGCTCGCTTTCCGCATTGGCGATCTTCTCGGACAGCTCCAAAAGCTTCGTCTTCTCTTCTGCCGCAAACTTCATCTTGGAGCGATAGTGGCCGCCGGTCATGGCTCCTGACTTTTCCACCAGATCCCCTTCCAAGGTGACCATACGATACCGGCCCATGAGCGGACGGGCAAAAACCAGGCTCTCTACTACCAGGGTATCCCGGAAGACGTACCAGAATGCGGCCAGGTACTTGGCATCATAGTCCACCAGATTGAGGGCATAATCCACCACACCCGCATGATTAGGCCGGGTGGAGAGGCTGCCTTTGTCCAGCTTGTTCAAAGGCAAAAAGGTGGCCCGACCGATCTGCGACCTCTTCAGATACTCAATGGCAGCAGAGGCATCCAGATCATTGTCGGCCACAATGCTCTGCAGGCGTGCTCCCGCCGCCACCTCAAGAGCCGAAGAGTAGCGCGATGCCACGTTGCCAAGCTCCGCAATGGTTCCGTAAAGGCCCTGCAACATCTGCCTCTTGATAGCAGAGCGAATCGCCTCCACCGCCCGGCTGTATCCGGCCTTGTCCTCGGCGGCCCTCATCCGTCCGTCGCTCTTGGCAAACTCTCCCTGCAGCCTTTGCATCTCTCTTTCCGCCTCAGAGATCTCCCTACGAAGTCGCAGGCGCAGGCTTTCCAGGTCATCACGGTCCCGCTCCATGCCCATGGCCTGACTGTTCAAGGCAGCCAGCTCCACTTTCAGCTTCTCCGTCTCATGATCGAGGCCTGCCAGGGTGTCAAGTGCCTCTTTGATGCCGGAGGAAAGCTCCTCCCTTTCCAAGCCGCCTCGCCTCGTGGCATCAAGCAGCCGGTCCCTATCCCGTACCAGGTCGCCAAGCTTTGTTTTGGACTCTTCCCGAATCTGCCGGACGCGGGCCAGATCATCCCGCAACAGGGAGAACTTGGCATCCGCCTGGGACAGGCTGGCCTCTGCCACTCCCAGGAGTTCTATCTGATCATCCAGTTCCCCTCGCAGGCTGGCGCCGCGTAGACTTGCGTCCCTTATCTTCTCGGCTAAGGATTCCGTTTCCGTACAGAGGTTCCCCGTCTGAATGAAGCAGGTCTTTTGTTGCCCATCCATCTCAAAGATGGCCTTTTCCGTCATCTCGATGCGAGCGGCCTCACGGGAGATCTCTCCTTTCAGCTCCTCGATCCTGCGTTTAACAGAGATCTGCTCATCCTCTCCTTTGTGGGTGATCTCCGAGCTAATGGATCGCAGCTTCTCATCAAGTGTTGAAAGCTCAGTTTTCTTGCTCACCGACCTTTCCAGAAGCGTCTGATTCTTGACATCAAGAGAATTGATCTCTTCATCCAGGCCGGCCAGCTCCATTGATGCTTCTTTTAACCTGGCCAGGAGCAGAAAAGCCTCCTGTCTCTTGAGCTCCTCCCGGTGCGCCTGGTAAGAATGGGCCCGGTCGCGCTCCGCCTTAAGCCGGGCGAGCTGGGAGGCAACCTCCTCTAAAATCACATCGACGCGACCAATGCGCTCTCGCACCACATCCAGCTCTTCCATGGCCTTCTTCTTTTTCTCATCAAACTCGGCGACGCCGGCAATCTCATCTATGATCTTTCTGCGATCGACTGGAGTCATCTCGATGATGCGCGTCACATCGCCCTGCATGACAATGTTATAGCTCTCCGGGGTTATGCCAGCCTTGGCCAGCAAATCCAGCAGTTCCGCCTGGCCGCAGGTTTTTCCATTAAAATAATATGAAGAAGCATATTTGTCGCCTTTGACCTTTATCTTCCTGGACACTTCAATGATATCTTGATCCAGGGGAAAGAGGCGGCTGGTATTGTCAAGCTTGACGGTAACCTGAGCATAGTCCGGATTCTTGCCGTTATCGCCCCGGTAGATGAGGTCGGGCAACCTCTCCGCGCGCATGGCCCGCGAGCTGGACAGGCAAAGGGCAAAGAGCAGAGCATCAACGATATTGGACTTACCGCTACCGTTGGGCCCGGTAACGGTCACAAAATCGTTCTTCAGAGGAACCCTGACGCTCTTGCCGAATGACTTGAAGTTTTTGAGTTCGACCTCTTTAATGTACAAAGGTTACCTCCGCTCGCATCTCACGAGTTAGCTGCTTTATTCGCGATTGGGTGTTGAAAGTTTCGCTCCATTAATTTTTACGCCCGAAGCCCGACTGAGCATTCTTCAGCCTTTGCAGCCCATAAATCATTCAGCTAATACTTTAACTTAAGCATGTATTCGAGGATGTATATATTGTTTTCCCATTTTTGATCTGCTCTTGGGTCCCACTGCATCATCTCATGTGGCTAATATCTCTCGATAGATTATTAGTCTAACTTGATTTCCCGATTTTGCTTCGTCATGGGTCTTGCAGCTTTGCCAAGGTCCTTCAATGCCGTTCTCCTAAAATCGCCCTCGCATTTGACCTTTTTCGTTATATCAAAGATGATACGTAGGCGGGCGGGAGAGCCGGGCGCGGGCGGCCTGCTGGCGAGGAGTGGAGACGGCGGACATCAGGATAAGTGGAGGACCAGAGCGCCATATGCCTTATGAAAAAATTATAATATATGCATGGACTGACAAATACATATGAAACAAATGGGATTCTTATTAATCCTCATGATCATATTGGGGACGACCTGCACAGCATGTGCATCGGAGGGGGCTAACTTTGGGCCGCAGACGACAAGCGGAGAGCCTTTGTGGGGGCTCCTCTCTGCCTCTGATGCTGTGAACTCCAATCTTTCCAAAATCGAAACTGCTCTTGTCGATGCCAGCCTCATCCTCTCAGAAACAGGTATTGATGGGCCTGCTGCCCGGGCAGTTCTGTCGAACCTCACGATGGTGGATACTGCTGTAATCGATTGCATCACGATTGACGCCAACGGCACCGTGCGTGAGGTTGAGCCCGTGTCGTTTGAAAGCGTGAAGGGAACAAACTTGAGACGGCAGAAGCATGTGAATGATACAATCAATACCAGGCTATATTCGGGTTTCCATTTCATAAAGGCTGTCGAAGGATTGTATGCCATCGATTCAGAGATGCCCATCTTCGACAAGAATGGAACATTTGTGGGAACAGTAAGCTTGATGTTTAATAACAGCCAGTTTTTCGGAAGGGTTTTAGCTACGTTCCAGCCTTCGGGAAACTCCAAGATATGGGTGAGCAAGGCGGATGATGGAACTATCCTGTACGAAACGGATCCCACCCAGGTATTGCTCAATAAAAGCTCTTCCATGTATCTGGATTATCCAGAACTTTTAAAATTATTCAATAGAATGAGCATTGAGAGAACAGGTTACGGAACTTATGAGTTCTTAGACCAATCTCACGGGGAGACGATAAAGAAAGGCTGCTATTGGACCACTATTCCCAATGAGGGCACTGAAATGAGGCTTGTACTCACACTAGAGCTTTGATAGGACCTGATGTGGCTTGGTGGCTCTGGAGCAGAGGCAGAGAGAAGAGGGCCAGCGGTTCTACATAATGCCTACTGGAAGACCGCCGTCCTTCCTCAGCCTTCAGCCCCGCGCACGGCAATCTTCGAGAGCCCCTTCCTGGCCAGGTCGTAGAGGAGATCGGTGTTCTCGGCATCCTGGCGGAGGAGCTCCTCCAGGTAGACGCGGGCCTCGTCGAGCTGGCCGGAGGCGAGGGGCTGGTGGGCGCGGGAGAGGAGGTCGGACATGTGGGAATCAGTCCAGATACGATAAGAGGCTACAACTATTATAATCGTATTCCAAACTTCAGCTCGGAAAATACATTCCTGCCTGAATTAATTTTTGGCTATCCCCTACAAGAACCATAGCGCAGCGGTTTATTTTTTCAAGATCTTATAAACTCCGGTATGTAATCGGGGGTCTTTCTGTCTCTGGGTCAGAAGGTAAGCTAAAACAAGTCGCAACAAGATGCGAACAAATTAATATGAGCAGATACTATGATATCATATTAATCGTGAAGTATGCGAGGGAGCAATTCAATGATCAACTTATTTAAAAAGGATGCAGCGAGCACGGCGACGGTGAACAAAAAGAAAGAGAAACAAGAGGCCCGAAGGCAAAAAGCGCAGGCGAGAGGAGAAAAGCCGATAAAATAGATGGGGCGAATTGATAAAGAGCAAAGTAGGAATGCTGTAATAGTAATATGTAACAAAAAATTTCAAATGAAAAGGATAATAAACAATAATGGTTAATAATGTTTAGGTGACTGAAAAATGAGCAAACTTTATTGGCTCTTAGTACTGGCCACTGTTCTAAGCTCGACAGCTATGGCCGTGGACTTGACGGGAGACTGGAAAGTTCTCCCAGATGTAGATATCTATATCCGCCAGATCGATAATTCCGTGTGGTGGCTGTGCGAGTCGTCCGGTGTAAATCCTGGCTGGACCAGTGTCGCCAATGGCACCGTGGAAGGCAATACTGTGAGTCTGAGCTGGGTTGATGTCCCCAAAGGCAATCTAAGTATGACAGGTTCATTGCTGCTGAATATCACCTCAGACAACGAACTGGAGATCTTGAACCAGACCGGCGGATGGGGTGGCGATAGCTGGAAAAAGATAAAGATAATGAGAGTTATCAGCGGATTCTAAATCCATTCGTAATGCGCCAGCACTTCAGGCACAAAATCGTAGAGCAGGCTGTTCTCCACATATCCGAAGAACAGGCACCCTTCGCACTCCTGGACGATCTCCCTGCGCCTCTCTTGGGACGACTGCCACACCTTTGCCAGCCCCTCAGAGACATTGCCCAGCGGCTCCTGGTGCACGCGGCAGCAATCCACGCTGCCGTCCGCTGCCACATGCAAAATGATGTCGCTTGCATGGCAACTAAATCGCGGCTCCAGGTCCCGTATCATTTTTAGGTAGGTCACGGAGTTGATGATAGGTTCTCCGCTTCTCTTCAGCTCTATCAGCCGATCCAACGCCGCCTCGTATGCCGGAATATCGCGTATCCTCAAAGAGCCCCACACCTTCTCCTCGATGCCGAAGGACTCATGCATGGGCTCAAAAGATATCCAGCACCCCAGTGACCTGGCCAGGTGCACCAGATCCTCCAGCTCACCCACATTTTTGCCGGATATGACAGAGTTCATGAGAACCTCGTGGCCCGCCTGCTGCGCCGCCCGGATGCCCCCCAAGACGTCCGCCAGATCGATGCCCCGCAGCTCTTTGTAGCTCTTGATGCCGTCCACTGAGACGGAGAGCAGGTCCAGATCGGTTAGCTCTCCGGCCCTTTTGAGCAAAAGAAGGCCGTTGGTGATGAGCGAGGTTGTAAGCCCCAGGGACTTGGCATGCCGCAAAATTTCCGGCAGATCCTCTCGCAGCAGCGGCTCCACCGTCCAGGCATTGTAAACGCCTATGCCGAAATCGTGCGCCTCATCCAGCATGTGCAGGATCTGGGGCGTGCTCATCTCCCGGCCTTTGTGCCTCCAGTATTCGCAAAAGCTGCAGCTCAGGTTGCAGGAAGCATTTATGCCGTGGGAGAGCACAAAGGGCCTCTTTAAAACCCTCATCTGCCAGAGCGCCCGGGCGGCCATGCGAGGCGAAAAGGATCTCATGCTATTCTCCAGATTCTCCGATTCTCCGATTCTCTTCTGGAATTTGCCGGGTAATAAACCTGGCTGCTCAAATAACCGAAAATTATAAAATACCACCAAGAGATTTTGAGAGAAAGGACTTGATAATGCTCGATCTACTTCTGCAAACGCTCAACGATACCGTCTCTACTATGATAACCGTTTTTATCATGCTCTTTCTCACCGGCCTCATGGTGGAGATGGGGACCTTCCAGCGCATTTCCCATCTAGCCAGGCCGCTCATTTCCATATCGCACCTGCCTGCCGTGTCGGCCTCAACCTTTGTCATCAGCCTGGGTTCAGCCCTGGCGGCCAATACCGTAATCGCCAGACTTTTGGCGGAGGGGCAGCTGACCGAGCGCCAGGCATTCTTAAGTGCCATCATGAACAGCGTTCCCGTCTACTTCCGGGAGCTTTTCACCTACCAACTGGCTTTTGTCATTCCGGTACTGGGCATATTCGTGGGCGGGGCTTATGCCGTTATCTCTATCGCTACAGGACTCTTAAAACTGGCACTGGTCCTGAGCCTTGGCCGGGCCTATCTTCCCGCGGATTTATCCGCTTCTTCTGTCCCGCCGCTACCGTCGCTCCTTCCTTCGGCACGCAAAAGTTTAAGTGAGGCAGCCAAAAAATCCCTGCGAGGACAAAGCCGCATATTCCTCAGAATCGCAGGGCTCTACTTCATCATGACTTTCCTGGTTTTGTACTTAAGCCGGGAAGGCATTCTGCAATCGTTAGATGTCATACCTCTGGCCCAATTTTTCAGCATTCCCCCGGAGACTATAATCCCGCTCACCATTTATGTGGCCAGTCCCAAGGCCGGCATCGCCCTGCTGGGGCCTCTGATCCAAAACGGCGGCATATCGGAGACAAAGGCCCTCATCGTCCTCATGCTGGGCAGCCTGTTCATGCTCCCCTTCTACTCTCTCCGCTCGCTTCTGCCCAATTACACCTCGGTCTTCGGCATGAGGCTGGGCCTCTCTCTGGTGATAATATCCACAACCATCAGCGTGGCGGTAAGGATGTCGGTGCTGCTGATGCTGCTCATTGCAACATGATCATTTTTTCTTCATGCAGTTGATCGAAGCTCCGGCAAAGGCCGCCCCCACCACAATGTTGGAGAAGTAGGTAACGACACGCCAGAGGATGACCAGGGGCCCGAGCAATGCCGGCGGCACAAACATGGAGTAGAGATAGCTCATGGATAGCTCGGCTACGCCGCTGCCCCCAGGAGTCAGGGGCAGGATGGCAATTATGGCCAGAATAATCTGTGATGTGATGGAGAGAAGGAATTTAGGATCTGCCCCCATGCCAATTAACAGAGCGGAGGGGACCAAAAAGTCACACATCCAGATGAGAGCGGTGAGCGCTGCCATGACCGGCGTGCGGCGCAATGTCTCTTTGGCCAGTTGAATGCCAGCTTCCCGAAAGAGCCAGATCTCTCGCTCTAAAGAAAAGACAATGGGTCTGTTTCCGGTCTTCTTTTTCAGCCACAACATAAATCCGGCAATTCTCTCCGGCCGTCTGACAAGCTGCCAGAGAAAGGTCAAGAGCAGGACGAGAAGGACGACGAAAAAGGCCCCTATCTTCAGACCGAAACCGGTCAAAAAGTCGGAGAAAATAAGAAATAAAGCCAGGGCTGCTACGAAGAAAATGCTGTCCAGCAATCGCTCGCCCACCGCAACAGCCGTTGCGCTGCCGTAGCTCATGCCGTCGTTTGCCAGGATCTTGATGCGCAAAGGCTCACCTCCAGCGGAAGAGGGAGTGAGGGCAGCAAGGAAATTTGACGCCAGTGTTGATATAAGCGAGAGGCGAAAACTTATTTCATGGCCGGCGAGAGAGGTGAGGAGCTTGAGCCTGACGGCATAAAAGATCCAGGAGAACATATGCAGGACAAGCCCCAGGATCAAAAATCGCCCCTGGACAACGGAGAGCATCTTCCAGCTTACATTGGTTTCTGTAAATTTTAATATAAGAATAATTGAAACCAGGCTCATAACCATTGCTAATAACGCGGCCTTTACCCTTTCATCTTTAAACTTTAAGCTCAAATTCCCTCTTCAGGCAACCTCGCGATAGACCGATTCCATGCAATCAAGCACTCTCTTCCAGGAGTAATGCTCCTCCACCGCCTCCCTGCCCTTATGCCCGAGGCACGCTCTTAGCGGCTCGTTTTCATGAAGCTCCTGGATTTGCTCACAGAGTTCCTCTGTGCTGGAGTAGACCATGCCTCCATTCTTTGCCACCTCGTTTACACCAGGTGTGTCAAAGGCGAGGACTGGCGTCTCGCAGGCCATAGCTTCCAGGAGAACGATGCCGAAGGCCTCCAGACGATTTTGGGTCGGCAAGACAAGTATTTCAGCTCGGGAGATTGTATCTATAAACATGCTTCGCTCCAGCCTTCCTGTGAACTTTGCCCGGACATGCAGCTTTGTGGCCATCTCCTCTAACCGGCTGCGATCGTAGCCGTCTCCAACCAGCAGCAGGTCCAGATCCGCACTCTTTTGCACCTCGCTCATGGCAAAGAGCAAAGATTCAATTCCCTTGTAGCTGAGCATTCTGCCCGCGTAGAGCACATAGTTCTCCTTCTTCCTGACTTGAGGGTAAAGAGAGACATTCACCGCATTGGGCACAATTTTTAGCTTGTGAAGGTAGTCTTTCAGAACAGGTGAGGTATCAGCATAGCTCTTTGTGGTAGCTATTACGATCTTTGCCTCCTCCAGAACGGGCCGGACCAGCAACTCATTAATTCTCTCTAAAGCAGCGGCGAATGGACGGGGCATGGCATGCCCATTTATCATTTTTGGAACCACCACATCGTTGTGGTAGGTAACAACATGTGGCGAGGCACTACGAAGCATGAAAGCAAAGAGGGGGCTTGGAATATGGCTGTGATAGACATCAGCCTCAAATTTGGGTACCTTAATTGGCATAGGTGAATAAAATAAGTCAATGCTCGGTATGCGAACTAGCTCGCCGGTCCATCTTCCGCAAGACGAGGCAACGCTAACCTGATGCCCCCTCCTGGCGAGGCCGTCCGCCAGCTCTTTTACATGATACTCCACTCCGCCTACATGGGGCGGGAAATAGGGAGATATCTGAATTATCTTCATGGATGTATGCTTTTCTTGACACTATTTTTTTTCAGGCAGGCCTGGTTTACTGCCACATTACCTCAAGGGGTTTCCTGCGAGGGATCCCGTGGACCTTGTACTGCGGGTGGCCGAACATCATGGCGTAGGCGCACTTTCGTCCCGCGGGCAGGCCGAGTTCTTTCTGGAGCGGTTCATAGGAGATGGCCGCCATGGCGACGAATCCCGCCCAGCAGGTACCGATGCCGAATGCAGGCGCAGCGACATCAAAATGCGTCAGTGCAATGATGGCATCGACCGATGCAACTGGGTTCCCCTCTGGGATATGGGCGAAGAGCAGGTGAGGAGCGCCCCGGCAGATGACATCGTGTCCCAGCTCCCAGGTGGCAATAAACATCGGTACGTAGCCGCTCATGGGGTGGGCGGTGTTCAGGAGAGTCTTCATCCATTCGATGGTCAGCCCGGCGATCTTTTTCACCTTCAGTGGATCATGGACAACCAGCCACTGCACCGGCTGGCCGTTGCTTCCCGAGGCCGCATACCGGGCAATATCCAGGATTTCGAGGATCTTGTCCTTTGGCACAGGATCACTGGTGAAATGCCGCACGGACCTTCGTTTCTTGAGATAGAACGCAATTGTCTCTGGAGAAACGGTGCCGGCACCCTCCGGCAGGGGCAACCTTTCATCGGGCCGCAGGTTTAAGAGCAGCGCCTGGGATGGGCAAAAAACCTCACAGTGCCCGCACTGGAGGCACATGACTGCTTTTTCATTCCTTACTTTGGGAAGGATGCTCTCCTCCCCCGGATCAATGATAGCCATTGGGCAGACTGCTGAACAGATCCCGCAACGGGTGCAGAGATCCTTATCAACGATTATGGTTTCCATCTGAGGTTGCTTCTTTTGACAGCATAAGATTCTTTCCGGCACTCCAAGCGTCGTAGGCATACTTCGCTAGTGCCCAGTCGCGGTTGTCGGGCAAGCAGGAGCGGGCTTAGTACAGTTTGGCCCAATTAAAGCCGTGAGATTCAACAGGGTCCGGTTTCACGCGAAGGCGCGAAGCCGCGAAGTCATAGCATTGGTTTACTTCGGCCTCGTTGTACTAGACGCTCCGGGCAGCCGGACGATATTGCCGTTCGGCAACGACCCTAATTTAGCCCAGGAGGCAGAGTACTTATGAACTGCAAATTATTTATTCCTTTTCTTGCAGATGTCCGGAGCGGCCCCCGCCCGCGCGCATGTGTGGGTGGCAAAAGTATTTAATGAAGTCTATCGTCCACACTAAAGTGATCGATATGAAAAACTGGAATGTGCTAATTGTAGTAATCTTGCTGTTGACAGCGACGTTTTTCATCATGCAGTTGGCTTTAGCAAAAGAATCACTAATCAACTCATCCAACAAGACTGAACTCGTCTCATTTGTTGAGTCCGCTTTGGCCTATGCCCAAGAGAACGGCAAAGATAAAGCACTCGATGAGTTCAGCAATAAGACCGGCTCATTTGTCCGCAAAGATCTCTACATCTACGCTTACGATTTCAATGGAACTTGCCTTGCACATCCATTCAAACCCGATTGGATCGGTAAAAACAAGCTGGATGTAACAGATTCCAATGGCGTCCCATCTCTCAGGAACACGCTCAATGTTGCCAAGGAAGGGAAAGGATTTACTTACTTCATCTTCCCAAACCCTGCTCACGGTAACAGAGATGAGTTCAAGATCGCTTATGCTATGAAAGTGGATGACAATTGGTTTCTAGGCTCTGGAATCTACATATCATGTTCGTGATATTATGATCTTACAAACTCCGGCATTACTATCAGCGTTTTTGCGCTATTCGAAGGATATATCTCTGAAGAGCGCCCATTACAGACCGCTAGGGAGCTGACACATTCATGCAAGGTATCAAAGACAAATTTCCCCATCTGCCGGAAAAGATCTCAGGATTGCGAGAGCTGGCCTACAACCTCTGGTGGAGTTGGCACCCCGAGGGCCGGGCACTTTTCAAGCTCCTTAATCGCCGGGGCTGGTATCTGAGCAACCACAACCCTGTAAAGATGATCAACCGCATGGATAGAGGTGCACTGGAGGCGGCCACATCCGACGTCCATTTCATGAGGCATTATGAATCTGTGATGACCCGCTTTGATAGCTACATGAATCCATCCAACGGCTGGTTTTGCACCCGTGTAGCTGATCCGGAAAGGTGCAAGATCGCCTACTTCTCGGCGGAGTACGGCCTGCATCAGGCCCTGCCCTTTTATGCGGGTGGTCTCGGCTTTTTGGCGGGAGACTTTCTCAAGGAGTGCAGCGACCTGGGCCTGCCTCTGGTGGCGGTAGGATTCATGTACCCGCAAGGGTACCTGCGTCAGATGATCTCGCCGGACGGCTGGCAGATGGGGGCCTGCGAGATGATGGACCGGGAGAATGCACCCATTAGAAAGATGGTGGATGCCAATGGAGATCCCCTCAACATCAAGGTGCCGGTCATGGACCCGCCTATTAATTTGGAGGTCTGGAAGGTCCAGGTGGGAAAGACCAGCCTTTATTTGATAGATACCTCCAGCGAGGCCAACGAGCCCGGGAATCGCGTCATATCCGACCGGCTTTATACCGGCGATCTGGAGCAGCGCCTGCGTCAGGAGATCGTCCTTGGCATTGGCGGCGTATGCGTCTTGCGCCAACTGGGGGTGGACTATTCCGTTCTTCATTGCAATGAGGGCCATCCCGCTTTCGCCATCCTGGAGAGGATTCGGGAGAAGGTAGAGGGAGGCATGGGCTACAGGGAGGCCTTCGAGCAGGTCAAGAACACCACGGTTTTTACTACTCATACACCGGTGCCCGCCGGCCATGATGTCTTTTCCTATCAGCTCATGGACAAGTACTTCGGCTCCTACCTTCCCACACTGGATCTCTCAAGGGATGAGCTATTGCGCCTGGGGACAAATCCGGCCAGGCCGGAGGGCTTTAACATGACTGCCTTTGCCCTGCGCAGCAGTGCTTTTAGAAATGCAGTGAGCAAGAAGCACGGAGAGGTCAGCCGTGAGATGTGGCAGCAGCTTTGGCCCGAACTTGCCGTGGACAGTGTTCCCATTGAGCACATCACCAATGGGGTGCACGTGCCCTCCTGGATTGACCGGCGCCTGGGTGATGTGATCTTCAACCGCTACCTCGGACGAACTTGGCTGGAGGAGCACGATCAACCTGCTATCTGGCAGTTGATCGACGAGATACCGGACAGCGTTCTCTGGGAGCATCATCGTTTCATGAAAGAGATGGCGATTGCCAAGATAAGAGAACGGGCCCGCAACAAGTGGCGCAATTCGGGCTCGGACTCCAATAATGTCATGGCCTCCGGGGTGCTGCTCGATCCTGCAGCCCTCACTTTAGGTTTTGCCAGGCGCTTCGCCTCCTACAAACGGCCCACACTCCTCTTTCATGATATTGCCCGTCTGACAAAGATCGTAAATGATCCCGATAGGCCGGTGCAGATCATCTTTGCCGGCAAAGCTCACCAGGACGACCAGCAGAGCAAGCAGCTCTTGCAGCAGGTCTTCAATGTTGCCAAGGACCAGGCTTTTGGAGGGCGCATCGCCTTCGTGGAGGACTACGATGAGCTCCTGGCGCAGTATCTGGTGCATGGCGTTGATGTCTGGGTGAACAATCCCCTGCCGCCCATGGAGGCGAGCGGAACGAGCGGCATGAAGGCCACCTTGAACGGCGTGCCGCAGCTTTCCGTTCTGGACGGCTGGTGGATTGAAGGCTACAACGGCTTGAACGGCTGGGCAATTGAGGGTGCGAGAGAAGGGCCGGACAGGGACGCACGTGATGCTGCTGCCATCTACGATCTGCTGGAGAAGGATATTGTGCCGTTATTCTACGATGTGGACGAGGATGGTCTCTCGCACGGCTGGGCAGCAGTCATGAAGGAGGCCATCAAAATGACCGGGCCGGGCTTCTCCGCCCGCAGGATGGCCAAGGAGTACACGGAGAGGTTCTATCGTAAAGCCCTGAACGAAGCCATGAAGACGGATCGCAGTGGGGAAAGAGGGAACGCCAAAGGGGATATGTTCGGCGGGATTTAAATTGGCATTTTCGATTCATCTCCCAAAGGGTTTATCTACCTTCATGCCAACCCGGTGGTTTCAAAGGTCATCACCATGATTTCTAAAGAGGATATTCAGGAGATTTTGAAGGGATACGATAAGAACGACCTAACCATTGCTACCATCTGCTCACACAGTAGCTTGCAAATTTTCCATGGTGCGCGCCTGGAGGGCTTCAAAACCATTGGAATTTGCATCGGTCAGCCGCCTCGGTTCTACGACGCCTTTCCTTTAGCCAAGCCGGATAAGTTCTTCTCCGTAGAGAGCTATAAGGCACTCTTGGATTATGCCGAGGATCTCGTAGCCGAGAACGTAATCATAATTCCGCATGGCTCTTTGGTTGAGTATTTGGGAATCGAGAGGTTTGAGTCGCTGGCTGTTCCCACTTTTGGAAACCGGCGCGTTTTAGCCTGGGAGAGCGATCGGGAGATGGAGCGAGAATGGCTTCTCAAGGCCGGGGTAAACGTTCCCATGCGATTTGAAAAGGCGGAAGATATCGACCGGCCGGTCATTATAAAATATCACGGCGCCAAAGGCGGGCGGGGTTTTTTCATTGCCAAGACCAAAGAAGAGCTGCAATCAAAGATGAACTCGGAGGAGAAGTACACCATCCAGGAGTTCATCTTAGGCACCAGATATTACATCCATTTCTTCTATTCGCCCATAAAACAGGAAGGGTATCTTCTGCGCAAGGGCTCTTTGCAGATGCTGGGCATCGATCGGCGCGTGGAGTCCAATGCCGACGAGATCTTTCGCATCGGCAGCATGAAAGAGCTGGCCGAGGCCGGCATCTATCCCAGCTTTGTGGTCACGGGCAACCTGCCGCTGGTGCTACGCGAGTCTCTCTTGCCCCGCGCCTTTGAGCTGGGAGAAAGGGTCGTGGAAACCAGCCTGGAACTCTTCGGCGGGATGATCGGCGCCTTCAGCCTGGAGACGATAGTCACCGACGAGCTGGAGTTCAAGGTCTTCGAGATATCGGCCAGAATCGTCGCGGGCACCAATCTCTATGCAAGCGGATCGCCCTACTCGGATCTTATTGAACCGGGCCTCTCCAATGGCCGGCGTATAGCCCAGGAGATCAAGTCGGCCAATGAGAGGAACCTGTTGCATGAGATAATTTCCTAGAGAAAAAAGAAAGGCTTATCTTGGAGTGGTCTTCTAGAGGTGCCAATATGTCAGGCCTTATTAAGACCTTCCAGGAGGCCACGCTGCTCCAGTGCGGCTTTTTAGAGAAGCTGCTCGATCTGGACATGGCAAGCGTTGCTGCCTTTTCCGACTCCATGGTGGAGTTTTTGAGACCGTCGCCGGACAACAAGTTCGTCTATGGTCTTGCAGCGGGCCGGTCCGCTCTCGCTCTTTACAGCTTCTTGCAGCTTATCCAAAACCACTTCGATAACGTATTTCCTTTCACCCTGGAGGATCCCGTGCAAAGGCACTACCGCAAGGGCAAGAACCTGGGGATAGCCATCTCCGGCTCCGGAGAAACACTGGCAGTGAACAAATATATTGATGATATCATCACTCTGGGCGGTGAGATCAAGCTGATAACTGCCAATGAGAATGGAACGGCCTATAGAATGGTGAGCGAGTACGAACGAGGCAATGTTCTGTTGTTCACGGCCCGGACAAAACAGTCCACCGATAAGGACACGAGGTCGAGGCTCTCTCCCATGGGCACGGAGTTTGAGTTGCAGGTACTGGCCTTTTTAAATGCCCTTTTCAGAGATATCCAGTCCCGGCTGAAAGGTGTCTGCGATCCTGCCTGTCCGGAATATCGTTCCACAATAAAGGACTTTGAAGAAAACGCTCGCCTTATCTCCCAAATGGATGCCGAGCATTTGGAGTACTGGTTTGGCAGGCTGCTGCCCAGGAGCGGCAGATACATTATCGGAGGCGTGGGAAGATCCGGCCTGGTGGCCCGGGCCTTTGAGATGAGGTTCACCCATCTAAATAAGATCAGCTACTGGGAGAGGGATTTCAATACGCCCAGCTTTCAGATCGGAGACGTTTATATTCCCATAACCGGAATTGGCAACACCTATGAGGCCTTGGAGGGAACGGTCACGGCTCTGAAAAAGGGCGCTGATGTGATGCCAATTACTGCCAATCCCTCATCGCGACAGGTACTGATTCTTAAAATGCATGGCAAGGAGAAGGACATTGCTGTGATACCTGTAAAGCCGGAATACAGAGATCTCTTCTGCGGAGACACCAGCTCCACTACCTGGCTGATGTCCGAATATACAAAATTTCGCAATCCCATCTTTGAGATCAATGCATCCGTGTTCACCAACAGCGTGGTGGCTGTGGGCGCGGAGTTTTTGGGCATCTTGGAAACGGGCATGAGAAGGATGCACGTTTAGTGTAGGCTTTCTGGGAATTAGAATTGGCTTGAGTATAAGCTTGGGAAGCACCGGGCCGGATCACGTCACCCTCCACAGGCGGATGGTGCTTTCACATCCCCCAGATACCGATGGCCAGTTCAATGTCTTCCTGCATCAGGTAGCTCTCCTTCTTCCGAAATATCTTCCTGGACCACGATTTACCGGGAGTTCTGTCGAAGACCACCAGATGCGCCTCGACGGCCCCACAACGGTCGGCGTACTCCCGGACCTGAACAAGCCCCTCCTGGATTGTCCGGGCCCTGGACTTGTGCATGATCTTCAGCTCGATGACTGCTCTTTGCACACCGCCGGAGAACGGCCAGATCACGAGCAGATCAGTCCGGCCGCGGCCCAGACCGTACTCGCGCTCGACGCGCCCGCCGCCGTTGACGATCCTCTGGAGAAAAGCCTGCATCAGCAGTTGAGGACCTGCCTCGCGGTAGTCGAACCTCTCCAGCCATGCCTCGGAGTGCTCCCGGAAGAACTGCTGGAAAGCCTCCAAAAGCTTGGAGAGATCCAGGCGGCCATCAGGCTGGATGTACCAGGCGGGATCCTGGGCAATGGTGATCTGTGTTGTGTAGGTCAGCACTCGTGGGATCACCTCTCGATAGATCTCGTTTGAAATTCGCATCTGCCCTTTTGTCGTGATCAGTCCCAGGTCTTCGACATACTGGACATCATCCTCTGGAGGCTGTTCAGGCTTTGCCGTGCCTGTCAGGAGGGGTTCAATCACTCGGCGCACCCGCTCCTCTCGCAGCTTGTCTGCCAGTTGATCGAGATGAGTCTCGCGGCGTGATATCAGATTCTCCTTGGCCTGGGTGATCATCTCACAACTGATGGGCCGGGCCCTGTCACTGCCGTCAGCCATTCTGAAACAGGCCTCGTAGGCCAGGGCATTCACCAGCCAGGGCTGGCCGGCAGTAAGATTCCAGGCTTTGTCCAGAGCCCCGCTTTCAAAGATCTGTCCGGTCTCTTCAGTGTGCTGGCGGTAGAGGGCCTCTACCTCCAGGCGGGAAAAGTTGCCTAGAAGCAGCGACTCGGCTTTGATATTGAAGGCGCTGCCGCCTGTGATTACAACCTTATCCCGGTCAGAGTGAATCCTGTAGTCCCGGACGTCCCGCACGCCGCAGAGGATGACAGTGGACGGAAATCCAAGGGGCCTTTTATCGTAGCCTGATCGCAGTTGGCGCAGGACCGAGATCAGTGTATCCCCGACCAGCGAGTCTATCTCGTCTATCAGGAGGACGAGGGGCTTATTCGAGCTTTCGGCCCAGCGGCTGAGAATGTAGTTCAATGAGTTATGCGCTCCCTGGTCTCGATATGAAACGGCCGCAAGATCTCTGAGTGCCTCTTCTTTGAGGTGTACCCGTGCCCTCTCAGAGATCTCGCCCATTATCGCCCTCATCGCTTCGCCTACGTTCTCCCGTGCTCCCTGGGCGGCCTCGAAGTTGGCATAGAGCGCCCGGTACTTTCCCTCGTGGTTCAGGTAGTCCATCAGCGCCAGGAGGCAGGTGGTCTTGCCTGTTTGCCGTGGGGCGTGGAGCACGAAGTACTTTTCCTGCTCTATCAGCTCCAGGATCTGCGGCAGATTGAACCGCGAGAGAGGCGGCAGGCAGTAGTGCTTGCTGCAATTGACGGGCCCGGCTGTGTTGAAGAAGCGCATGGATTTAGATAATTGGCATTCCCGCTATTTTAATGCTTACCACGGGGAGGCGGAAGAGAGTACTTCCATCAGCGGTTGGATCGAAAGAACCAAAATTTGATATGAACTTAGGTAAAATTACCTCACAGTACCCCATACCTCTGCACATGCTCCCAGGCCAGGTGCTCCGCCGGGAAACGATCCCTTCTAGTGTAGATGGAAGCATCCTCCCGCCCGTACAGCTTTCTGTCCTCTCCTATCATGCAGACCTTGATGCAGATGCCGCAGGGCGATATTCCCCGCTGGTTCAGCTCGGCGCTGTGGGCGGTGCAGCTTTTCTTGTCCGTGAGCCCTTGCGGATAGTCCTTTTCATCTAGAGCCTCTGCCGGGCACATCTTGACGCAGCGCATGCAACGGGTGCACAGTTTTTCATCGAGGAGCGGATCGGCTGGAAGCTCCGCTGCTGTGAAAACTGAGCCGAAGCGCACGCGGGGGCCAAACTCTCGCGTGAGCAACATATTGTTAATCCCAAAATTGCCGAGGCCCGCCAGGAGGGCAGCGTGTCTGTGGGAGAAGAAGGCCATTGGATTTTTTAGCAGGGCTTTGATGCCGAAGTATCCGTCCCGGGGAACGAAGACGGACGGTTGGCCCGTATCGCTCAGAAAATTGGCCAGGCGGTAAGTGTACTGGTCCAGCAAGATGTTTACGGTGTTGTACAGCTCCCGGTAGTAAATGGAGGGTGAGGTCTCCAGGACGGGAAGGCTGACGGGAAGGCCAATGACTATTACCGATTTCGCCAGGGGAAATATGGACTGAGGATAAAACTCCTCCGGCATCCAGGGCACAAAGGGTGGGTCCTTCCAGCGCTCTACGCTCGCCACACCCATCAAGGGTATTTCCATCTTCTTGCATCTTTTCCGGACAGCTCTCAATAGATCTTCGCTCATTGTAGTGACTTTATTCTTATCATTATTATATGTTATCGAAGGCAAGCGTTATATAGTTTTTCACGCTTAATGCTGATACAAATGCGAATAACGTGAGGCGAATATGATCGATGCTGACAAGGAGAAGCTGGATAATATAATAAAAAAATATGATGGAACGGAAGGTTTCTTGATCCAGTTGCTCTTAGATTTGCAAAGCGAGCTGCATTGGATCTCCAAAGAAACCATCAGGGAGCTTTCCTTGAGGCTTAAGATTCCTGCAAGCCAGATATTCAGGGTGGCGAGCTTCTACAAAGCGATGAATCTCTCTCCCGTAGGCCGGCATAAAGTATGCGTTTGCATGGGAACCGCCTGCCAGGTGCGAGGTGCTCAGAGATTGCTGGATACAACCGAGTCAAAATTGGGCATAAAATCAGGGCAGACTACGCCGGACAATAGCTTCACGTTAAATCGGGTCAACTGCCTGGGATGCTGCGCCATCGGCCCGGTAATAGTAGTAGATGACGATTATCACGGTCGAGTGGACTCCAAGAAGGTAGAGAATATATTGGGGCTGCTTGCATCCGATAGTTAGAACTAGATAAGAATAATGGGGAATAGATGGCAAGACTTACATCAATTCAGGATCTGGAGATCTTGAGAGATGAAATCGAACGCAACAGAGACCCCAGGAGAAAAGAGGTGGCAATTTGCACCGGTACCGGGTGCCTGGGCCTTGGTGCACGAAAGGTGGTCCGCGCCTTTGAAAGAGAGATTGAGAGAAGGGGTCTGGAGAGGGAGATTCATATCAAGGAGACGGGATGTCCCGGCTTTTGCGAAAAGGGAACTCTGGTAGTTGTATATCCAGAGGGAATCTATTACATGGGAGTGCAGCCGGATGATGTGCCGGAAATCGTAGCGGAGACCATTCTCAAAGGCGGACTGGTAGCGCGCCTTCTTTACACAGATCCTGCCACCGGCCAAAAGGCAATACGGGAAGATGAGATCCCATTTTATAATCATCAGATGAGATTTTTAATAAAAAATAATATAAGAATAAATCCCAAAAATATACATGATTACATCGCCCTGGGCGGTTATGCCGCTCTGACCCGTGCCTTATCGCAGATGACACCACTTGGGGTGATTGAAGAGATTAAAAAGTCGGGCCTCCGAGGGAGGGGCGGAGGCGGATTTCCCACCGGGAAAAAATGGGAATCGACGGCGCAAGCTTCCGGCCAGCCCAAGTACGTGATCGTTAATTGCGATGAAGGAGACCCGGGTGCCTTCATGGATCGCGCTCTCATGGAGGGCAATCCGCATAGTGTTTTGGAGGGGCTGATGATTGGAGCCTATGCGGTTGGAGCGCATACTGGCTACATCTATGTGCGTATGGAGTATCCTCTGGCCGTGGAAAATGCCAAATTCGCCCTGCATCAGGCTCGAGAGCTGGGCCTTCTCGGCGAGAACATACTGGGCAGCGGATTTGATTTCGACGTATCCGTGCATAGGGGCGCGGGAGCCTTCGTCTCTGGTGAGTCAACCGCTCTCATGAACGCCCTGGAGGGCAAAGTGGGCGAGCCCCGGCCCAAGTACGTACATACCTCGGAGTGCGGGGTCTGGAATCGACCCAGCCTGCTCAACAATGTGGAAACCTGGGCCAATATCCCTCTCATCATCAACCGGGGGGCCGAATGGTTTTCATCCATTGGAACGGAAAAAAGCAAGGGGACCAAGATCTTCTCGCTGGTGGGAAAGGTCAACAATACCGGTCTGGTAGAAGTTCCCATGGGCATGAGCCTGGCCGACATAATTTACAAGATAGGCGGTGGAATTCCGGATGGAAAAAAGCTCAAAGGAGTGCAAACCGGAGGCCCCTCAGGCGGAATAATTCCGGCCCGGCATTTGCAGACGCCGGTTGATTTCGACGAGCTTACTCTCCATGGTTCCATGATGGGCTCAGGCAGCATTATTGTTATCGACGAAGATACCTGTGCTGTCGATTTGGCCCGTTACTTTGTGGACTTTCTCTGCGACGAGTCCTGCGGCAAGTGCCTGCCCTGCCGGGAGGGCCTGTTACGAATGCGAGAGATTCTGGACGGCATAGTTTCCGGCAAAGGGCAGGAGGGCGACCTGCAAATTCTTAAAGAAATAGCCGACCTGATGAGAAAGACGTCGCTGTGTGCATTGGGCCGCACAGCCGTCAATCCGGTTTTAAGCACATTGTCCCACTTTCCCGATGAATATGCGGCCCATATAATCGAGAAAAGGTGCCCCTCTCTGGCCTGCAAAGCTCTTGTTTCGTATTATATCGAGCCGAAGGTCTGTATCGGATGCGGCCTGTGCCAGAAGAATTGTCCCCAAGGAGCAATCGAGGAAGATGAGGCAGGCATCTGTGTCATAGATCAATCCCAATGTACTCGATGCGGCATTTGCTTCGATGTCTGTCCGCCCAAAACCCGCGCCATCAAGAAGGTATCCCCCAGACTTTCCCAGTCTTTTTCTTTTTCTTCTTCTTTGACCCGTTTAGGGAAGGCAAAAAGAGGTGATAAGGCATGACCAAGATAAAAATCAAGATCGACGGTCATGAGGTGGAGATGGATGCCAAGGGTGGCCCGGCCACGGTCCTGGAGGCGGCTAGGCAGGCCGGCATCCACATCCCGACGCTATGCCATCATCCTTCTCTCAAGCCTTATGGGTCTTGCCGGCTATGCACTGTGCAAATCGTTAAAAATGGCCGGAAAAAGTTTGTCACCGCCTGCAACTATCCGGTAGAGGAGGGGCTTGTTGTAATTACCGATTCTGCGGAAGTGGCAGGCATTAGGAAGATGATCCTGGAGCTTCTCATAGCTCGATGCCCCCAGGAGAAGAGATTGCTGGAGACTGCCGGAGAATATGGGATTTTCAAGCCACGCTTCTTGCAGGGGGATAAAAATTGCATTCTCTGCGGACTATGCTACCGTATCTGCGAAGAGCTGGTGGGAGTGGCGGCCATAAATGCTCAAAATCGAGGAGTTTCCAGGGATGTGGATACGCCCTATGGAGAATTATCGGAAGACTGCATTGCATGCGGTGCGTGTGCCCTGGTCTGTCCCACAAAGTCAATACTGGAAAGAAAAAACATTTACCCGCTGTCCTGTGTCGATATCAAAGAGATGGAAGAGGAGTTCCTGTGTGGAACGATTGATAATGATTTGGGTGTCAACAGGGAAATGTTTGCCGGCAAGAGCAACATTGAGGGACAAGATGGGGGCATGGTAACTTCAATTCTCCAGCGAGGAATTGAGATGGGGCTCTTAGATGCAGCGGTGGTTGCCCAAAAAAATAAAAGCTGCGGCGCGAATGCCGCTTTGGTTGATGAAACTGAATCAATTTTGCAGGCAAAGGGGACAAAATACGTGCGCGTCTCCATCATCGCCCCGCTCCTGGATGCCTTGAACCAGGGCAAAAGGAGAATTGCCGTTGTCGGCACGCCCTGTCAGATCCGGGTGGTCAGGAAATTGCAGAGGCAGGGCTATTTTAACGATGCTGAGATATTTCTCATAGGCCTCTTCTGTTTCGAAAGCTTCGATTATGAATCCCTTAAAAGCCGCATGGGAGAGCTTTTCGGCATCGATCTGGATAAGGCCGAAAAGATGCAGATCGCCAGAGGAAAATTCATAGTGACCGTAGGCGGCAAAGAGTACTCCTGCCCTGTGCGGGAGCTTAAAAGCCAGGTGAGGGCAGGCTGCCAGTTTTGTGGTGATCTGGTCAACCGGCTGGCAGATATTTCCATTGGCTCAATTGGAAGCGCGGATGGATACTCCACGGTGATAGTCAGATCCGATTGGGGGGAAAAGCTGCTGGAAGCAGTGCAGTTTGACCGAAGAGAGATTAACCGGGATGAGGTCGTCAAGCTGGCTGCAATTAAGAAGAAGAATGCAGATAAAAATTTTGCAGGGATTGTGGCGGGGCTGCCGGAACGGTTGGAGGCTGAGAGGAGGGAAAGCGCACAATCTCCTGCTGTTTGCAGCAATTTTGGAATATTATCTTGAATCTCATTTCGCTCGAAAGATCTATACCGGAACAGGCCCAAACCCTGGTTCATGGACTACTCATTCAAGCGAGGTTTCAAGCCCGATCTAGAGCGAATTCAAAAGGCTCTGGAAGAGGAGTTTTCGACGGAGATCAAGCAAGAGGACGGCAAGCTTCTGCTCAGCTTTGGAGCTCTCAAAAGCATCTGTGTGTCGATCACCGGCAAGAAGCTCACTGTGACCACAGAGTCAGTAATAGGCGCCAGCGACGAGCAAGCCATGGATACCAACAAGCGCTTTAGAAATTTCCTGGAAAAAGCCACAGGCTACAACGCCAAGCAGAGGCTGCAGATGGCCAAAAAAGAGGTAACCAAAGAAGCCTAATTGATAGGGCGAGACAATCTTGCTGACCAAGGTGACGTAGGCCTCCTCCACCCCTTCCAGCTCTGCGATCTATGCGGCTGCCTTTTGCACCAGCACGTTGAGACTTGGCCTCATCGTACTCTTCTCGCGAATTGATGAATAGGTCGATCATGGCTGCGGCCACTACCAGAGTCAAATATGATTAATACTTTTCTGAGATAGAAAAATTTTCAGTTACCGCCCCAGGCATGAATTTATAAGCTTGAAAAACTCTGGGCTTCTTTATATGAGTGAAACATCGGCCATTTCCGGTCAAGAGACCATTCAGGAGTCCTTCGTAAAGAGGATAAACGCTCTGCAGTCCGACAACAAGAGCCTCGCCGAAGAGCTGGAGACAACCAGGATGGAGAGGGAAGAGGTAAGAGCAAAGCTCTTCGAGTCCCTCATTGCCAACAAGAAATATCTGCGAGAGGTTGAGCGGCTGAAGAAAGAGAATATCCTCCTCAAGAGGATGCCGCTGTTCCTGGCAACGGTTATGGAGATGGGGTCGGACTATGTCCTGCTCAGGCAACACGGCAATAATCAGGAGTTCATCACTACCGCTCCGCCAGAGCTGATGGGGATAATCCAGACAAATTCTCGTGTGGCCATAAACAACTCTCTCACAATCGTTCGCGTCCTGGACCGTTCCGTGGATGTTCGGGCCAAAGTAATGGAGCTGATAGAGGCGCCCGATGTATCCTACGAACAGGTGGGCGGTCTGGAAAGCCAGATTCAAGAGATCAAGGAGACAGTGGAGCTGCCGCTCACGAATCCTGCCATCTTCAAGGAGATCGGCATAGAGCCGCCCAGAGGCGTACTGCTCTACGGCTTACCGGGAACGGGCAAGACCATGCTCGCTAAGGCTGTAGCTCATGAATCCAAGGCCACTTTCATTCACATGTCCGGCTCGGAGCTGGTGCACAAGTTCATAGGGGAAGGCGCGCAGCTCGTTCGCGATATATTCCAGATGGCGCGCGAGAAGGCCCCCAGCATCATATTCATCGATGAGATCGACGCCGTGGGAAGCATCCGTACTCATGACGGTACCACGGGAAGTGCCGAGGTCAACCGCACCATGATGCAGCTTTTGGCGGAGATGGATGGATTTAGGACCAGGGGTGACATCAAGATCATCGCCGCCACAAACAGAATCGATATTCTGGATCCGGCTCTGTTGCGGCCAGGTCGCTTTGACAGGATCATTGAGATTCCCATGCCTTCGGCAGCTGGACGGCTCAAGATCCTGGAGATCCATTCCCAGAAGATGAAGAAGGATGAGGATGTGGATCTGGCGGAGATTGTCAAAGTCACCGAGGAAGCGAGCGGTGCCGACCTCAATGCCATTGTGGTTGAGGCAGGCATGAATGCTCTGCGTAGAGGCGCATCTTCGGTTGCCAAGAGCGATTTCGAGGTGGCAATCAGAAAGGTGCTCGGGGATGAGGTTGAAGGATCAGAAGAAGCCCTGCGGATGTTCTCTTAGGCGGCAGTAAGCCGCTATTATTTTTATATCTATTGTCCATTTGCAGCTTTGCATTGTCCCTGTAAGTCCGGAAATGTTTAAGTACTCATTTTCCTTTTCCTAGCTCTGATGAATCTTACAGCAATGGCAGGCATGACCGATCCGATTCTTCTGGCAAATTGGATTCAACAAGCTGTGGATTCAACGACGGGCAGACATGTTGACCTGGTTTTCATCCAGATTCTGGCAAATACCATCAGCAGCATAGATTTAACATCCATTTTATTAAATATATTTTTTATAATAGTAATTGCACTTTTGACTCGCACCGCCGTTCGCATCGTAGACCGCATGCTGGCGAATTATATTCCCACGGTGGTTGCCAAGGTGCAGATGAAGATGGACGAGACCATGCAGCTCATGATGCGTAGATTGGTTTCCGCCACTATCTACGTTATCGGCCTGATGCTTATCATCTATCAGATACCGCAGCTACGTAGCCTCGTCACAGCCATACTCGCCGGCGCGGGCATCGCGGGTCTGGCCATCGGCTTTGCTGCCAAGGACTCTCTCTCCAATTTCACCTCCAGCATCTTCCTAGCCGTCTTCCAGCCCTTCCGGGTGGGAGATTCGGTGGACTTTCGGGGTGAATACGGCCAGATAGAAGACTTAACACTGCGGCATACGGTAATCAGAACTACCGACAACAAGAGAATTATTGTCCCCAACAGCATTATGAGCATGGAGCCGATCATCAACTGGTCCATCAGAGAGCCGGAGATAACCTGGATGGTGGACTTCGATTTGGAAAAGGCTTCCGACATCGACAGGGCCCGGGAGATAATCATAAAGGTTGCTCAGAGCCACCCCATGGTGCTGAAAGACAAACCTTTAAATGTGCTGCTCATGAACTCCAGGTACTCGGAGCTGACGCTGCGCCTCGAGGTGACCCTTCCTGGCAGGAACGTAGCAAAGGTTATAGGCTGCGATATAAGAGAAGCAGTCAAAAAAGAGTTCGAGGTGCAGGGCATACCTCCTGCGCCCCAGCCTTGATTCGTCCGGTGGGCGCGCTCCCTGCCACCCGGGCCCGACGATGAAACGATTGTGTGGCTTAACGGACAGAAATGAAAATGAAGGCAGATTCATCGTAGAAGGCCGCGCCCCCATCTAGCGCTACGGCACGACGTTGCAACGGTTGCACGGATCGCCTGCGGCAGCTATCGCATTCCATTATCTGCTACCGCTCGGTTTCACCCGCCGCCCGCTCGCGTCCGCGTATGGGCGTGCCTGGGGTCGAGCGTGGCCCTGCACCCGGCTAGCACGCTTCGTCCGCTGCCGTCGTGGCCGGGCTGTCGATCGATCCGAGCCTGGGGGGCTGGCAGCGGGCCATAGCATCATGATAATAATCAATGAGGCATTTTCATAGATGCTGAGCACAAAGATATTTATCGTTCATTGCCAATAGTGAAACTATGGATATTGAGGCTGAGGTCGTGGAGATGAAGCAAATGCTCTTTGACATCTCTAGAAGGATTGATGACGTGCTTGACGAGAGCATGACCGAAGAACTCATGAAGCTATCTGAGGAATCTATTATGGAACTGTATGAGGATGAACCGGACCTCTATAGCGTCGCAGACTTAAAGGTAAGATACAAATGAAGGGAAAAATCATCCTGATACCTGTCCCTTACACAGATTTGACTGCTGCAAAGCTGCGGCCTGCGCTGGTCATCTTTGAGGGAAGGCGGGATTTGATTGTGGCCGCCATAACAACGACAATGTTCAATGTATTTCCTGAATGGGATGTTTATATCAGCACGGAAGATCCAGAGTTTTATCAAACTGGCTTGAAGGCAGCATCCGTCCTAAAGCTGACCAAAATCTCAACTGTTCGCAAAGATCTGGCAGAAGGCGAGATAGGGAAGATCGATGGCGATCTGAGAGACGAAGTCAATCAAAAGATGAAGAGAATTTTCGTGATATGATGAAGCTTAGCCTCTAACTAGTCATGTCTCCATGGCTGAAAAGTCGTGGCTCAATTGAAACGCCCATGAGCCCAGGCAGGGGCTCACACGGGACGGATGGAAAACAAGATCTATTGACATTATGAATTCAGTTTCCCATGGGAAACTATTGTATCTTGCTCGCAAGCAACAAACAGGGTGTGCTTTCCATGACTGAAAAGCCGTAGCCTGGAAGATGCTGTTTTTTTTGTTCCTGAAGTACAAATCCACCCGGAGGAGGAATTGCATCAGGATAATCTTTTTAGCTTCTAGATCTCTCGCCGCATTGTCGAAAATATTTCCTGAAACTTTTTGATCTCATCCCTTACATTCTCTTTGGCAACGACGCATGATATAGCGCACAGGCCATCTGCTCCCGCACTGACGACCTCGTCGGCATTGGAATGATTGATGCCGCCAATTGCGATTAGTGGCATCTCTACCAGCGCTCGAAGCTCTTCGATCAGTCTAATGCCGGCCGGCTTTCCGGCATCAAGTTTTGTCGCCGTCTGGAAGATGGGCGAGACACCCAGATAGTCAGCTCCCATGCTTTCCGCCTGCAGGGCTTCGGCAAGACTGTGGACAGTAACGCCGATGATCTTCTCGGACCCGAGCAGTTTGCGGGCGGCAACACACGGCATATCGGATTGGCCCAAATGGACGCCATCGGCCTCTGCTGCAAGCGCAATGTCTACCCTATCGTTGATGAGAAAGATGGAGCCCGAGTCCCGGCATATCTCCCGCAGCCGCACTGCTTCCTCATACATCTGCCGGGTTTCCGCGTTCTTGTTTCTGTACTGGACAACTTCCACCCCGCATGCTACCGCCTGCCGTACATCGTTCTCATTTCCGGCCCGGCTCAATTTGGAGTCGGTAATGAAGTAGTATCCTTTCATACTTCGATCCTCTGCATCCTCTTTACCGTTTCTGCATCAAGATTGTAAACTGCATCAAACAGCCTTTCTTTGAAGCTGCCCGGCCCCTCTGCCTTTGCGGCTGCTATTTCGGCGGCGACCTCGTAGCAGACAAGACCGGCCACACAGGCAGCAACGCCGTCTTTTTCCACAGCGGCAAAGGTGCCAATAACCGAAGTGGCCATGCATCCCGTGCCCACAATATTTGCCATCATGATATGGCCGTTCCTCACTAATACCATTCTTCTTTCATCGGCCACGATGTCCTCTTTGCCGGTGATAACCACGGTGCAGTTCCTTTTTTCTGCCAGATCTCGCGCTATCTCCTGCAGATTCTTCTCCACAGCCGAGGCATCCACGCCCCTGGTAGAAACGCTCTCCCCGGCCATGCGAGCGATCTCGGAAGAATTGCCCTTTATGATGCTCACCCTTATCTGATCCAGGATCTCAAAGCATTTATCATCGCGAAATTTTGTGGCTCCAGCCCCGCAGACATCAAGGACCACAGGTATTCCCTTTTGGTTGGCACTTTTCCCGGCAAGTATCATAGCATCGACAAAATCAGTTGTCAGAGTGCCGATATTCAAAACCAGAGCCGAAGCTATGCCTGCCATTTCGGCGACCTCTTCTCTGGCATGAGCCATGACCGGAGAGGCTCCAAATACCTTTACGATATTGGCACAGTCGTAAATAGTCACCCAGTTCGTCAGGTGGTGTATGAGCGGCTTTTCCTTTCTCACTCTTTCCAGGCAATCTGATGCAATGCTTTTCACGGGTAGCCTCCATTTTCTCAATGGGATATTAGACTGATCATCAGCAAGTTAAAACATTTTCTGTTTACATGCGGCTCTTGAAGAGTAACAGGAGATAATGGCAATATCATCTAATCCAGGAAAGATGTAAATACCTAATACATAAGAAGAAGACAAAAGCTGCTGGCTGAAGCGAGCGAGATTCGAAAAGGAACCAAGAACATTGGTCTTGGCGCATCAGAACTTATCCGAGAGGATCGAGATGCGAGATAGGGCAGTTCTTGATTCAGGAGTAATTTTTGCCCTCTATTTTGAAGAGGACGCATCTGAAAGGGCAGTAAGTGCGGCAAATGAATAATGGATTTTTCTTTTAAGGTTAAGGGCTGGATGGAGCTGGAGGGAAGGCGGCTTAGCGATAGCGATGCCAGAGCAATTCTCGCGCAAAATCCGGCGGCGATCTCTAGATTTGGCGGGGAGTTCTTTTTAGAATGGAATGGCTGCCAGGCGCGCGATCATTTCGGGATCATGCCGGGAGACTGCCCGGCGGGGGCAGTGGTCTGCAGCGGCAAAGAGATGGGAAGAGTGGATCCCAAATATCCGCTCCTGGATCTGGATGAGGCCATAAGGATTGCTGTGCAGCTTCGTAGCGATGATGGCGTTGTGGCCCTCTCGGGGGGCGTGGACTCGGCACTGATCGCCCGGCTGGCCGGCAGAGAGTGTGTGGTGGTGGGAATTGCCGGCTCACATGACCTCCTGCATGCCAGACAGGTGGCAGAGGAGTTTGGCCTGACCCTTCATCAGCACTTAATAGATCCGGCATCAATCGAAGAGGCCTTGACCCAGGTTCTGGCAGTTATTCCTAAGATTGATCCGGTGAATGCATCCATTGCCACAACACTATATTTTGTCTGCCAATGGGCAGGGCTGCATGGCGAGACGCGCATCCTGGCCGGGCAGGGAGCAGATGAGCTCTTTGGGGGATACTCCCGCTATTTGCAGACGGAAACCTTAGCATCGGATCTGGAAAAGGATTTCCTGGGGCTTCCCCTGCAACTGGCCAGAGATCAGGCCGTGGCCGGGCTGCATGGCGCATGCTTCTCCTTGCCCTACATGGACTTAAGGGTAGTAGTAGCTGCCAGGGCTATAGCACCGGAAATGCTGGTACGAGATGGAGTGCGCAAGAGACCGCTGCGGGCGGTTGCGAAGCGACATATGCCGCCGGATATTGCCCAATATGAAAAGAAGGCCATGCAATACGGCAGCGGTGTCATGAAGGAGATACAAAGACAGGCCGCCCGCAAGGGTTACAAGAGATCGCTGCAGGATTATCTGCTGGAAATCTGCAAGAAGGAAGGCCTAATGCATTAAGATTTTATAATTTGAGCAGCCAATATTAAGAAGGATTCGGCATCTTTAATTGGGGTTAGGATTATGGGATTTATTAGTGAGTTTAAGGATTTCGCCATGAAAGGCAATGTCCTGGACATGGCGGTAGGTATCATAATTGGGGTAGCCTTTGGCGGCATTATCAATTCGCTGGTAAAAGACGTCATCATGCCGCCCATCGGCATGATCATGGGCGGCACAAACTTTGCCGATCTGTTCATAGTTCTGGATGGGAAGACCTATGCCTCTCTGGCAGCAGCTCAGGCGGCAGCCGCACCCACCATCAATTATGGTCTGTTCATAAATGCCATCATCAACTTCCTCATAGTCGCACTGGCCATATTCATGCTCATCCGGCAGGTAAATGCAGCTAAGAAAAAGCCGGCACCACCCGAGCCCAATAGCAAGGAGTGTCCCTTCTGCAAAGAAAGCATTCCCAATGCGGCAGTCAAATGCTCGCATTGCACATCGGATTTGAAGTAAATGCATAATCATAATAGAAAGCAGGTGCAAGAAATACATGAATGAAGGAGAAAGCGTCAGGTTGAAGGTTTCCGAGGCCAATCAGGGCGATGTAGGAAAAGGCATAGTCAGGATTGGTGAGGATTTCCTGGAGAAAATAGGCGCACGTCCCTTAGATGTAGTGGAGCTGTTAGGTTCAAGGCCAACGGCGGTTTTGGCTGTCAGTGCCTATTCCCAGGATCAGGGGATAGACATGATCAGGATGGACGGCCTGATCAGATCCAACGCCGGAACGAGCATAGGCCAGTATGTAGAGGTCAAAAAGGCGGTCTGGAACGAGGCCAAGCACGTAACCTTAGCCCCCGTCACGCAGGGGATGCAGATCTTTGCACCCGGAGACGTCCTCACCAAGGTCTTCAATGGCCGGCCACTGACAAGAGGAGATGTCATCTCCACCACCAGCGTCCGAAAGCCGCCCACCGACTCCATGGGCCGGGAGACCATGTTCGAGGAGATATTCCGCGGCTTTTTGGGGGCTCAAGCCTTTGGCCTGGGTGAGATCAAGCTAAGAGTGATCTCCACCAGCCCGGGTGGAATTGTCAAGATCACGGAAGGGACCGACATTGAACTCTTGCCCCAGGCCGTGGAGACACCAGAGCGCTCTGTGCCATCTGTAGTTTACGAAGACGTTGGCGGCTTGAAGCCGGTAATAACCAAGGTCAGAGAGATGATTGAGCTTCCCCTCAAGCATCCTGAGCTCTTTGATCGCCTGGGAATTGATCCGCCCAAGGGCGTTCTCTTGCACGGACCGCCCGGCACAGGAAAGACCATGCTTGCCAAAGCCGTGGCCAATGAGAGCGAGGCCTACTTCATAAGCATCAACGGCCCGGAGATCATGTCCAAGTATTACGGTGAGAGCGAGAAGGCGCTGCGGGATTTGTTCGAAGAGGCGGAGAAGAACACCCCGGCCATCATCTTCCTGGATGAACTGGACTCCATCGCCCCCAAGAGAAGCGAAGTCACAGGCGAGGTGGAAAGGCGCGTTGTGGCTCAGCTCTTATCCCTCATGGACGGCCTGAAAGAGAGGAAGAACGTAATAGTAATCGGCTCCACCAACCGGCCTGAGGCTTTAGATATGGCTCTTCGTCGGCCGGGCAGATTCGACCGAGAAATTGAGCTTGGCGTTCCTGATATGGAAGGACGCATGGAGATCTTCCAGATCCACACGCGCGGCATGCCCTTGCACGAGGATGTGGTCCTGGAGGACTTTGCCAAGAGAACCTACGGCTTTGTGGGCGCGGATATATCTGCCGTGGGCCGGGAGGCGGCCATGAATGCCCTGCGTCGCATCCTTCCTGAGATAGATCTGGAAGAGCCGACCATTCCCAAGGAGATCCTGGACCGGCTCATTGTGCAAAAGGATGACTTTGAGGCGGCCATGCGAGAGGTTTCCCCTTCCGCCATGCGAGAGATTTTGGTAGAGGTTCCCAATGTCAGCTGGGAGGACATTGGCGGCCTGGAAGATGTCAAGCAGCTTCTGGTGGAGGCAGTGGAGTGGCCGCTTAGAAACGCGGAGAGCTTCCGCCGCCTGGGCATTGATGCTCCCAAGGGAATTCTGCTCTACGGGCCGCCGGGCACAGGCAAGACCATGCTGGCCAAAGCCGTGGCCAATGAGAGCGAGGCCAACTTCATCACCGTCAAAGGATCTGCGCTTCTCTCCAAGTGGTATGGAGAGAGCGAGAAGAGAGTGGAAGAGATATTCAAAAAAGCAAGGCAAGTGGCGCCTTCCATCATCTTCCTGGATGAGCTGGATGCGCTGGTGCCCATGCGTGGCGGCGGTGGAGCAGGCGAGCCGCATGTCACAGAGCGCATTGTAAACCAGCTCTTAAGCGAGATGGACGGTCTGGAGGAGCTGCACGGAGTAGTAGTAATAGGAGCTACCAACCGGCCGGATATCATCGATCCGGCGCTGCTGCGGCCGGGACGTTTTGACGAGTTGATCCTGGCTCCTGTTCCCGACAGGGAGTCACGCCGGAAGATCTTCCAGGTGCACCTGAAAAAAGCACCTCTGGCGGATGATATCAACATCGACGAGCTGATCGATCTCACTGACCAGTACACGGGAGCCGATATCGCCGCAGTGGTGCGTAAAGCGGGGCGCCTGGCTCTGCGAGAAGATATGGCCGCAGAGAAGATCATTCAGAAGCATTTCCTGGCGGCAATCCAGGAGATTGGACCGTCCGTTACGCCCGACACCATGAAGTACTATTCCAAATTGGGAACAGAGCTACGTAAGAAGGCCTCTAGAGAGGTGGAGCGCGGGGAGATGTACGCCTGAGGGAGGCATCTCATCATATCGTCAGAAAGATCAACAAGTTGGCGGCGGCAGGTTACGGGCATGAGCATGGCGGTCGCTCCTTTTTCCACGGCGATTTGTACGATCATGACCGAGTTATGGATGGGTTCAATTGATCCTCCAAGTACGATTTCGCCGACTATGATTAAGCCGCCACGAATGCTCTTCTTGAGCAATTGCTAACTTCAATGCGATGTCAAACGGCGGCGGCGCCTCGGATGCCCCGCAGCTCTGCTGCGCGGGTGCGCCGCCACCGTTTCACTTTGGATGCGATGCACTAGCAATTGCCTCCAGGGCACCCGCTAGATCCGCCACTTTCCTCTGGATTGTCACTGCCGCCTTCCTCTGAACCTCCTGGGCTTTCATCAGAGGCATCGGCGGATTTATCTGTCTCTTCGACAGTGATTCTCTGGTAGGCCTCTACGGAATTTCCACAGGTGTCTGTAGCCTCGAATACCCTCGTTTTGACGAAAAGACCTTCAAAATAGTTATAATCCAGGTCCATTTTAAAGGTAACAGTCACCGGCCCTCCACAATTGTCTACAGCATGCACAGTGGTTATATCGGGCATTGGGACATCTGATTTGCTTGCAAAATTCTGGTTGTCAACCCCAAGGATCTGCGGCGGCATATCATCAATAACGGTAATGGTTTGGACGCATTTCGCCAGGTTACCGCATGCATCAGTGGCCTCGTAAGTTCTGGTAATAATCATAGGATCGTCAGGGCATCCCGTGCCTTCATCAGGGGTGTCGAAAAAAGTGATTTCCACTGGTCCGTCGCAGTTATCGGTGGCGGTCACCGAGTTGATATCGGCGGCCGGCACCTCAAATTGGCATTGTACCTGGATGTCATCAGGACAGGTGATCTCCGGCGGCGTGTCATCAATAACGGTAATAGTTTGGACGCATTTCGCCAGGTTACCGCATGCATCAGTGGCCTCGTAAGTTCTGGTAATAATCATAGGATCGTTAGGGCATCCCGTGCCTCCATTATCGGTATCGACAAAAGTGATTGTCACTGGTCCGTCGCAGTTATCAGTGGCGGTCACCGAGTTGATATCGGCGTTTGGCACCTCAAATGGGCATTGTACCTGGATGTCAGCGGGACAGGTGATCTGCGGCGGCGTATTATCAATAACATCAATTAGTTGTATGCAATCAGCCGAGTTACCGCAGGCGTCAGTGGCTGTGTAAGTCCTGCTAATTTTAAGCGGGTTGTCTGGGCATCCCGTGCCTCCATTATCGGTATCGACAAAAGTGATTGTCACTGGTTCGTCGCAGTTATCAGTGGCGGTCACCGAGTTGATATCGGCGTTTGGCACCTCAAATGGGCATTGTACCTGGATGTTGGCGGGACAGGTGATCTGTGGCGGCGTATCATCAGTGCAGTTACACACGGCGGGTTTATTTATATTCAATGCCATCCAAGCTTGGGCTTCATCCCAGGTCACTTTTCCAGGGAATACGTTAAACATTAATTCGCCCGTGGGCTCTTTGGCTACTGTGCATTGAGATCGATCTCCCGTACAGTAAACGTTCCACACGGCGGGTTTATTTATATTCGATGCCATCCAAGCTTGGGCCTCATCCCAGGTCACTAATCCAAATACTTTAAACATAAATTCGCCCGTGGGCTCTTTGGCTACTGTGCATTGAGATCGATCTCCCGTACAGTAAACGTTCCACACTGCATTTTCATTTCCACCTTGTCCCAAAGCTGGCACGGCGAGCAGCATGGTCAGCAATAAACCGCTGATAATTATCTTTATCTTCATGATGTTCTCTCCAGATCTCACCTTGGTTTTCTCTATAATTGTACACGGTACATGGTATAAATTTCCGTCGTGTGTATTCGCCGACTCTATTTTGACCCTCCCCAAGAAGGGAAGCCTCTCCTCTCGCATTCAGCCGTCCATTTAGTGCGTGCAAAATGTAGTCTACCATGCCAGGTAGTATGCCACCTATGAGCCTCATGCCCAATGAGGTGTGGGAGTTAGTACCGGTAGTAAAATAGATAGCATCAAGCCAATGCTTCATTAGGTCCATGCCAGGCCATCTCGGAAAGGGATCTGATCATATGACCACCCCAAATTTATTCGTGTCCGTGACAAGCGTCAGGTAGCCCAGTATGCTGTCTTGCCAAAGACACAAATAGGTCCTGCTTATCAGATCCTCCTGGGATTTCTTTGCATCACTCTTCAAGAAATCATTCAGGTCGCCATTGCTGCAACTAAAAAACGAGATGTTATGACTCTCTCTTAGATATTCTACCCGAAGCTGATCGATAGGAAAGGGCTTCATGAAACCGGATGCTCTTTGTATATCCGGATGGCTTCCCGAAACATCTCCATCTGCTCTTTAGTGGGCTTTTTGGGGTTCCTGATATCCTCTAAGAACTCTTCCGCATCTTCGCCTTCCAGGATCAAGCCTAATTCAATTGGCCGTGCCATGCTAGTATGCCTCTCATACTATTATGTTGAAGGTTGGATATGAATCTTTGGACAAACATTCGATGCCTGCTCCTGAACACGGGCCAGGCTCCGGGCGGCCCCGCGCGCGCGTGTGTGTGGGCGGCCTCGTGCGGCTGTGCGGGGACCGTAGCCCGGGCGGGAGCAGATAAGCCTTCTGGTCAGCTTGGTTTGTTATGGCCACAAAAGTTGTTAATTGTTGCATATACGTCGCACATACAAAGTTCCTAAAATGTGTTCATACACGCATCCATTAGTGGCATAGGCCCCTTCGATCTGCTTCCCCATCCAGCTTCCTCCATTTCCATAATTGTTGACTGTAATACCTAAAAGTGATATATATCCATCTGAATAGCGTACACAATTGGCACTCTCGGGCCTATTCTCGCAGTCGCCATCATAAGAAGGCTCCTCATAAAACCCATGCGGCAGTGGCTCAGCAGCAGGCTGCTGGTACTCCTCTTGCGAGGAAACATCCTGATTTCTGTTTTGCTTTTCACGCTCTTGAACGAACTGATCCCTTTGGTTCACTGCATTTGTGTTGCGCGGATCTACCTCAATGGCCTTTTCCGTAGCCTTAATGGCTTCTTCGTATCTGTCCAGGAAATAAAGGGCTACACCTTTGTTTCTCCAGACTTCTGAATTGCCCGGATTTATGTCGATAGATTTCTCCAGCGCCTGGAGGGCTTCTTCGTAGCGGTCCTGATTCAGGAGTTCGTAACCGCTCTGTGCCCAGTAATCTGCGTCGTTTTGTTCATTACCAAAATTCTGATCCGGCTGGGAAGATTCCTCCGGTATTATCTGGGTTGAAGTATCCCGGTTGCCGTTATTCGACCTGGGCACGATCTGCGTGTCGAAAGATTTCAGCATACCCCGGCTATTCTCGCCAGTGTAGACAGCGAAATGCAGGTGGTTGACGTTACCTGCGCCGATATGGGAGACGTAGCCAATTATCGTATCTTCCGTGACGCTCTGTCCTTTTGAGACCAGGATGTTGCCCAGGTGAAGATAACCGCTCCACCACTTCGTTCCTTGATCTTCGTGCTCGATCAGCACCTGGCCGTAGCTTCCCGGGTCATCTGCATTCCTGCATCCTCCAAAGGTTTGAGTGACGATGCCGGGTGCGACTGTGTGTAGTCCCGAAACCTTTGACTTTATATACCCATTAATGGGGCATGGGAAAGAAGAATAAAGTTGTACGGGACTACGCAGATTACCAATACCAGCGATAAGGCCAAATATAAAGAACTCCTAAAATGCAGGAAGATGAAGAGGCTTGTAGCTTATGTCTCGGGCAGTGTCCAGAAGACTGGATACAGGGCAAAAGTCACCGATTTGGCCGGAATGCTGGGACTGAAAGGAGTGGTCGAGAATCTCGATGACGGCCGGGTAAAAATAGTAGCAGAAGGCGACGAAGATAAGCTAAAATGGTTTGAAGAAGCCATAAACATTAAGAATAGTCTGATTCAGGTCGCATCCATCGAAAGAGAATACTCTGAGCCCAGAGGCGATTTTTCCAGATTCTACAAGCTCGTGGATAAAGGCGAGACAGATTCCCGGCTGGATATCGTCGCTGTCCACCTGATGAATCTCATTGGAGCAGTTAACGATCTGAACGAAAACCTCGGCAGAAAGATGGATACCATGATAGAACTGCAAAAAGAAACTATCGAGCTGCAAAAGGAAGGGCTCAATTCTTCGAAAAATCTGCTGGAAGAGGTCCGGAAATCCAGAACGGACCTCATTTAGATCAATTGAAATACCGCCGGCCAAAGTCCGCTTGTGTGCCGATCAACGCAAGTTTAGTTAAATTAAGTCCACTGGCGTTGGTTTCATATAGGTGCAGACCAGGGTTAGAATTATGCCAAACTGGATCTACCCCGATTTCGAGCCGCGCCCCCAGCGGCCTTTATTTCTCTGCATCATCTCCAACACCGATACCGGCAAGATTCCCGGCCTATCCGCTGCAGGAACCACGCCGGAGCTGACCGACTATACCCCCGGCGCCGATGCCGAGCTGGTGGAGACCAACCGCATCATCACCATGCCCGAGCTACCGGAAGCGCCGGGCGGCTCGCCCACTCCCGCCATCGTCACCAAGGCCGCTCTGAACCTGACCGGCATACCTTCCTTATTCGTGGCCTCGGGCCTTCGTAAGAAACCGGCCATTCCCTACGTGGAGCTGGGCGGATCTGCGGGCAGCGACATTCGCAAAGAGCCTGCCGTGCCTGGGGCCCATGACATCTTTGAAAATGCCGCAATGCTTGGAAAGAAGCTCGCAAAACTCTCCGACTGCGTCTTCATTGGCGAGTCCATCGCCGGAGGCACGACCACGGCTATGGCCGTTCTCTGGGCTCTGGGCTATGATGTCAATGTGAGCAGCAGCTTCCGGTCCAATCCCACTGCCCTCAAGCAAAACGTGGTGGCCAGCGCATTTCAGCGGGCCGGCATCAAAATTGGCAGCCTGAAGAGCGAGCCCCTGCGGGCGGTCGAACAGGTGGGCGACCCCATGATGGCCGCGGCTCTGGGCCTCATGCAGGGCCTGCAGGGCTGCAAAGTCGTGCTGGCGGGTGGCACGCAAATGGCCGCCGTGCTGGCCCTGGGAAAAGCCCTGAAAATCGAGGGCGATATCTCCATTGCTACCACCAAATATATCGTGGAAGACAAAACGGCCAACTTTAAGGAGATCGTAGAATCGACCGGCCGGCCTTACTACTACTCCGACCCGGGACTGGAGAACTCCAAGATCCCGGGCGTGCAGATCTACGCAAAAGGTTATGTCAAAGAGGGCGTGGGCATGGGCGGTGCCAGCCTTCTGGCCGGGCTTTACGGCGTTACGCAAAAGCAGCTCGTCGAGGAGACCGACCGGGTGCTCATGACCGTGGAGCTGCCCAAGAAATGAAAGCTGCGATTCTAAAGGCTCCGGGAGTTCTGGAGCTGGACGATATCCCCGATCCGCTGTGCCCCAAAGGCGGTGCCCTGCTAGAGATCAAAGCCTGCGCCGTCTGCGGCACGGATGTCAAGATGCGAGCGCAGGGCCACCGGGACCTGGCTTATCCTCGCGTGCTGGGGCATGAGATGGTAGGCAGGATCGTGGAGATCGATTCAGACATAGCCTTGGCCGAAGGCGACCTGGCACAGGTTTGGCCGGGCCTGGCCTGCGGAAAATGCCGGTCGTGCCTGCGGGGAGCCGACAATCGTTGCCCAAGCATCAAGATCATGGGATTCAACTGCGACGGAGGCTTTGCACAGCTCTTAGCTCTGCCCGAGCAGAGCCTTTCCGGCGGCGTTAACCTGCTGCCCCAGGGAGCCGAACCGGTTCTCGCCGCTCTGGCGGAGCCTCTGGCTTGCTGCATTAACGGCCAGGAACAGGCCCGCGTCGGCAGAGGCGATCGTGTTCTCATCTACGGCGGCGGGCCCATCGGCGCTCTGCATGCTCTTTTAGCTGAGCTTCACGGAGCCGAGAAGATAATAGTAGCGGAGAGATTGCATGGCCGCATCCGCCTGCTGGAAAGGCACACAAACGCTGTGGTTATCGATCCGGCGGAAGAGTCTGGGAAAAACGTCCTAGCCGAGGAGATCGGCAAAGCAGGCTTGGACGTCATCCTCACCGCCACTCCAGAAGTGCGGGTGGACAATGATCTTCAGAAGCTTCTCTCACCCGGAGGAAGGATTTGTATCTTCTCCGGGCCGGCTCCTGAAAACGATCAAGAGAGAATCGACCAACGCTCCATTCACTATCATGAGCTGACCATCAGCGGAGCCTACGGCTGCTCCAGCCGGCAAAATCGGCAGGCTGTAGAGCTTTTGACCAGAGGTATGATCAAGGCCGACTGGCTCATCACCAAAAGGACGGATCTTGACAAAATTGAGGAGGCATTTAGCCATTCATCCCAAAGAACCGGGATGAAATCGGTTGTTTGCGGGAATTAAGAAACGCTTAGCTAAGAGCCATTTTAGCAATGTGGAGAACGGGATAATGGAAGATAGTTTGAGATATTTTGGTAGCCATGTGGACGCACTGATTAGGGGCAGCAACCTGACGAGAGTTGAGGCGTCCTTTCTTTTCAAGCAGATTTTGAACAACGAGCAGCCCGATTTGCAGCAGGGCGCATTTCTGGCCGCCATTACCGCCAAGGGCGCTACGGCCCAGGAGATCGCCGGCATCTGGGAAGCCATCTACGAGATCGACACCGTGCAGGTTCATCCCGATGTAAACGGCCCATTGGTGGAGAATTGCGGCACGGGCATGGACGGCATCAAGACCTTCAACATCAGTACCGCCGCCTCGCTGGTGGCTGCCGCCGACGGCATAACCATGGCCAAACATGGAGCGCGGGCCATAACCTCAAAATGCGGAGCCGTTGACATTTTGGAGACGCTGGGGGTCGATGTGGAGTGCGATGCAAATCTGGTGAAAAGAAGCATTGAGCGTGCCGGCATAGGCATCTTCAACGGCATGAGCGCCAAAATTCACCCTTCTGCCCTTTACAGGATTTTATCTCAGATCAGATTCGGCACAGTTCTCAATGTGGCCGGGTCTCTGGCCAACCCCGCCAATCCGGCTTACGCCGTGCGGGGCGTCTACTCCGGAAAAATGGTGCTGCCAATCGCAGAGGCCATGAAAGAGATAGGCTTTAGGCGAGCCTTTGTGGTGCATGGCAGGAGCCGGGACGATATGCGAGGCATGGATGAACTCTCCACTTTGGGCCGATCTTATGTCGCGGAGCTGACCGAGGACGGAACCATCCGAGAGTATGCCATAAGTTCGCAGGACCTGGGGCTAAAAGAGGCAGATGAATCATCCCTACTTTACCAGAGCAACAAAGAGACAGAAGCCATAAAGCTGCTGCGGGTCCTGTCCGGGGAGGAAAGGGGCTGCCGGAGAGATATCGTATGCCTGAATGCCGCGCCCATACTTTGCATCACCGATCGTGCCCGCGACCTCCAGGAGGGCATGGAAAAGGCCGCCGATATCATCGATAGCGGCAAGCCCATAAAAAAGCTCAAAGCCTGGGTGGCAGAGCAAAACCTTGACGCGGCCCCTCGTCTGGAAAAATTGGAGGAAATGCTGGCCAGGGCTTGCTCTTGAATTTAAACTTCAATAAGCATAACTCATATCTATCAGGGAGACCAGGATATCTTCTGCAGTGTGATGCATGAACTTTGATCCAGGTAAATGGTGCTCTGAACATAAAGGCATGCTGATCATAGCCCTGGCCTCAATGCTATTGATCTTCTATTTTTTCTTTCCCTTTCTGGATGGCATCATCCTTGGCACCGTCTTCGCCTACGTTGGCAAGCCCATCCGTGATAAATTCGGCAAGAGGAAACGGCTGGGTTCATTGGTTGCCGCCGTATGCATAGTTGTCCCCATATTTTTCGTCCTGGGTCTGGGAATGATTGAGATCGCCAACCAGATCTTAATCCTGGCCAAGAATCAAGAGGCGATCAGAACCGCGCTCAGCATTCTAACGGAGCAGACCTCTCGAGATCTGACACCCTGGATGAAGGACCTATTGACAAGCGTGCTGGAGAATGCCGCGAGCATCATTGCCCCCATTGCCGCCTCCATCCCCGTCTTTCACATTGGAAGAGTGGCATCTTTGGGAATCATCAACTTCATAGTATCCATCCCCGTCTGCTACTTCGTGCTGGTGGACGGAGAGAGCTTTGTGGAGTCAATAATATCTCTGCTGCCGCAAAGGGAGAAAGAGGCGTATAGAAAATACATGAGCCGCATCGATTATATCTTGAGCGGCATATTCATCGGCACGATTTATACCTCAATTTTAGGAAGCATCATCGCCGCTTTCATTTTCTATGCCTTCAGTCTGCCCAGACCCTTTGCCCTGGCCAGCATTGTCTTCGTGGCCGGAATGGTCCCCTTCCTCACTTCCTGGGTGGTAATCATCCCGGTGACAATTTACCGATATTTCGCGGTGGGAATAGAAGGCGCGGCCGTTTTCTTCCTTGTGTCTTCCGCTCTCATTTACCTGCCTTCGGAGCTCTTAATCCGGCCATATCTGGTCGCGGCTAAATCCTCCTTGCATCCTTTACTGGTAATGCTCTCCTTTTTAGGGGGCGCGCTGGTGGCGGGCATTGGTGGCTTTTTCCTGGCTCCAGCCATAATGGGCATAATAGTAGGAATATATCAGGTACGTAGAGAAGAGATGGCTCTGGAAGGGGCATGAAATTTTATATCGAGACTTACGGCTGCACAGCAAACCAGGGAAACTCGCAGGATCTGGCAAGGGCCTTGCAGGATCTGGGCCATATTCCTTCTTCTCTAAAAGAGGCGGATGCAGTAATAGTGAATACCTGTGCGGTCACGGAAAAGACAGAGCGAAAGGTGGTGCGAAGGCTTAGCCTGTTGCAAGGCGAGCGACTGATCGTGGCAGGATGCCTGAGCGTGGCAGTACCGGAATCGATCAGCGGCATAAGCTGTCGGGAACGGCTGGGACTGCTGAATCGATCCTCTGCCGCCGGTATATCTGATATATTTAATGATGATGATGATGAGTTGCTGCGTGACACTTCCCGTGATGCCTTGCCCCATGATACTTCTCAGTTGGCCGACCTGTGTGCCGTCGTCAATATCAGCGAGGGATGCAACGGTTCCTGCAGCTACTGCATAGTTACAAAGGCCCGGGGCAATCTGTTGAGCCGCCAGGTGGAAGATGTGGTAGCTGAAGTGGAAAAGCTGGCGGCTTTGGAAGCCGCGGAGGTGCAGATCTCTGCCCAGGACACGGCCGCTTATGGATCGGATATCGGGACAAATCTGGGGCAATTGCTGGAGAGGCTGGTAGAGATCCCAGGCGATTTTCGGCTGCGCGTAGGCATGATGAATCCCAATAGCGCTCTTTTAATCAAAGATCAGCTTCTTAGAGCATATCAAAGCCCCAAAATATACCGCTTCTTGCATATCCCGGTACAATCAGGCTCAGAGGAGATTCTTAAGAGCATGGGCCGCAGATACTCGGCGGCAAGCTTTCTGGAGCTTGTCTGCGCCTTTCGATCGGCTATTCCGAAGATCACCATAATCACCGATGTCATAGTGGGTTTTCCAGGTGAGACGGATGGGGACTTCATAGAGACCATGGATCTCATAAAACGCTTGCAACCGGATAAGGTCAATATCACCAGATTCTCGGCGCGACCGGGCACGGCTGCCGCCCTGAAATACGACATGCCGGACCGCATCAAGAAGGACAGATCAAGAGAGATGACAGGGCTGTGGCAAAAGATTGCCGCAGAAAGAAATCAACAGTACGTGGGCGAGATCTTGCCGGCCAGGATCACAGAGCGCGGGCGGGACGGCACCATGAAGGCCCGGGCAGAGAACTATCTGGGCATAGTTGTTAAAGGCCGCCCCAAACTTGGCTCCATCGTCCTGGTTCAAGTTACGCACAGCAATCCCTTTTATGTATCCGGTCATTTGCTGACCGGCTAAATCGCGAAGAAGCTCTTATGATCTAAATATATATGTCGAATTTTAGAAATATAAACTGGTAATTCAAAAAAGGCTATTCGATGACAGTAAATGGCTTGCCGGAACAAACAGGCTCTTGCAGCAAAGTATCCAGTTCGCCTTTTTAAGATGATTGTTTTGGTGTACCATTAAGCTTATTAATCATGAAAATAATCAATGATGATAATGCATCTAAGACCCCCTCCAGATATAGAGGGAGCCCCATCTTTGCTTGTTTATTTGCAAACTTGCTTACAAAAAGCAGATTGAGTGGGTTTTAGAGACATAAATTGATAAAGGAGGTTCAAAATGGCTGAGCAAAAAGCAACCGCAAAAACATCAGTGCTATATGAAGAGACCAGAGTATTCGAGCCGCCCAAGGAGCTCGTTGAGAACTCTAACGTCATGAAGTGGATGAAAGAGAAGGGATTCAAGACAGAGCGGGAGATGCGCCTGTGGTGCTCTGCTAACTACATCCAGTTCTGGGGCGAGATGGCCAAGACCTATGCCGATTGGTTTGAGCCCTGGGGATCAACCCTGGAATGGATACCACCCTATGCCAAGTGGTTCTTGGGCGGCAAGTGCAACGTCACCTATAACGCAGTAGATAGACACGCATTGGGCGCCAAGAAGGACAAAGTAGCCTATATCTTTGTGCCTGAGCCCACCGATCAGCCCACCCAGAAGATCACCTATGGAGATCTCTACAAGGAGGTCAACAAGTTCGCTAACGGCCTGAAGAGCTTGGGTGTGAAAAAGGGAGACAGAGTCATGTTGTACATGCCCATGATCCCCCAACTGCCCATAGCCATGCTTGCCATAGCCAAGATCGGTGCTATTCATTGCATTGTGTTCTCTGGATTTTCATCGGGCGGCCTTAACAGCAGAATCATGGATGCCGAGGCCAAGGCAGTAATAACCACGGACGGTCTGTACAGGCGCGGCAAGCCTATCCCCCTTAAGCCCAATGTTGACGAGGCCACAGCCAATACTCCATCGGTGCAGAACATAATAGTGGTCAAGAGGACGGGAATTGAAGTGCCCATGAAGCAGGGCAGAGATATCTACTGGCACGACCTGGTGGCTGGAAAGTCTGAGGAGTGCGAGTGCGAGAAGATGGACCCTGAGGACAGGCTTTTCATCCTTTACACCTCCGGCACTACCGGCAAACCCAAGGGTATCGAGCATGTCCATGGCGGATACTGCGTCGGTCCGGCTCAGACTTTGCATTGGGTCTTTGACATTAAGGATAGCGATATCTGGTGGTGCACAGCCGATATCGGATGGATCACAGGCCACTCCTACATAGTTTATGGACCACTCTGCCTCGGTGCAACTAGCATGATGTACGAGGGCGCCCCCGACTTCCCTGACTTCAGCAGGATGTTCAAGATCATCGAGGATAACAAGGTTACCGTCTACTACACGGCACCTACTGCCATCAGAATGTTCATGAAGGCGGGAGATAAGTGGCCTAAGACGCATGACCTCTCGAGCCTGAGGCTGCTAGGCTCCGTCGGCGAGCCCATCAATCCCGAGGCCTGGATGTGGTATAGAGAGCACTTCGGTGGCGGCAAGCTGCAGATCATGGACACCTGGTGGCAGACTGAGACCGGAACATTCTTGGTGTCTCCTCTGCCCATAACCCCGCTCAAGCCAGGCTCGCCGACATTCGCGCTGCCCGGATTCAACATCGATATCCTCGATGAAGATGCCAACCCAGTTATGCCCGGCACAGGAGGCAACATCGTCAGCAATACACCCTGGCCTTCCATGCTCAGAGCCTTCTATGGAGATACTGAAAGGTACCAGAAAGAGTACTGGTCTACTTACTGGACGATCAGACCCGGCACATACCTGGCTGGCGACAAGGCCCAAAAGGACAAGGATGGATATATCACCATCCAGGGCAGAATCGACGATGTGCTGAAGGTTGCTGGACACAGGCTCTCCAACGCTGAGGTCGAGTCCGCTCTTGTCTCTCATCCCAAGGTTGGCGAGGCAGCCGTCATCGGCAAGCCGGACGAGGTCAAAGGTGAGGTAATCGTGGCCTTCGTTTCCCTCAGAGCAGGATTCGAGGAGAGCGATGATCTGAAGAAGGAACTGATCAAGCATGTGAGGACGGTCCTGGGACCGGTAGCCAGTCCAGAGGCGATTTACTTCGTCAAGGACGTTCCTAAAACGAGGAGCGGCAAAATCATGCGCCGCGTCATCAAGGCTAAAGCCATGGGCCAGCCAACCGGAGACATATCCGCTCTGGCTAACCCAGATGCAGTAGAGGCCATCCCGCTCATCAAGTGAGGGGGGCCTCCATTTTTTTCTGTACCTTTTTTCGGTTCCTTTTTACCCTCGATCGTCTTTGCCGGGAAATATTTTGC
>JANYKI010000018.1 GCA_025361645.1 Methanothrix sp.
GGCCCTGGCCATCTCACGCGAGATCGGCGACAGAAGGGGCGAAGAAGCTGACCTGGGCAACCTGGGCAACGCCTACGCCGACCTAGGCGAGACTCGCAAGGCCATCGAATACTATGAGCAGGCCCTGGCCATCTCACGCGAGATCGGCGACAGAAGGGGCGAAGGAAACGCCCTGGGCAGCCTGGGTAATAGATACGCCGACCTGAGCGAGACACGCAAAGCCATCGAATACCACGAGCAGGCGCTGGCCATCTCACGCGAGATCGGCGACAGAATGGGCGAAGGAAATCGCTTGGGCAACCTGGGCATCGCCTACGCCGACCTAGGCGAGACCCGCAAGGCCATCGAATACTACGAACAGGCCCTGGCCATCTCCCACGAGATCGGCGACCGAAGAGGTGAAGGAGCTCACCTGGGCAACCTGGGAAGCGCCTGCGCAAGGCTGGGCGAGACGCGCAAGGCCATCGAATACCACGAGCAGGCCCTAGCCATCTCACGCGAGATCGGCGACAGAAGGGGCGAAGGAAATCGCCTGGGCAACCTGGGGCTGGCCTACGCCGGGCTGGGCGAGACACGCAAGGCCATCGAATACCAAGAGCAGGCCCTAGCCATCTCACGCGAGATCGGCGACAGAAGGGGCGAAGGGAGTCAGCTGGGCAATCTGGGCCTAGCCTACGCAGACCTGGGCGAGATGCGCAAGGCAATCGAGTATCACGATCAAGCCCTAGCCATTGTTCGCGAGATCGGCGACAAACAGAACGAAGGAGAAGAACTCTGCAACTTAGGCAAAGCCTACCTGGACCTGAATGAAACCAACAAAGCCATCGAATACTGCACGGAGTCGCTTGACCTTGTTCGCAAGATCGAGTATCGGAAATTTGAGGGCGAAGCTCTCTGCACCTTAGGCAAAGCCTATTCTGATCTTGGCGAGATCGGTAAAGCGATCGATCATTGCGATCAAGCGCTGAAGATCTTCCAAAAGATGGAATATCGCTGGGGAGAGGGTGAGGCCCTCTTCGCCAAGAGCCTGGCTCTGGACAAGCTCGACATGCGAACAGAAGCCGCAGCTCTCGCAAACGAAGCCATCCAGATCTTCTCGCAGATCGAAAGTCCCCTGGCCGAAAAAGTCCGCCAGAAGCTGGCCGAGTGGGCTGTGGGGAATTAGCATGCAAGTCATCTTTCTCGGCACCAACGGCTGGTACGACAGCCCCACAGGGAGCACCATCTGCACCCTCATCAACTCCGACAAGTACCACATCATCTTGGACGCCGGAAACGGCCTTTACAAAGCGGACCGCTACATCAAGGACGACCTGCCCGTCTACCTCTTTTTGAGCCACTTCCACCTCGACCATATCGAGGGGCTGCACGTCCTCAGCAAATTCCGCTTCAAAAGCCTCACAGTCTTCGGCCAAAAGGGCACCCGAGCGGCATTAAATACTATTATCAACGAGCCCTTTACCGTCCCCCTGGACAGGCTGCCCTACCCGGTAGAGATCCGCGAGCTCTCGCCCGGCCCCTACAAGCTGCCCTTTGCCCTGGACTGCCGCTTCCTGGTGCACGCCTCGCCCTGCATGGGCTATCGCTTCGATCTGGACGGCAAGATCATCACCTACTGCCCGGACACCGGGGTATGCGAGAACGCCGTGCTCCTGGCGGCGGACGCCGACCTGCTCATTGCAGAATGCGCCCACCTGCCCGGCGAAGAGAACCCGGCTTGGCCCCACCTCAATCCCCAGAGTGCCGCCGATATCGCCCGGCGGGCCAAGGCCAAACGCCTCGCCCTCACCCACTTCGATGCGGGAAGGTACACAAGCCTTGAGATGCGGCGCGAGGCTGTGGCGACGGTGCGGGATTTTCCGGGGATAATAGTAGGAGAGGATGAACTGGTGGTGCAGCTTTAGCCTTTCCCGCGCGGGAAAAGTGGCTCGGGATCATTTTTGTGTTGAAAAAAATCGTACCCAGTGAAGAGCAAATGAAACTGCATACCTTAGGCGTTCTCTCATTCAACTAACATAATTATAATTATTTGTTTGTAAATAACTTTATTAGCTTATTTTGATTTTAAGCAAACTTATAAATATCATTAAAATATATTATGTGCAGGAGTGGGATCTTGCAGTTACTGAGGATTTGACGTTTATGTCAGAAAAAGCATCCAGGTCTGCGTGCATCTTGATTGCGGAAGATGACGAATCAAACAGGAAAGTAACCTCTGCCATGCTCAAGCACTTGGGCTATCGAGCCGATGCAGTCTCTAATGGCAGAGAGGCAGTATTGGCCTCGAAACGTCAGCCTTATGATATAATTTTGATGAACTTAAGTATGCCTGAGATGGACGGCTTGGAGGCCACCAGACTGATTCGCCTGCATTGTCCATCTTCGCAGCAGCCCACGATCATAGCCCTTACTGCTTGTATTCTTCCCAACAGCAGAGAAATATGTCATGACGCAGGAATGAATGACTTCATGCCAAAGCCTTTCAAGATGAATGAACTGGCCATGATATTGACCAAACATATGCGAATTCATGAGAGGCAAACTGCGTTTATGCGATTGCATGAAGAAGTAAGTAAAACCTTGGACTCGTTGCCAAAGAGAGGGAAAATTATTTGCCATTTAAGCAAAACCATTACCTAAAAAATTAGATATATGTGCATCAAGAACCTCTCTTCGTTGCCAATATTAAGTATTAAAATTTTAGCAGTACTTCTTTATTTTTGTAATATTCAGTAATAGTATGCAGGCTATTTCTGCTCTATGTCCTTCCGAGAGAAATATATACATAAAAATCATATCCGTTCTTTGCAATTCTAGGTGAGAGGATGAAGAGAGGGCCAGACCATAGGAACGATAGCTTTGAGGGGCATTATGGCTGAAAAGAATGCTTCAGCCGAGCTAAACGGTACGCGAGGGATAAATGAGGATAGCAAGGGTACCCAGCGCCTGCCCGCAGAGCCGGAGCCGGATAGCTCTCCTCTCGCATTCGTCGGCATCGGAGCCTCAGCCGGAGGGCTGGAGGCATTAGAAGAGTTCTTCAGGCACATGCCGGCAAAAAGCGGCATGGCCTTTGCGATCGTCCAGCACCAGGACCCGGATCAGCCCAGTCTCCTCCCTGAGATCCTGCAGCGATACACTCAGATGCCTGTGCTGGAGGTCGAGGAGAACGGCATGTTAGCCCGACCGGATACAGTATACATTAAGCCACCAGGAACCGATCTCTCCATACTCAAGGGCACCTTTATACTGCTCAAACCAACCACGACTTTTGGGGCGAAGACGTCGATTGATACATTCTTGCGCCACCTCGCCGAGGATCAGGATGGAAAGGCAGTGGGCATCATTCTCTCGGGCATGGGCAGCGATGGAACGCTTGGCATCCGGGCCTTGAAAGAGCGTACCGGAATGGTCATGGCCCAGGAACCGGCATCTGCTAAATTTGCATCCATGCCGCAAAGCGCCATCGCTACGGGTCTTGTGGATTACATCGCGCCGCCCATGGAGCTATCCCGGTTGCTGTGCGAATACGTCGAGGTCAATATGCAGCTACGGGAGCAGCATGCTTGTGTGACTCCCATCCTGGAAAACAGCCTGGCCAAGATCTTCGTTCTCATTCGCTCTCGTACCGGCCAGGATTTCGCTCTGTACAAGCGGAGCACTATAATTCGCAGAATCGAGCGTCGCATGGGACTGCACCAGCTTACCCTGATGAATGACTACATCCGCTACCTGCAAGAGAATCCGTCTGAGGTCGAGATCCTTTCCAAGGAACTGCTCATCGGAGTTACGCGCTTCTTTCGGGACCCCGGAGCCTGGGAAGCGCTATTGGAAAAGGCGCTGCCCGAACTGATTTCGTCCCGCCCGGCAGGCAGCTTGCTACGCATCTGGGTTGTGGGCTGCTCAACGGGAGAAGAGGCCTACTCCATGGCCATAGTGCTTCAGGAGTATCTGGAAAATCTGGGCCGAAACGGAGAGATCCAGTTCCAGATCTTCGCCACAGACACAGAGAGGGAGTCCATCGATATTGCCCGCCAGGGAAGATACACGATGAATATTGAGGCGGACGTCTCTGTAACGCGGTTGGAGAGATTCTTCATAGAGGAGAATGGAACCTACCGCATTCGCCCTCACCTGCGAGAATGCATAGTCTTCGCCCCGCAAAATATCATCCGCGGCCCCCCCTACACCCACCTGGACATCATCTCTTGTAGAAACCTTTTCATTTATCTCTCTCCTGAGCTGCAAAGAAAGCTCGTAACCCTCTTTCACTATGCATTAAATTCCGGCGGGATTCTATTCCTGGGAAGCGCCGAGTCGATTGGCGGCTATAGTGATCTTTTCAGCACTTTGGAGGGCAATTGGAGGATCTTCCAGAGGAGGGATGTGCCGAGCCGGGCAGGTCCAAATGATCTGCCCTCTGTGTTTTCCGCCAGGTCTGATGCACACGAGATTAGAGAGGCATCCTCGGCTACAGCTAGAGGGCAATCCCTTACCTCCATCGTCCAGCATCAACTGCTTGAGATGTATGCTCCTCCTGCGGTCATAATCACCGAAGACGGAGATATCGTTTATTTTCACGGCCGAACTGGAAAATATCTGGAACCGTTGCCTGGAAAGGCGAACCTGAACATCTTTGCCATGGCGCGAGAAGGTCTTCGATATGCTCTCATCTCTCTTCTCCGAACCGCTGCCACTGAAAAGCGCAAGGTCGTTGCCGAAAATGTGGCCATGCCTAAGGAGGACGGCACACTGCATGTACGCCTGACGGTGCAGCCGATCTCAAAACACTCGGGTCGGGCAGATATTTATTTGGTGGTCTTCGAAGAGGTTGCATTGCCAAAACCACCCCAGATTCAACTGGAAAAGCCTGGCGCGGATGTTTCTTCGCAGGATAACCGCTTTGAGGAACTGCAAAGGGAGCTCACGAATGCAAGAGCGGAGCTTGAGCGAGCAGCAGAGCAAAGGCAGTCCTCTCATGAGGAGATGACCTCCATGAATGAGGAGCTCCAGTCTATCAACGAGGAGCTTCAAAGTACCAACGAGGAGCTGACCACCAGCAAAGAGGAGCTCCAATCCTTGAACGAGGAGCTTCTCACAGTGAACGCAGAACTTCAGTCTAAGATTGAGGCCTTTTCTCAGAGCCATGACGATATGCGAAACTTGCTGCGCACAACAAAGATCCCTATGCTATTCCTGGATAGCAACCTGCGAGTGCGACGGTTCACTGATGTCATAAAGCCCATCATCAGCTTGATCAGCAACGATGTCGGCCGGTCCATAACCGACCTCAAAGTGAACCTGTCGGGCGAGTCTTTTGTCAATGATGTGCGAGAAGTGCTCGATACCCTGCAGTTTAAAGAGAGACAGGTGGAAACGGTAGATGGGAAGTGGTTTCAGATGCGTGTCATGCCCTACCGTACCTCTGAGAACCGGATCAACGGGGTGGCAGTCACGTTCAATGATATCTCCACGATCAAAGAGCTGGAGAAGTCCCTCCTGGATGCAAAAAGCTACGCACAGAACATAGTTGAGACCGTTTCCGAACCGCTCATAGTGCTGAATTCCGACATGCGGGTCGTCTCCGCAAACCGCACCTTCTATGAGACCTTCCAAGTGACACCCCAAGAGACCGAGGGAAAACTTATCTATGCTTTAGGAAATAATCAGTGGGACATTGCTGGGTTGCACCAGCTTCTTGAGGATATCTTGCCTAAGAATGCCGTATTTGGGAGCTACGATGTGGAGCACGATTTCCCAAAGATCGGTAGGCGCATCATGCGTCTCAATGCCCGGAGGATAATATCCAGTAAAGAGGACCTGATCCTCCTCGCCACGGAAGACATCACAAATGAAAAGGATTCGTGAGCCATGCCATCGAACAAGACATTTCCCGTGGATCCTGTCCTGAGAAAGCAGGCTGAGGACGAGGTACGCAAGAATAGTCGCTCTGTCTGCCTTTCCGAGATGGACGTAAGGGCCCTCTGTCATGAGCTGGAGGTGAGCCAGGTCGAGTTGCAACTGCAAAACGAGGAGCTGCAGAGGATAACGGCAGAGCTTGCTGCATCAGAGGAGAAGTATCGGGACCTCTATGAATTCGCACCTATCGGCTACCTGACTTTGGAGCCATCCGGGGAGATTCGTGAGGCAAATCTGGCCGCCGCCACTCTTCTGGGAACAGAGCGAGCACACATGCTTGACAATCTGTTCCAGGCTTACCTGGCAGAGGAAAGCCTTTCCAAGTTTAATGCTTTTTGTAGTCGCGTAGTAGCCTCGGATGCTAAAGAGATTGCGGAGGTTCATCTGAAAGGCAATGGAAGGAAAGAGGGAGATAATGGATGGGCTTTGATCGAGGGCCGGGCCATCTCAGCAAGCCCTTGCAACGGTTTTCGTATGGCCGTCATCGACATAACGGCCAGGAAGCAAATGGAAGATGAGCTTCAAAGGATCAGGGACGAACTGGAGGAGAGAGTCCAGGAGAGGACCCACCAGCTTGTTAGAGCGAATGAAGAGCTATGGAAGGCCAAAGATGTCGCCGAGGCGGCTACACGTATAAAATCGGAATTCATGGAGAACATGAGCCATGAAATACGTACTCCCATGAATGCGGTCATAGGCATGACCAGCTTGCTCTTAGATGAGGGACTGCCGCCTGAGCAGATGGAATTTGTGGAGATAATAAGGAGCAGTGGCGAAGCTCTAATGGTTATTATAAACGACATTTTGGATTTTTCCGTGATGGAGGAGAAAAAGGTAGCGCTCGATGAGCAGCTTTTTGACCTGTGCCACTGCATTCAGGAATCATTGGATCTGGTATCAGGTGATTCCAGAAGGAAAGGCTTGAACCTTTCGTATAAAATTATCCACGGCACTCCGGAAAGGATTTTTAGCGATCCGATAAGGCTGCGCCAGATTCTAGGAAACCTGCTGAACAATGCGGTTAAATTCTCCGATTCTGGTGGTGTCACTGTCTCTGTCTCCAGCCAAAATTCGGAAAACTGCATAGATATTCTCTTCGCAGTAAAGGACAACGGTATTGGAATTGCAGAGAATGAATTAGACAAGCTATTTTTGCCCTTTAGCCAGGTTGACACCTCGACCACACGTAGGTATGGCGGCACAGGCCTGGGCTTGGCCATAAGCAAGAAGCTTGTAGAGCTCATGGGGGGAAAGATTTGGGTCAAGAGCGAGCGGGGCAAGGGATCGACCTTCTATTTCATTATTCGGACCAAATCTGTCTTCAGCGGGCAAGTGATGGGAGATGCGTCCCAAATAGAACATAAGAGGCAACCTATTGCTGAACCGATGCCGAGCACTATTGCGCCTGGCCGCCTGAGCATCTTGCTTGCGGAGGATAATTTATTGAATCAGAAAGTTGTTCTCGAAATGCTCAAGCGTCTAGGTTATCGTGCCGATGTCGCAGCCAATGGCTTTGAGGTCCTGCAAGCTCTGCAACGCCAGCATTACAATATAATTCTGATGGATGTTCGCATGCCGGAATTAAGCGGCCTGGAAGCGACCAGGCAAATCCGCAGGCTCTGGCCGGATTCACAGCAGCCCAAAATTATAGCCGTTACTGCTTACGCTCTAGAGGGTGACCGGGAAAAATGTATCGAGGCAGGAATGGATGATTACATCAGCAAGCCTGTTAAGATGGATGAGCTGGACAGCACCTTGAGAAGGTACCTGCCTTCTGAAATGGTCTGATAGAGCATTTTTTGGCTCACAAGGCTTATGGACTTGAAAATACGATAGGCTCGTCCATGACATCAAAAAACATAATTTGCTTACTATCCATATCCCTGCTGCTGGCGTCAAGCACTGGCTGCCTGGCGAAGGACCCGGCGGGTGCAGCGACATCGAATCCCGCCGTCCCAAAGGAGAATCTGCCGGATGGCTTCAAGCTGCTGGCAGCTCTGCCAGAGATGGACAGCAGTGTGAATATGACCGACTATATCAGGGGATTCTACGGATCGAATGACATTGGCCCGGCCAATACCTCTGTGGGCATATACCAGTGGGGCAAGCCCGGCGAGAACTACGATGCCAAGATCACCCTGATCCAGCTTTCCGATGAGGAGCATGCCAGGGCTGCCGTCTCCAACTTCAAATCCCAGGAGACATACCTGGATCAATTGGCTCGGAAGTTGCCCATATTCGGCAATGCCACAATCAACGGCCATGAGGCTCTGGAGATAAAGGACATTCGAGGAGATAACAGCTTCAGATATCTCTATCTCTGGAATACGGGAAGCATTGTCGCACTCATTGAGGGCAACAACGATCGAAGCCTAAGCCTGGAGCTGGCCAGCGCCTCAGGGCTCTGAGCCAATTTTTTTTATGAAGCCGCAATTTGAGTCTCAGGTAATTGAGACGGTGCAAAACACCAAGTCATCCAGGTCAATTCGGTTTTACCGGCCCCCAGGATTTGATTACCTTCCCGGTCAGTTCATAATTCTAGAGCTTTATGGCATAGAGGGCGAAATCGCAAAGCCTCTCACTCTCTCCAGCAGCCCGACTGAGGAATTTATGCAGGTCACCAAAAGGCTGACCGGCCATGAGTTTTCCAATGCCCTCCTTTCCCTAAAAAAGGGAGACACTATCAGGTTTTCCGGACCGTATGGCGATTTCACCTTTAACGGGGAGTACAATAAGATCGCCATGCTCTCCGGGGGAATAGGCATAACGCCTCTACGAAGCATCATAAAATACTGCACAGATAAGGATCTAGCGACTGACATTTTCCTGTTTTACTCCAACCGGCAGGAGGATGATATTCCCTTCAAAGATGAATTCGATAGCCTAATGACTAAAAATCAGAATCTTACTATCATTAATACCCTGACCCTTCCAGGTCCTTCCTGGAAAGGCCGGATGGGCAGAATCGATGCCAATATGATTAAGCAGCTCCTTCCCAATTATGCCGATTGGACATTCTATTCCAGTGGCCCGCAAAGAATGGTAGATTCCATGCATCTCGTACTTGAGGAGATGAGCATTCCAGAGAAACAGGCTCGTAAGGAGTATTTCCCTGGATCTGACTGATCTGAAATCCAATCAATAACTATTTCCTTTTTTAATCTTTTAATCATCGCTAGATGGAATATCGACCACCATCCAGTGCTTTCCGCGGATGGGGGCCTTCCTCAATGCCTCCTCAATCTCCGCATTTGCCAGTCCGTCCAGCCAATCGTTGAGTTTCTTACCAGGATTATGTCCGGTCCAGTATGATTGAAGCCTGATGTGCAGGTCGCACATGTGATTGAGGCTTATGCCACGTTGGCAGATAGAGCCGCGGCACGGTCCATGGCCCTTGAGGTCACACTCTGGGGATTTCATTTCAATCTCCTTGGATGTTATAGCGAGCTTATCTAGCTTTGCAGGTTGAAGGACTCAGCCAATACGTCCAGGTTGACCTTGCCGCTTACAAAAGTGCGCCTCGACTTAATCTCGTTCATGACAACCTTGGCCGGAGCAAATACGTTGTGATCCACCTTGAAGAAGTCGAAACCCGCCGCCTTGAAGGTCTTGTAGAAGGGTGCCCCCCAATCTCGAGAGGCCTGGGACGGCATGCCTTTCAGATATTGCTGCAGCTCCTCCAGGTTCTCGTATTCCAGTGTGTAGTAAGTCTCCCCACCGTAAATTATGGCGTCGTTGGAGGAGCCCATACACATGGTAGCGTCGCCTGTTATGGGTGAGATGGGTGCCCGGCCCCAGCCGCACTTGATGGTGTTTATGTCAAAGCCCATGGTGAAGAGCTTATGCAGACCCGTCTCGACTACGCGCGCCGAGACCTGCACCAGACCGGCCACGCTGTCCGTGGGCGCAACGGCAATTCTCAGGTCAGCCGGATCGATGCCGCACTTTTCTGCAATGAGGGCAGAGACGGTTTCGTCCGGCAGCTTGTTTGACTCCAGGACAATGACTGCCACATCTGAGGACTCCTCAAAGCCGATCTTCTCGTAGAGGTCTCGGGTCTTTCTGGCCAGTACGCGCGCAGGACCACTGCCCATGGCGAAGTACTTGTCCGCCTTGATCTGCCACATGGCGCACTGAGAGGCCATGCAGGAGACGGCGGGATGGTCTGTGGCCACCTGAATGCCCGGCAATAAAACGCCTTTAATATCGAAGGGTGTAAGCTGAATTTCCGCCAGGTCTGCCATGCAGAGGCGGGAGAGGTAGACGCCTGCACCATAGCCACCATGGGCCTGTACGCCCGCATCAGCCACAACAGTACCGTTATCAAGTTCTTGGACCTCGATTTGCAGCTCGTCTGCATAATCGAGCATCTCTTCGAAGACCTCGAATCCCATTTCATTGATTCCCATCAAGCCGGATCACCTTTCCTCATCAAGAATTCAATCGTCCATAAAAGTCTATCGATTTGATCGAGAACGGTCTCGATCAGCATCAAATTTCAGCGTCCAGAACAGCAGCCATTTCCCGTGGACGCTGCCTTCACAGGACATGACCCCAGTGCGGAGCAATTCTCCTCGGATGAGTTATTTTGAGCGCTTGTGGCACCATTGGGACAGACGCAGTTTCCGCTGCCATTCCCTCCACAATTTATGCCGCAATTCCCACTACAGGTTCCATTTACCTGACATGAGCTGTTTTCTCCGGCAAAAGGGCAGGAAATGCCGGACGAGTTCAAGACCAGAGCCATTCCTGCCAGGAGCAGGACCAGTGCAACTATTGGATATTTATTCATCATTTGTCCTCTAATCTTTGTCTTCATCCCTTACCCTACGAAGCAGATAGACTCCGCTTTTTCTATTTATATTTCATTGCGAAACCATCCTAGCCATGCAGACTCAATTATTTATAGTGGATGGGTCAATTTGTATGACATTCGAGGTGGAAAAGTGATTAAATCGGCAGAAGGATTTTTAATAACGGCCATGTTCATTGCAATTATGCTTTTAATTAGTGGTTCAAGCCTAGCCGCATCTCCTGAGAAAGAGATGACAGGACTGAATAAAAGTGAAATTACCACGTCCTGGGATTTATCAAGCTTATTTAAAGATAAGGAGGCGGCAACCGCAGAATTCGAAGGGCTGCAAAAAATGTCGCAGCAGATAAATACGACATTTCGTCCCCTGTTCAAAAACCTCACAGGAAAGGCTTTGCTGGAGTACATCGAGGCAAATAAAAACTTCAGCAGGAACATAAACGTAGTTATGGCTTATGCTTATGCCCAAAATAGCCTGAATGTCAACGACAAATTCTTCGAGAAATTCATCTCCGATGTGCAGAATTTATACACTGAGCATGCCAAGGCCACATCCTTTGCCGAAATACTGATGAAGTCGCTTCCCCCTGCCGAATGGGACCGGCTATTTTCGGAGGAGCGGGCCCTGGAAAAGTACCGAGCATACCTTGTGGACAGCTACCAGCGCTACAAAGATCACCGGCCCAGAAATGAGACGCATGCCGCCTATCTGGCCGATATATCCAACCAGCTTATGAAGATCAACACGAAGGCGGAAAAGACGGTAACCAATAACGTTACCGTTGCTGGAAATATCACTTTAGAGAATGGAAGTGAGCTGGCCATAAACTCTCAAACCTACTCTGAGCTTCTCTCCACGAACAGCAACCGAAACAACCGAAAGATGGGCTACGACAAACGTTTCTATCATCTCATTAACGAGTCGGATAAGATGGCACAGATCTACGGCAATAAATCAAGATTAGACGACCTGATCGCCCGAGAGCTGAATTACTCCGACTCTTACGACGCCAAGATGTTCGAGACCTATCTCACTAAAGAGCAGGTGGAGACAATGAACCAGGTCTTCAAGGAGCGCAAGGGCAACTTCGATGGCTATTACGAATTCCGGAAGACAAGGATGAATCTGTCGCCCCTTAAGCCTTATGACCTGGCGCTTCAACTGCTGGAAAATCCCGACAAGAAATACGGCTACGAGGAGACGCTCTCCAACATATTCGCTTCTTATGCGGCGATGGACCCGGCCTTCCAGGACATATTTGTAAAGACAACAACCAGCGGCTCGATGGATGTCTACCCCAATCCAGAGGGCGGAAAGCAGCCGGGAGGCTACTGCCAGGATATGTGTGCTCTGCAGCGGCCGGCGTTGATATTCATGAATTACAAGGGTTTGATGGATGACCAGAAAACCCTTACTCATGAGATGGGGCATGCCATCAACTTCTACCTGATGGGCAATAATGTGGATTATCTTTACTGTTATGGCAGAGAGTACGAGATGGAGATCCCCTCAACCTTCAATGAGGAGCTCTTTGTGGATTATGCCCTGAAAAACTACGACCAGGATACGGCCCTGGCAATTCTAGCCGAGACCGTCAGTGATTATGAGAACTACTTCACCTTCCAGCCCATGATCACCGAGTTCGAGAACAAGGCACACGAGCTTTGCCGCCAAAAGACAAATGTGAACGGCAGCGATCTTAACCTTCTATGGACTAACTTATCCAAGGAGTACCGAAGCGATTTGGTGGATTATTATCCACAGGACAGTGCCCAGTGGACCTACATCAGCCACATCTATTTCACCAATAACTACTACACCTTCAGCTATGCCCTGTCTAAAGCTGTGACTTTGTCTTTATTCAAGATGTATAAAGAAGATCCGGAAAAGTTCAATGAGAATTACATGGCCTATCTCTCCGCCGGCAGCACCATGACCCCGCCGGAGAAGCTCCAAAAATTCTTCGGCATTGAGATAGATAGGAAGCTATTCGAGGATGCCATGGATGTTGTGCAGATGAGGGTGCTCCAGTTGCAGGAGCTGGAAGGAAAGAGACTGGCAAGTTCCGCCTGATTTCAGGAGGGACTGAATTTCAATTTTTTTGTCGTCATTTAGAAATAGATGATGATTTCTTTAGTCCGCCTGTAACTCTAAAATATATGATTATTGGATCATCGTAGGAACTGATCGAATCATCGATTATTATGATTTTTCCATTGTAGTTCTCGTCGCCGTAGAAATCTGCGTTTAAATTCACGGACTGAATTAAAAACCTTACTAAAGTAGTCAGATTTTTGAATTTCAAAGCTGCCGGACCAATCGCTTTGACCTGGTTCATTTGGTCCCACAATATTCGCGAATATTTTCCAGTTTCCTAACTTCACGGAGGATTCTCTTAAATTCAGGCGACCACTTTGCCCGGTAATCTGAGCCATAGGAATGATGTATAGTCTTGAGATCATAAAGCTGTCTGGATGTCAATTGGAACCACAGAATTGCCTCCCATTTCTTCCTGTCAAGGGTAGGGTTAATGCTTTTGCTCCTCTTTTAGCATCATATTCCATATTTCAGTAAGATTTGCTATCGTTTCCGTGAATTCTCTATCGATCTCTGCTATCTTTTTCGGATCAAATATAAAAGATAATCCATTTTTTTGAAAAGTTACAAATGATGTTCCACCGACCATCATACCATGTTTGGTTGCATTCCAATTCGCATTGAATCGATCCAATCTATCAATCAATAAGTCGAATTCACCTGAATATTTAGATGACAATATTGGTTCACTTTTTCTAAATAGACCAATTTTAGGCCCTAACGGTTTTCTATTCAAATTATGCCCTAACTTCTCCAAAATAGCTGAAATTAAAAGATCAATAGAATTAGCCATCATGTTCATTCTACCAGAAAAGACTTGACATCCGATTATATTCTCGTTGAAATTCATCTCATCCATTTTTTAATCCCTTCCGCCTTCACTACTATCACCAGAATCATCGCTCTGGCAAAGCCATCCAACTGCTACAATCCATTTATATATATATAGCTAGGTCAGGCATTCCTTCGTCTTCGGCGATCACGATTAAGGATATCATTCATTCACAGATCCAGGTCATTATTATAGGGTAGAAACCTGGCCAGGTAGGTTCTTTTTAGATATAAGCCTATCAAGAGACGCATAATCTCGCTGCATTATGCCACTATGCGCTGGCTAGAAATATAGTTTTCTGGTATCAATATTTTCTTTTTGTTATTTGCCAGTCAACAGGTAAGTGTATATCTTTCAGGCACTTCTCTGATCCTATGAAGTTGACCCAGATCGCATTCATTGTTTTGCTGCTAATGGTGCCCGTGCATGGACAGCAGAATACAACAGAGTTGCTCGCTAAAGGCAATGAGTTCTGGCTCGGTGGATTTGATGATTTAGCACTCAAGTGCTACAATGAAGTTCTATCGCTTGAGCCTCATAATTCCCGTGATTGGATCAACCGAGGCTATGCTCTGGAACATGTTGGTAGTATGACACAATGGCGCATACGGGATTATGTAAACGACACCATCACCGCCTACGATGAAGCCCTCATACTTGATCCAAAATGTGCGGAGGCATGGGTTGCCAAAGGCAAGGCTCTTGAGAGTCAAGGACTTGTACTCCTTACACCAGGCGCGTATGAAAACTCTGTCCAATGCTACAAACAGGCTACCAAACTGGACCCCAGCAATCTCGATGCCTGGTTCGGAATGGCAAGCGTTCTCAGTAACATGGACGAGGACAACGAGGCCATCAAGGCTTATGATGGGGCTATCAAGGCATGCGCTGAGGCAACCAAGATCGATCCAAATAACAGCCATGCGTGGTACGGCATGGCAGAAGCTCTCAATAGACAGGGAAAATATGATGATGCGCTCAATGTTATTGATAAGTCCCTCAAGCTAGATCCCAGCATTGCAGGTGCCTGGTTTAGCAAGAGCGACATTCTTCGCAATCTCAATCGCACCAACGAATCTGATGCAGCTTATGCCAAAGCCGCCGAGCTGGCCCCTGAGTTCTACCAATGAGCACGAGACCACATGCGATAATCGATCTTGGTATTATAGGCGAGGAGCACGTCGCACTTATACGGTCTTGTTATTTGCTATCTCATCCCAGACCGTTGGTGAGAGCCCGCGAAAGTCTCAGATGTGATGGGGCGCAATAATCCTTTGGCAGATTTCAGGAAGGACTATTCATATGGTTGGTTCCTTGTTGTATCGTATGGGCAATGGAATAGATCAAGTCCTTCGTGTGCTCTGTGCCTGCTGAGGCAGCAAATTAACGAAAAGCCAAGGTTTATTTTCCCCCCGGCAAAATGAGCACCCCCCCAATGACCGCCACCGCCCCCATCAATAATGAAGAATTCTACCAGCCCGCCGAGGATACCTATCTCCTCCTCAGAGCCGCACTGGCCGAGGCCAGGCCAGAGACCCAGGCCCTGGAGATCGGCTGCGGCAGCGGCTTTATCTCCCAGGAGCTGGGAGCGAAGGTCGCCCGCCTCCTGGCCACGGACATAAATCCCCATGCCGTCCGGGCGGCCAGAGCCAGGGGGATCGAGGTCATAAGAGCAGATCTGTTCCAGGGCATCAAAGGAAAGTTCGACCTGATACTCTTCAACGCACCATATCTGCCTACCGAGCCAAAAGAGCGAACCGGTCAATGGATAGACTACGCCCTGGACGGAGGCGAGAACGGCCGGCAGACGGTGGATCGATTTATTGAAGATTTGGCTCTGCATCTGCGGCCTGGTGGTAGAGCACTGCTGCTCATTTCCAGCCTGACCGGGCTCACAGAAGTGCGGAGAACGGCGGAGGCTGCCGGGCTAACCGCCGAGGTGGTGGCCGACGAAGGGTGCTTTTTCGAGCGGCTTCACGTTCTCCGGCTGGGAACCATATATTCTTCTTCCGGATCAGGCTCCGGAGCAACATAGGGCGGCATGGCATCAAGCAGGCAGACGAGCTTATCCAGTACCTCATTTACGCCCTGACCGGTCTCGGTGGACATGTGCAGCATATCTTTATCTGCTCCAAATCTCAATATGTCTGCCTTATTGGCCACAACCAGAACGGGCAGCGTTAGCCAGTTCTTGAGATCCTCGGCCAGAGAAAGCTGCGAATCGATAAGATAGCCACAGTGCTCACTGGGGTCCAAGATAAAGAGAACCACTCCTTGCAGATGGCTCAGGGCAGCTACCGTCTGCCGCTCAATCTCATTTCTCTCCTCCATGGGTCGGTCAAGCAGCCCGGGCGTATCCACGACCTGATACTTTTGATCGCCCCGCATGAAGTGGCCTACAAAGATGCCCCGCGTGGTAAATGGATACATGGCGATCTCGGGCCGCGCTCCAGTGACTCGCACAATGAAGCTTGACTTGCCCACATTGGGGTAGCCGGCGATGAGAATGGTCGGAACCGCCGGGTTTATGGTAGGCATCTTGCGCAGCAGGTTTCGAGCTTCATTCAAGAATAGCAGATCTTTCTCAATGGACCTCATGACTGAAGAGTAGCGCCCAAAGGCTGACTTTCGGGCAGGACTGGTGTCCAGACCGCGAGACCTTCGAATAGTGCCTACATACTCTTTTGAGATCAGTCTGATCTGTCGGGAAGCCCAGCTCAGGCGAGACAGGCTGATGCGGATGCGATCCACGCCAGCGATTATGTCCGCCATCTCTCTGTAGAAGGGCGGCAGATTCTCAAAGGAGGGGAATTTCTTGATCAGGTTGCTGAGATTGTCAGAGAGGATATTGCCGGCGTTTTGCACCATGGACTCGTCATCTGTGGCGCGAGAGGCACGCCTAAAGGACTTATTTAAAAGCTCTTCTGATGTTGGTACGGTTGGAAGCTGTTCGAACATTACATAGTAGGTTACTGGACTAGGGTTGATAAACCTTTAGGCGGCCACCCACCCCCCCTCCTCCCTGAAATAGACATTTATAAATGGTTTTCGGAAGGCTTAAATATTAGTTCTGCATCTATATAGATGAGGTGGCCTCTTGAAGAGATTAGGCACCGCTCTTCATGTAGTACAGAATAAATTGATTCTCCAGAGCGAGCAGATTGTTGGAAGCGAGACCAATATCCCCAGAACCAATTCCTGGGTTGTAGATCAGAAGAGGACCAGAGTCGGAAAGGTTTTCGATATATTCGGCCCCATTAATCACCCGTACATCATCGTTCGACCAAATAGAGGTGTAGATGCCGCTGCCCACGTCGGAAATAAGCTCTATATCGACGAGGCGCCGGGGAGAGATAGCAAGTGGAAGAGATTGAGAAGCTGAGAGAGATAGAGAGGGCGGAGCCGGAAAAGCTCAAAGAAAGGACCCGGCTCAAGCGCGAGAAAGAGAAGGTAGACGAGTTCGAGAAGTTCACGGTGGAGTGTCCGGAGTGCAAGAGCCACACCCTCGTGCGCGACTATGAGCGCGCCGAGTTGGTCTGCTCAGATTGCGGTCTGGTCATCGACGAGAATTTCATCGACCAGGGGCCGGAGTGGAGAGCCTTCGACCACGACCAGCGCATGAAGAGGTCTCGGGTGGGAGCGCCCATGACCTACACCATCCACGACAAGGGCCTCTCCACCATGATCGACTGGAGGAACAGGGACTCCTACGGCAAGACCATATCCTCCAAAAACAGGGCGCAACTGTACCGGCTGAGAAAGTGGCAACGCCGCATCAGGGTCAGCAATGCTACGGAGAGAAACCTGGCCTTCGCGCTCTCTGAATTGGACAGGATGGCATCTGCCCTGGGTCTTTCCAGAAACGTGCGAGAGACGGCAGCTGTTGTCTACAGAAAAGCCGTGGACAAGAATCTCATTCGCGGGCGGAGCATTGAGGGCGTGGCCGCAGCAGCGCTTTATGCCGCTTGCCGGCAGTGCAACGTGCCCCGCACCCTGGACGAGATCGCTGAAGTATCCAGGGTTTCCAGAAAGGAGATCGGCAGGACCTACAGATTTGTCTCCCGCGAGCTGGCACTCAAGCTCATGCCCACAAGTCCCATTGACTACATCCCCCGCTTCTGCTCCGGTCTGAATCTGAAGGGCGAGGTGCAGGCCAAGGGAATTGAGATCCTGCGCCAGGCTGCCGAGAAGGAGCTCACCAGCGGGCGCGGGCCCACGGGCGTGGCTGCCGCCGCCATCTACATCGCCTCCATCCTCTGCGGGGACAGAAGGACGCAGCGCGAGGTAGCCGATGTGGCGGGCGTGACTGAGGTTACTATCAGGAACCGCTACAAAGAGCTGGCAGAAGAACTGGATATTGAGATCATCCTTTGAGTTTATTTTGAATACCCCGCCGCGGATCTGCGAGGTATTCAAAATGGCAACTTTTTTTTCAAAGTATATTGGCAAATGCCGATGATGTGACGGCAGAGAGCAGGAAAGACAGGCCTATCAGCAAGAATACGACACCACCAACTCTGGTAATCACTCTGCGATCGATCCTGCTGGATAGATACTTGCCCAGGAATATGGCCATGATGGATAGAAGCAAAAGCGCAATCATGACGCCTATGAAAACCATTTGAGGATTGTACTCCGTAGCAAAGAGGGCAGAAGCGATCTGGGTTTTGTCTCCCCATTCCGAGAGAAAGATCATAGAGAATCCGGATACAAAAGCCCTCTTAGCGGAAAGGTTGCTCTCCGCTTCCTCATCCTGATCTCCTTTCAGTATCAATATGCCAAATAGTATAAACACTAATCCGGAGACGAGCTTTACCAGATGTATGGGAATGACATTCGTCACCCAGGAGCCCACCAAGATGGCAAATCCATCCGCCAGAAGAAAGGCCAGCATCACACCCAGGAGAAGCCGGAAGTATTCTCGGGTGCGAGAAGAGAGCAGCAGGATAGATAGCTGCGTTTTGTCGCCCATCTCGGCCAGCCCGACCGCCAGCAGCGGAATTATGATCTCATCCAGCGCTATTTCAAACACCTTTTGCCCGGAGAATTCTAGGGACTTTGCGGTTTTCGTTATTGGTATTAATAATCTTCTGCATCAACAAATACTTATCCATCAAGCAGCCATAAGGTAATTTTGGTTTTCTTTCGATAGATTGGAACGGAGATGATATAAAAATGAAACGTCCGAATCTTATGCTATTGATAGTAATGCTAGTATCGTCGATAAGCCTATCAGGCTGCGTAGATCAATCACAGCCAACAGCTAAGACCATTGAGATCAAAGATTTTTCTTTCCAGCCAGACTCTATTACAGTGCTGGTAGGAACGACAGTATCATGGATCAACCATGATACAGCAAGTCATACTATAACTTCTGATGACGGCAAATTTGAATCAGGGACCATAAAGAATGGCGGGGAGTTCAATTCCACATTCTCGCAGCCTGGGACTTACAAATATCATTGCAAGATCCATCCATCAATGACAGGCGTGGTCACGGTGACCTCGGCACAACCGGGCACGACGCCGCCCGCCGTGCCAGATCCAAACATGACTAGATTAAATGTGGCATCGGCGCCCATGGTAGTGCTGACACAACAAGACTGGCCTAATGTAAACTATGATAACGCCATGTCCAGGCACAGCCCACAAACGGTAATAAACAAAGGCAACGTCAATCAATTGCAAGTCAAATGGATTCTCAACACGGGTCACACGATTGAGGACTCGCCACTGATCATTGGAAAGACTGGTTATGTCCAGAACAACGCCATGCAGGTCATAGCCTTTGACCTGGACACGGGCCTGACAACGTGGAAATACAACCCGCACATTTCCACGGCTCCAACAAAGATACCCAGGTTTGGAGTGTCCCATGGTATGAATTATGATAAAGGAATCTTATACGCACCTACTGGGCCAAACGGGACCATACTCGCTATCGATACCGAAAATGGCACCAAGATCTGGGAGTCTCCCATTATTCAGCCGATAGGCGAAGCTTTTACCATATCAGCGCCTCCGCTCATCTGGAGAGATTATATCATAGTAGGCTCTGCTCTGGGCGATGAGCCGCCCTTCGGAGTAGCTGAGAAAGGAAGCGTAACTGCCCTCAGCAAGAAAGACGGCAAGATAATCTGGCAGATCAAGACCGCAGTGGGAGAGTGGGTAGAGGGCAAGAATGCCAGTGAGAACGGCGGAGCAACCACATGGTCTGGTGGAGCCATCGATATGGAGAATGGGATTGTCTACCTGCCCATAGGCAACGCAGCTCCCGATTTTACAGCTGAGACCAGGCCAAGACCAAACCTGTATTCAAGCCACGTGATCGCAGTAAATATAACTGATGGAAAAATCCTGTGGGCCACGCCTTTCGTAGCAGAGGGCTCTGTCCTCAATGTCACAATTCCTGACACACACGACTGGGATACTGCTTGGGGAACTAACCTTGTCACTGTGGACCTGGGCAACGGACCACAGAAGATCGTCATCGGCCATGACAAGAGGGGCGACATCATAGCCATGGATGCCGCCAGCGGAAAACCCATCTGGTGGAGAAATGTGGCTGTACTCTACCACGACAACGTTGCGCCTGCACCAAACGGCAGCGAAGTGGTCTGGCCAGGACCTGGCAACGGCATAGAGGCATATTCAGCTGCTGACAACAACACCGTCTATGTCGCAGTGAGCAACCAGGGGATGATCTATTTCAGCGGACCTGGGACCGAAGGGCATGTGGTGCCCGCCTTTGACTCCATGCCCAATGGTATGGGCAACGGGTCCATAACTGCCCTTGACCTGAAGACAGGCAATATCAAGTGGGAGCATGAGACCGACTTCCCGACCTGGGTATCGCCGCTGGTAACCAACGGGGTGGTCTTCTCAGGCACCATCACGGCAACAGGAAAACCCTACCCGTACAACGACTTCGGAGGACCGACGGATACGCTTCTGATCCCATCAGGAATCCTCATGGCCCTTGATGCAGACACAGGCAAAACGCTGTGGGAGTTCAATCTTGGTGCACCTGTTGGAATAGGAGGACCATCTATTGGAAACGGGATGCTGCTGGTACCTACCGGGCACATTCAAACCCCCAATGCAGGTGGTTACATTGTAGCTTTCGGGCTGCCGAGCAATAAATCGAATTAAGTGCTGTTTTCAGAGCGGTATTGCCGCTCTGGACTTCTTTTTCTTATCTGGTCTGTCAGACAAATTTGATCGTTCCATTCGGCTAAAGCACTTCTTTAAAAAACACAAATTTCTTTATAGTATCACCTACTATTATTGTTGGGGATCTTATGAAAAATAGAACACTGTTTATAATGATGGCGCTAGTTGCCCTTGTAGCGCTGTCTGCGCTGGCATTGGGTGCAGAAATGCAGAAAACTCAAAAGTCTTCAAACCAAACAGGCATCATCGGGTCTGAAGAGGACTTGTTGCTCAAGATGCGCATGTTGTGGGAAGAGCACATCATTTGGACGCGCATGTTCATTATGAGTGTGGCCGATAATACCACAGATAAAGCAGTTGTAACTGATAGACTCCTGAAAAACTATGACGATATGGCCGATGCTATGAAGCCATATTATGGAAATGATACCGGAATTAAATTTGGCGATCTGATCGAAGAGCATCTGCTAATCGCAGCTACACTTGTGCAAGCAGCTAAGGCAGGAAACGGTACGGCTGCGGCTGATGCAGAGAATAAATGGTATGAGAATGCGGATGAGATTGCTGCCTTTGAGAATAGCATAAACCCCAATTGGAACAAGACGGCTCTAATGACCATGTGGCATGATCATCTGTCGCTCACCAAAGCCGAAGCAGTTGCCAGGCTAACTAAGAACTATACAGCAGATGTAGAGGCATTTGACCAGATAGAGAATCAAGCCAATATGATGGCCGATTCGATGACAGATGGCATAGTAAAGCAGTTTCCAGATAAGTTCACGATGTAATTTGAAGGTCATACTTAGAATTAGGTGATAGATTATGTATGAAAAGATCTTGATAGCAACGGATTTCTCCAAATATGCTGAAAAATTAGTTGACTGTGCAGGAGAAATACCCGGCGTAAAAGAGGTAGTTCTCTTGCATGTTTTATTTAAAGATCCTCTGGCCAGGGTCTGGTCTCCCGGCGATGAGATCAAGCAAGCTGCAAATAAAATGGAGGTTTACAAAAAGGCTCTGCAAGACGTCAATTTGAGCGTCAAGGTAAGAGCGGAGATCGCGGAAGAGACACCGGAACACGCGGTAATAGAGCGTGTAGCCAGAGAGGAGAATGTCTCGCTCGTGGTGATGGGGGCTAGAGGAAGAAGCATCTGGCAAGGCCTGCTCTTAGGCAGCGTTTCCAGCGGCGTTCTCCGCTATGGCGACAAAGATCTTCTCATTATGCGCCATAAGATAGACAAAGTGGAAATGGGCAAATTCTGCTCGCACATATTCGAGAAAGTCATGGCTCCTACTGATTTCTCCTCAGCAGGAAATGCCGCCATTGAAATGATAAAAGAGTCGAAGCTTACAAATAACGTATTGCTGCTGAACGTGGTGGCTAAGGGTGAAAACCAGTTGCAAGTGGATGCTGCATTGGGTAAGGCAGAGAATAACCTCGAAGAAATCAAGGCAGATCTGGCAAAGACAGGAATCAATGCCAAGGCCATCGCGGTCTCTGCCTCGGCAGGAGAGCCAAGAACTTATGGCTCAGGCGGCATGGTCAAGGTTGAAACCACCCCCTTTGCTTCTGTGGGTGGAGTCGCTGATAGAATACTATCCATAGCAGAAAATGAGAATGTTTCCCTGATTGCCATGGGCTCTCACGGCAAAGGCTGGCTGGCTGAAGCCACCATTGGCAGCGTAGCTTCTGATGTGGCCAGGATGGGACAGCGGCCTGTGTTGATTGTCAGATCCAAAAAATAGGCAGAAGCCTGCCTTCTAAACTTTTTTTAAGGCTCTAGTCAAAGCTATCCATGGCCGCTTTAAGATTATGATGTATTGAGAATATATTTGAGAGACCAGATATATCAAGTATATTCCTAATCAATGGCTGAAGTGATGCCAGTCTCATTTCGCCATTCTTCTTCTCCAATATCTTAAGAGTCGCAATGAGGACACGCAAACCTGAGCTGCTTATGTACTCAGTCTCAGATAGATCAAAGATCATTCTGGAATTATTGCCTATGACATTATTTAGAAATATCTCAAGATCATTTGCGGATATTACGTCGATCCTTCCAGATATCGCGATCACTTGGATATTATTTATGTTCTTACCAGTTATCTTCATGAAATTATTCCTGACTTTATCAAACGCTAGACTTCAACGGACGTCAGACTCTGAAACGCTGCTTCCTCCGTAGGAAAGATCTGAAATACCTTATCTAATCCTGTTATCTTAAATATATTCTGCACAAACGGTTGCAGAGAAGCAAGCTGAAGCGATCCCTGATTCAGTTTCTGTTTCTTCAAAGCTGACAACAGAACCCTCAACCCTACACTGCTGATATAGTCCATTTTCTCGAGATTAATGATTATCTTCTCTTTCCTTTCCTCTGTTGCTCTGTCCAGTTTAGCCTCCACATTCTTGGAAGTAACCGTATCAATTCTTCCAGAGATTGAGATAATACAGATATCCCCTATAATTTTCTCAGCAATTTCCATCTGCTCGCCATCCCCTCTAACTCGTTTCAAGAATATATTTCTTTTGACATCATTACAAATAATTATTATCGCTTTTCTTAGAGGGGACTCTCCGACTTTTTATCAAGATTAATTTATTTTTCCCATTTTTATACTCGTATTTCAGTTCATCCGTTAGCGACCTAATAAGATTTATGCCCCATCCGCCAACAGGATGATCTTGAATGTTGCCTCCTTGATTTCGCTTATTAAACAAAGTGGGATCAAAGCGAGGGGCTTCATCCTCCAAGGTTACTCTGGCTAAACTCAGATATGTCGGCGAGTATTTTTTTTACAATTTCTTTTGTCCCTGCCTGACAATTGCCTATAATGACGTCCATAAGACGTTTTACACCATATAGCTCTCCCTGGCGGTCCATAGCCTCTGTAATCCCATCAGTGTAAAAGATAGCCATGTCACCGGGGGAGAACTTAATGCGACTTTCATTGTATTCAGCAGTATCTATAATACCCATGACAATTCCCATTGAAGCTTCCTCTTCAATGGTGCAGTCTGCCGATCTGAAGAGCAACGGCGGAGGATGACCAGCATTTGCATAATGGAAAGATAAGGTTTCTCCATCCAAAATGCCATAAATTAAGGTTACAAACATGCCTGCAGATGCATCCGATGCAATCATTTTGTTGGCATTTTTGGCCACCATTGAGACTTGGGACTGATTTGTGGCATTGGCTCGAATTATTGTCCTGGAAAGTGCCATGAAAATGGCTGCCGGAATGCTTTTTCCGGCAACATCTGCAATTACAATTCCATATTTTCCATCTGGTTGAATAATAAAATCATAAAAATCCCCACCCACCTCCATGGCGGGAATGGTCACCGCTTCTATCTCAAATTCAGGAATATCTGGAGTCTTTTCGGGAATGAAGCTCTTCTGGATATCTGCTGCAATATGCAATTCCGTCCGCGTTCTCTCCAGTTTTTGCTCCATGTCCCTTCGTTCGGTCATGTCCTTAATGGATTCGATAGCCCCGACTTTATCACCTGCCGCATTGTACAGCGTTGCTGCCTTTGCTAGCAGATAAGAACCATTTGGCCCAAGACGGGGGATAAAGATTTCACCTAAGACAGCATTTCCTTCTTTTTTGAAGCTCGCGTATTCGGCTTCAAAGTGCTTGAATGGTTTTAAAACCATGTCGACCAGAATTGGTCTTCGAAATCCGTAGAATGGCAGAGCATGCTCGTAATTGCCTTTGCCCAGCATATTATCGGCCTTGACACCCGTAAGGCTCTCCATGGCTTTATTCCAGACCATTACCAGGCCGTTCAGATCAACGGCCAGTATGGCATCCGGCATAAATTCAATTATGTCGGCCAGACGTCTCTCCGACTGCTTGAGGGATTCCTCAGCCAGCTTTAGCTCAGTTATGTCCCTGCCAACAGATTGAATCTCGATTAGCGATCCGGATTCGTTAAATATACCATGACTGGTCCATTGGATCCAACGTCGGCCCTCTGGCCTCAAGAATAGGCTTTCAAATGATGCCGTAGAGTTATCGGGCATAAGCCCGCTGACCACCTCTACAGCCGGTTCCAAATTTTCGGTTGGGATCAGATTTTCTATTCTTTCCCCAACTATATTATCCAAACTATTTGAGAAGAATCTACAGAAAACCTCGTTGCAATAGGTTATTGTGCCGTCAGTTAAGGTCCTCAGGATCAAATCCGATTGCTCTTCAACCACTGCTTTGTAGCGCCTTTCGCTATTGATGATATCTTCATGAGCCTGCTCCAATGCATCGAGCATACCATTTATGGATGAAGCAAGGCCAGATAGCTCGTCCTTTCCTTGGATCATAAGGCGGGAGGTCATGTTCTGGCTCTTACCGATCAATGCAACTCCGGCAGTAAGAACGCTTAGCCGGTATAGAACGGAACGATCCAGGTAAAATAAAGTTAGAATAAATAAAAAAATGCTCGCCAGGGAAAATAAAATTAAAAAACTCCGCAGGCTTTTCAAACCCTGCATATAGATCGCCCGGGGCGAATCTACTTTTAGTAATAATAGTGGATTGTTGTAGATATTATATAAAATAGCATATCCCGCAATGGTGTCACTATCCAGCTTTTTGACCAGCACGGAATCATTGCCCGGCAAAGAGAGTTTTGCCTCCTTAAAGTCAGAAGGCATCATCTCATCTTTCAATGATTTAATTGTTATATGCAATTGAGTGATCTGGGAGAGCCTGGAAACCTCCTTGTCGGTCAGATCGCGCCCCAATACCACTCTGCCCGCCGAGGCTCCATCTCCGTTTCTCACAGTTACTGGATTTGTGACTATAAGAATGGGATGGTTGGAAATCAGAATAATACCCGAATATTTGCTATGTTTGTCCAGGCATCCTGCACAAAACCCATAAAAAGATAATTGATCAGGCAGGTCAGGGGGAATTTCTATGCGGCTCCCATTTTCATCTAAGTATCTGCTGAAGACTATTTGCCCAAAAGAATCCATAAATAGCAGCAAGTTAATCCCCATATTGCTCAAGCTCTCATCAGAAAGTTCTTCGCTACTTAGATTATTTTTAACGAAATAGGAATCATTTGCTCTGAGTAAAGAAAAAGTATCATTCCTGGACGCCCAATAATCCGCCAGACCGTCCATGCTATCCAGCTCATTGGATATGGCGTTTAGGGCTCTCTCAACATCCTTACTTATCACTTCCTCTTCCAGCTTCGAAAAACCTAGAAGTAATTCCATTTGGGCAGTGATGTATAGGATTAGGACCACGAGGATAAGAGATGCTCCCATAACGATTAGTGTCTTCTCGCGCAGATTCATGTGTCACTTCCTCCCTGGACGAATATCGAATCCAGAAATTGAAGAGATGTGGATCAATAGAGTTTGAGCGAAAAATCCACCAGACGCGAAGTCCATAATACACTATTGCACTTCTGCCTATTTCAACGTAATCGTTAAATATACAATATAATCATTACCTATATTAAATCTTATTGCGCCGGATGATTATTATGATGAAATCTAATATTATACAACATATCCCCGGAACCAGGGGAATGAAGTTCTATCCTTATATTCGAAAGATAGACCTCATGTCCTCTAATTCTTTCATCCTATCTGGCGAAGAACAAATCGCAGTAATAGACCCAGGTGCTCTGGACGACCAGCTCGATTGCCTGGTAGAGAACATTGCGATCATGCTTAATGAGAAGCCAAGGCCAGTGGTCGTATATCTAACCCATGCTCATTTGGACCATTGTTTTCAATTAAATCGCCTCCGAAGGATCAAGGATCTGGGCGATATTGTAGTAGCTGCTCAGGAGATTGGGGCGGAAGCCCTGATAAGGCAGGACTCCGAATTAACTCTGGCAGGCCTTCTCGGGAAAAAAATGGCCCCCATTTCGGTCGATATCAAACTGCTTTCCAGAAAGGACATCATTATTGGCGGAGCGCTTGAGCTTGAACTGAACGGATGGAAGTTCTCTTATTATGTAGACTCTATTAAAATTCGCTATGGTCCCGTCCTGCAAAGCCAAACGATTTCATTGGGCAATGAGGACTCGCTTGAGATATATTCCATACCCGGTCACAGCCCAGACAGCTTATGCTTGAGAGCTGGAAGTCTGCTTTTCACCGGAGACCTTTTCTTCGCCCCCAATCCGGGAATGGCAGGAGCATACGGCTGGAGCCAGTCGGATCTTATAAAATCTATTTATAAAATAATGTGGATTCTTGAGAAAAAGAATATCAGCTTTTGCTGCCCAGGACATGGCCGAATTGTCGATGTCGATACAGCGTGGACTATTCTGAGCACTATGTATCAGGATGTACTTTCGCTGTCAGGCCTGGAGGAAATCACACCGCAGTGGGCTAGGAATACAGCAATTTATGCAGAGGATTTGATGAGAGAGTTGGAGAGGCTTCTTACTATAATAATTGGCAGATTGGATTATGTCTCTCATGTGCTCGATTGGCTGGAGGAAAGCGGAGAGGCGGATGGCATGCAGACGCTCATTGATATAAAGCAAATTGATGATCTCTTCCTTGAATTCAACAGCTTTGTGCCGGAATTACATATGGGCAAGAAGCTTGATTGGGATTTGGTACACAAAGCAGGACAGATCATAAAGAAGTTGGATCAGATTTTTGAGAGCAAAAAGCTAGGATCGTTTCTGGACAGATCACTTCTGAGAAGAGCCAATAGAATGCTAAACGACTATACAGTCACATATCGTGGCTTTAGGCCCACCTATTATGCAGATGATGTGGACCTCAATATAAGTTTAAATGAGATCATGGATTTTTCTCTATCCAAGCCCTATGAGGATGATGCTATCATCGATGCCGATGTCTATGAAGACTATGTCAGGGAGCTTCGGACGAGGATAGCTTATGTCAATTTGCTTGAGAGAGCAACTCTGAAGTTCAAAACCGACAAAAACTTACCATTAGTGCGCATGGATAAAGAGCGTTTCACCGATGCCTTGATGGACCTCATGGAAAGGCTCCCCAGTGCCGGGGCAACAGAGATACAAATAATCACCTCTTCTAATCAGGGCTGGGTCTCCATATGCATAGTTGTCCTGGGAAAAGATCGAGATTATCCTCTGGATGAACAAACTTGGAGATTCTTCGAAAGATCATTTGCCCTTTGTGGCGGAATCATCCAACGGTATAAAACCAGCGAGGGCTGTGCAATGGAGATTGAATTCTTGCCATGTGAATCATTTTTTCTTACATGCTGAGTCAAACATATACCAAAAGATTATTATCAATGAAAGATCATTAGCATTGGGTTAAAGGTGATGGCTTTTGAAGAGTATTACTCTTATTACTATGCTAGCAGTTGTTATGCTTTTTTCCCTTGGATGCATTACGTCCCCCGAGAATAAGACCGAAAAGGTCACTATCCTTCGCATAGGTTACCAACCGACAACTCATCACGTGGCAGAAATGATCG
>JANYKI010000049.1 GCA_025361645.1 Methanothrix sp.
AGGAACCGGTACGAAAAATACTCTCATTTACGATATTACGAGCCTGTCAAGTTACTCTCAACTCATCAACCTTCTTGAATATGGGTACAATCGTGATGGCGAATCTCTTCCGCAAATCAATCTATCCCTGATTCTGGACAAAGACAGAGGGATCCCTGTGATGTATGACATCTTCCCCGGCAGTATTTCCGATGTCAGTACACTTTCCGGCACTTTGAAAAAGATTAAAGCTCATGGTATCCAAAACTATGTTGCTGTGATGGATCGCGGATTCTTCAGCTTGAGCAATCTCCGTGAGCTGATGACCAATAAAATCTCGTTTATCATGGCGGCTAGATTGCAGTTGAATGATTTGAAGCACCTGCTGACAGAAGCGCAAAAGGATATCAATGATGTAAAATATCTACATAAGTTTAACAAGGACCCAATTTTTGCCAAGCCAATTTCATATAATATTGACTCTATTGAAGTCCATGGATATGTATATTATGACCCCAAACTAGAACAAACCGAGAAGCAGACCCTTCTAAGCAGACTGTATGATATTCGCGAAGAGTTGCTCAAGGTGCGCTTGAATAAGAACAGCAACTCCTACGTAGTTTTCAAAGATAAAGCGAAAGGATTTGGAAACTTCTTCGATTGGCATGTGATCGATAATCGCTTTGATGTTACGATTAAACAAAACGCAGTCGCACAAAGAATGAACAAAATGGGCAAGTATATTATATTCTACTCAGGGGACTTCGACGAGATGAAGTGCCTATCTCTTTATCGCGAACGCGACGAAATTGAAAAGAGCTTCAAGGCATTGAAAAGTGAAATTGACATCCTTCCATTGAATACTCACAGCGATAAGACAACAAGAGGGTTCATTTTCATCGCTTTCCTGAGTCTAATCATCAGGTCACGACTGATAAATATGATGAGGGAAGCAAAGCTACTGGATAAATATTCTGTTGAACTTTTGCTTCTGCAATTGGAGAAATTTAGAAAAATTTCTTTAGCGGACGGACAGATAATTGACACTGAAATGACAAAAAAACAGAGGGAAATTATTCAGGCGCTAAACTTGTGCGCCTGAACTTTCGGGAGGTTAGGTTTAAACGGTTAACGGCCACCAAATCTCGATAAATAAAATATGCCTAAAAGAATCGTGACGCCAGACTGTGCCTCGTCTCGCAGATATCCGCGGCCCAACAGGCCGGGCAGGGTGCATCCTCGGGCCGATCGGGAAGCTGCCCCTCTTTTATCAGCCTTATTCGGTCTCGAATGCGCAGCACTCGCGCTCTGTCAACGCTATGGATCTGTGCGGCTCGCACCAGGGCCAATCGCGGATACTCCACCAGTCCTTGATTTATATGCGTCCTGTTCTTCTCGCCTAAAAGAAGAGCATAGCCCGCCAGCATCAGCCGGTCCTTTTTCCAGATGCCGTCCTCTGGGGCTTTGCCCGTGCGGATGAGAGAAGGAGTGCTGCCCGGTGCCAGGCGGTCCAGCCGGCCCGAAAGGCCTAACCTATCAGAATAGAGGTCAACCTCAGCCAAGCAGGGAAGCAGATGATCCAGGTGCCCGGCCAGGCCCTGAGCAATACCGGCAATCTCTCCTTCCAGCTCCCGGCAGGCCGGCTCCATCTCCTCCGGCTCGATCTCATAAACCAAAGGCAGTTCCGCTTCCAGCCTGGCTAGGTTCTCTTTTAGCTGGCCTTCCAGATCGTTTTTTTGGGAAAAAGAGAGCATGAGGCTACGCAAAAGGAGGTGCTTGGTATCGATCTTTTGGGGCGTCCTTCTAAGATTTTCAAAGTAAATCAGCCGGGGGCAGCGCAGATAGAGGCCTATTTCAGAGATCCTGACGAGTGTTGGCATCAGTGGCTCTATGTATTTAATCTTTTAAAAATTTTTTCATCCTTACACTAATTTTCGGGAGCGTCAGAATTTGGAAATACCAAATTCTGCAATTGTGTCTCATTTTGATCTTCTCGAATCTTGACCAGCCAGACGTCCTCCCTTCCCTGCCCATAAGAGCTGGTTATGCCAGCCATCGTATAGGAGCCGTCTTTGCTCTGAATTGCAAATGTGCCGATATCGTCACAGCTACCTCCCAAGGTCATCGACCACTCTATGCGGCCTGTGGAATCGGTCTTAATGATGAGCGCATCTCTTCCGGTTTTTTTATTGTCTATTCTTCCTGCAATGATATAGCCGTCATCCTTAGTCGATTGCAGGGAAGAGGCCGAACTGCCCCGGTAAGTTTTCTCCCACTGTTTTTGGCCATTAGGGTCCACTTTAATGAGAATAATCTTATTCTTATCCGAGCCCGATTCCGTCCTGCCTACCACTGCATAGCCATCTCTAAGCTCTACAACCTGAAAGCTTGCATCATCCTGTTTACCGCCAAAGGTTCTGTTCCATAGCTCTTCTCCCAAGGAATCGGTTTTAAGGAGCCAGATGTCGTCTCCACCTTTGCCGAAGGATGCTGTCCGTCCTGCCACAATATACCCGCCATCCCGACTCTGCAAGACGGACATGCCCACATCATCCTCCCTTCCGCCAAAGGTTTTATCCCATATTTTGCTTCCTATGGCATCGGTCTTCAGCAACCAGAGATCCTTTCTGCCGCTTCCCAGTGATTGGGTGTATCCGGCGGTGATGTAGCCACCGTCATCGGTCTCATTCACAGACCACCCGCCATCCCCGGAAGAAGATACAAATCCGCCAAAGGTTTTGTCCCAGCTGAGGTTCCCGTTGCCGTCCGTCTTGACAAGCCATAAAAGCTCCTCGCCCATGGTGAAGGATTTTGTGCTTCCCGTGACAATAAATCCGCCGTCTCTCGTCTCTTGCACGAAGTATCCCACATCCTCTCCCGATCCCCCCCAAATCCGGCTCCAGATGCATTTTCCCAATTTATCGGTTCTGATCAGGAGCAGGTCGCTTCCCTCTCCTCTGGAAGCGGAATTCCCTACCAGAATATTGCCGCCATCCTTTGTCTCCTGTAAACACCAGGCCCCATCAGCGTACCGCCCCCCAAAGGTTAAATTCCACTCTTCCTCTGGCGTGGCCGCCAGAGCCGAAAAAAACGGCAGGACAGTGAAAATAAGAATAAAGATGCATTTCATTCTCTGCCTCGCGACCTAATCGACGCCCTGGTCCTGGAATTTGACGGTCTTGTCCATCTCAAAGTTCCCGCTCAAAAACATTTTGGATTTTATACCGCTCTTGCCCATCTCATGCCGGGAGGCGGTCATGCCGTAGTAGCCATTGAAGAGCGCTTTGGAGCTGGATCCAACATTCTCATTGGCACCTGAGACGTTAGCTGCCGAGGTGTTCTGAAGAGACGAATTACTTAATGAGTTATTAATGCTGATATTGTCAAGAGTTGAATTGCCTGGATTTGAATTGCTGACAAGCGTCTCTCTCTTTTCTTCCGCCCGGGCCTTCTTCCAGGAATCAAGCCTGAGCAAAGCCTCTGCCATTTTATCCTCCACTTTTTTAGTGTCTGTTCCGGGTGTAAAGAAAGCGGCCCCATCCTGCCCGATGATGCCCATGGAATCGGACTTGCCGAACGCTGCCACCGCCGATAGAAGATCCGCCGCTGCCAAAATCATTAATAATATTACTATTACCCTCTTCATAACCCCACCTGGTGTGCTGCCTTCATTAATCAAGTCTCCAATACAATTTTAACTTTTCTATAACAAATTTCATTTTCGCCCTGTGGAGAGCATTTATCTCTTCCTAGTATCATCCTTCTTTTGTGTACCTGGACTATTTCCCTTATGAGTCCCTCCGGCCCTACCAGGATAGGATGTTGGACGCGGTCTATGATGTTGTGAGCAAAGGCGATCATGGTGTGCTGATGATAGACGCGCCCACTGGCACGGGAAAGACGAGCTGCATTTGCTCGGTTTTAGCTGCAGCTACTGGGAAGACCGTAGTTGCTGTGCGAACGGTATCTCAGATCGATATCTACATCGACGAGGTAAACAAGATCTGGTCAAAAACCCGGCACAGACCGGAAATAGCCTATATGGTAGGCAAGCAGAAGATCTGTCCCCTGGAAGATGAGTTTCGCGGGGAGAGCGTTTATGCCGGCTGCTCAAGGCTAAGAGAGTGGACAAAAAATTATGTCTCCTCAAGGATCGGTAAAAGCAGTGGAAGCATCTATGACCCTGCCTCCGACAGTATTCCAGAGGAGGAGCCCGGCTATCGGACCTTCTGTCCCTATTACCTGAGAAGTAGAGAGGGCTTCGAGCTGAACGGAACGGTCCATTTCCGGCGTTCAAGTCGTGCCCTGGATGTAGTGGAGGGCTTGAAAAAGAACATCACACCGCCATCCCGACTAACTCAATCCTGCCAGGGAATCTGTCCTTACGAGATCATGAGCCTCTATGCCAAAAATTGCGACATGGTGATCATGAACTATTCCCACCTCTTTTCCCCGGACTTTCAAGATATCATATTTCAGTGGCTGGAGATGGAATCAGAAAAGGTTACCCTGATCATTGATGAGGCGCATAACCTGGGTGATGCCGTACGGGCCATGAACTCGCGACTTCTTTCCATGCGCATGGTAGATCTGGCGGAAAAAGAAGTAGAGAGGTTCGAAGGAAGCCTTGGCCAGGCCCGGCTGGAAGAGACGCGAGAAAAGGCTTCCTGGAGACGGGAGGGAATCGGAGTTATACGCCTTCTTCTTCCCCGGCTGAAGAGATTTTTGCAGAGCAAGCAGGAGAGGATGCAAGAAGGGGAGGCTCTCTTGGACGCAGATTTATTTCGCACCTTCCTCTATGATGGTGTCGAAGATATTGATGATGCCCTATCCAATTTCTCAGATGTTGCCGTGGCTGTAGCCGACCTGAATCTGGCGGAAGGCGATCGCGAGAACCTGCAGGGCGACATCCAGCCTAGTTTAGCACTGGTGCTGCTTTACCTTAGGGATGTGGAGAATGCAGAAAAGGATTCATCATACCAGAGAAAGATTGCAGTAACGAGTTCGGGCGGCAGGAAATTTGCGCGTCTGGAGGTCAACAATATCGATCCAGCCGCCAATATCCGGCGCATCACCGACAACATCAATGCCACTATTATGCTCTCTGGCACCTTCTCGCCCCTGGAGGCCTATGAGCTGTACTGTCTCGGCGAGGAGGGCAGGGCACAAAAGCTCAGCCTGCCCAATCCCTTTCCCAAAGAAAACCGCTTGCTAATGGCTGCAAAAAAGGCAACTACTCAACTGGAGATCCGGGAAGATGCGGACAACAGGGAGGAGATATCCGGGCACATAAGATCGATAATAGAATGCGTTCCCGGCAGTGTGGCTATTTTCTTTACTTCCTATCCGATGATGAACAATTACAGGGAGGTATGTCTCTCCTCTTGCCAAAAGGCGGGAAAGAAGCTGTGCGTTGAGCCTCGAAGTAGCGATGATGTGCCCTCTATTTTGCAGGAATTCTTCCGGCTGGCCGGACGGGGTGGAGGCGTCTTGACGGGTGTATGCGGCGGAAAGCTGGCCGAGGGAATTGATTACAAGGGCGAGGCTTTAAACGGGGTGGCCGTGGTGGGCCTGCCCCTGGCTGCATACGATGAGATTCAAAAAGAGATCAACGGCTACTATACCAGAAAGTATGGCCGGGCCAAGGGAATGCTCATCGCCTATACCCTGCCGGCCGTTAACCGGGGACTGCAGGCAGCGGGAAGAGTCATTCGTGCTGAATCGGAAAGGGGGGTGCTCCTGTTCTGCGATCGCCGGTTTGGGGATGATAGCCGGGGCGGTGTCAATGGATTTTTGCCAGATTGGGTAAGAGAGGATTTGATATTAGTAGATGCAAAAGAGGGCAGAGAAATAATTTTAAAAAAGATCGCTGAGTGGAAGATGGTAAAACCACCCGAGAATAATACCCGTCATGAGGAGCTGCAAATGCCCAGGAGAGCAAAAGCGGCAAAGCCGGGCAAAAGAGATCTCAGGGAGCTGGCCAGGTCGCTGGGGCTCGGGGTTGCTAAATCTGCAGTAAAAACTACGACAAAACCTAGCCCCCAAGTCTCCGACAAGAAAAGTTAGGTTTTTTTCTAAAAAAAAGGCTAATTGATCTGATCCGTCTCCAGAACGTTCAGGGGTATGGCCCCCAGGGCTTTTCCAATAGAAGATTTGGCTATACGCCCGGCATGCTCCTCACTTTCTGCGTTGAATATCTTCATCTCAAAGAGCAACGCCACCAAGGCCGTGCTGGCGACGAGAAATACGCCGGGCAAAGGCTCGCTGCACTCCGGGCAGTCCCATTGACCCATCTCCACCTCGACGAAGTCCATCTTTCTCTGATTCAACCGCTTGCCGGCTTCCGAGATGGCCACACCGATGGCGTCATCCTCAGTCTTGACATCTCTTACCAGCCAGGCACCTTCCAGAAGGACATTGAAATTCGGCATTCAACTGGAGCTTGGAGGACTTATCATATAGTCCTTGTGATGATCAACTGATAATGTGCTAATAGTATACAGCAGAAAATATGAGCAACGATATCCGGCAAACCCGGTGGAAAATCCGGATCGTGTGCGACTGCCGGCCGTTGAGCTGCAAAAGCTTGGCTATATGTTCATAGAGCCGTCACCCTGCAGCCTGGATCAAATCGGCAAAGTGCATGGCAGAGAGCATATTGATCGCGTAAGACAGAGCGGTCACTTTGAAGCGGCGTCAATTGCAGCTGGCGGAGCCATAGCCGCAGCCGAGCTGGCCCTGCAGGGCGAGCCCGCTTTCGCTCTGGTGCGCCCGCCCGGGCACCATGCCGCAGCCAACCGGGCCTGGGGAATGTGCTACTTCAATAACATGGCCATTGCCATAAAAAATATCCGGCAAAGGGCGAAGAAGGCATTGATCATCGATATCGACCTGCACTATGGAGACGGCACAGTGAGCATTTTCCGGGGTGACACCAACGTAAAGATTGTCAACCCCTGGTCGGTAGATGAGAACTTCGAGTATCTGAACATGGATGAGAGCCGCTATTTAAGCCAGGTGGAGGAAGCATTCCGGGGATTTGATTATGATATTGTGGGCGTTTCAGCTGGTTTTGACACCTACCTGGAGGATTGGGGCAAGCTGCTGAAAAAAGAGGACTTTTGCAAGATTGGTAAAGTCATAAAAGAAGGGGCAAAAATGTGCGACGGGCACAGATTTGCCGTGCTGGAAGGCGGATACCACCCGGATCTAAAGTGGTGCATAAAGAGCTTTATTGAAGGGTTTGAATGAGTCTAGATTTCGTAGGCGCATAGCTTCGGCCTTCCTTCCTCTATGATCATGTAATCAAGGCCGCAGTCATCGCCGTTCCTTCCCCAGGAGCCCGTATTCGCAGTTCGGCTTTCCTCATCCACGTAGCAGCTATGAGTGTGGCCGTACACGAGCCAACCGTCTGCTCCGGTGTAGATGAATCTGGACTTGGACTGGGCTAGCTTTTCCAATGTGTCCAGGGCATTGTGTTTGCCTTTGAGCCTATCTGATGCGGACATTTGCATCGACCTCATGTAGTCCCCGTTGATGCCGGGGTTTAAGTAGGACCACAGCGTGCTTGCCGCCGTTCCTGTTACTCCGGCTGTGCTACAGAGTAAGGCGGATATTGAGTCGTAAACTTTCCCGCTCTTGTCATAAGGATTTGCCAGAACCTCGAGTTGGTGGCCGTGGATGAACGTGAATGAATCGCCATCTATATCGAGGTGCAGGCTTTTGTCCATGGTACTGAACAGGTTCTTCGTACGCGCTGCCCTCCACATTTCCCTTATGGAGTAATCGTGGTTCCCCACGACGTAATTGATGACACATCTCCTGGCTATCTCCTTCATCTCGGAGATGGCTTCCTGGTTCTCTATCAGGACCTCTGCTGCGTCCTTTCTCCAGAAGTCGAAGATATCGCCCAGGAGGATCAGCCTGTCCTCCTTGGTTTGCAGGTAATCCTTGCCAATGTACCCCATGAAGGTCTGGAAGAGGGGGTCGAGCGCCAGATCTTCACATGCGCGTCCTGTTCTCTTGCATTTCCTGCCCACGTCGCTGCCGAGGTGGACATCCGAGACTACTACTATCATTTAGACTCACCTTTTTTTCTAGATTTTTGGTCGAAATAAATTCGCCATGCTCATGACGACAATTTTCGGAAGGTCTCCAGGCGTTCATCCTCTTGGCCTCTCATCCCCAGCCGGAGAAATCCTCCCCTGGACAGTTTTGTGGGCGGCAGCAGTGAGGATGTCTATGTCGCAGATGTTGCCCCGAGACTTCAAACGATCCACCTCAAGCAGAAAGAGGCACACAAATTCGTCCCCCATCTTGTTCATATCTGCAAATCTCATGGCTATGCCCTTTAGCTGTATGCGCGTCGAGAACCTTTTGGGAAGGTTTCCGTCCACGAGGTTGAATATCAGCCCGCAGCCCGAGTGGCCTAAGGTGGAGGTGGAGGGGCTGATTGTGGTCGGAATATAATCCTTGAATGTGTGACCCTGGACGAACTCGCCGCACTCGCATAGTATCGTTCTCTTCATGATAACGACTCTCCTTTTGAGCTTGATGATTTAGATATTATTCCTACAGTATACTCTGCTCAAAGGGCTTCTCTCATTTAAAAACATTCTTCTGGATCTGAGTGGCGGGACGCTGCCCTCCCTTCAGCTCACTATGCCATCGAGCATTGAGAACCGGGGGATATCTGGAGACAAAGAACTAATATTGGGCATGATGGTCGCTGAAGGCTACAAAAATATAGGGAAAGGCGCTTTGCGATTAAAAATCTATCTCTCACTTTTTATTATTGGGATTGATCCCCGATTTAAAAATTGCGATTTTGAATGTTAAATATATTTTAAAAATATTAAGTTTAAATTTTGTGAAAACTATGTTAATTAAATAGTAATTTATATAAATAGTACAACTAATATGTACTTAAATTATTTTAGGTAATAATAATTAAAAATAATTTTGTTTAAAAAATAATGTTAATTATAATAAATTATTTACTAAAAATATATAATTTTAAATTTCAACATATCTTTTTAAATTCAGTGGTCTCAATGAGAACACTTAGGTAAATGCAAGAAAAGCCCGTGATCGCACTTTGATTCTATAAACTATAAGCACAAATCTTTGCACACCCATGGTGTCCGGGATTTTGCCAACTTGCTCATTCCATATACTCTATGAATATGCCCTCCCCCCCGCCCACCCTCCTGCTTTGCGACATGAAAACCTACTTCAACAATTGAAGAGCATTCCAAGTTCAATTCATTCGTATAAACTATCATAATAGGAAGTTTTTTACTAAAAATTTGGTTAATTTTATAAATAGTAATCCCATCAGCAACATATAGGATTATTGTACCCAATTATTATTTATAAAATTTTCTAAATTTAAATTGTAGATCAGTTAACTACTTTTATAATAGATTATTATAATTATAATAACTATATATTGGGCATACAGATGTTTTCTGTTTTAATATAATATTGATTTTATTAGATAATATATTTATGTATACTTTAAATCTATTATGTTTCATTATAATCTAAAAGAAGTTTTTAGTATAAATATAATGAAATCTTTTAGTATATATAATTTTAATTTATATTAAATAATTATGATTTATAAAATTATAAAAAATTGTTATTAAACTTATTTTGTATGAATTGATGTCCTTGACGAAAAGTTAGAGTTTAAGCACAAGAGAAACTTCGAGAAGAAAATATTTTGGCAGCGAATCTTTATATCGATATGTTGTTCATCTCAGATGAAAGTGAGTGGCCTGAATCTTTATGAAGGATATTCTGCAAGAGCTAAAGGAGATCGTTGGAGACAGGGTATCTGCCTCTCCTGGCGAAAGGTGTTGCTACGTAGGCGACGCATCTCAAGTCGTTGGCCTGCCCGACTTTGTTGTGCGACCGGAGAGCACGAGCCAGGTCTCTCGCATCCTAAGGCTATGCGGCGAACACCTTATCCCCGTCACGGCACGGGGAGCGGGCACCGGGCTTGCCGGCGGATGCTCTCCGGTTAGAGGCGGCATTGTCCTGGACATGTCGGGAATGAACAATGTATTGGAAATAGATATTGAAAACCAGCAGGTCATCGTTGAGCCGGGTGTAGTAGCTGAAAAGCTTAATTTTGCCCTGTTGCCCTACGGATTTTTTTTCCCGCCCGATCCGGGAAGCCTGGCCATGTGCACCATCGGTGGTATGATCTCCTACAACAGCAGCGGCATGCGCTCCGTCAAATATGGGACCGTGAGAAATTACGTCCTTGATTTAGAGGTGGTGCTGGCAGACGGCCGTGTCATCCATACCGGTAAAAAGGTGCTTAAATCATCTGCCGGATACGATCTTACCCGTCTCTTTGTGGGATCGGAAGGAACGCTGGGAATCATCACTCGGGCCGGACTGAAAATAGCCCCCTTGCCAAAAAAAAGAAAACTTGTGCTGGCATGCTTTGAAGAGGCCGAAATCGCCGGCCAGGCAGTAATAAGGATATTTTCAAACGGCATCACCCCCTCTGCCTGCGAGATACTGGACAGAACAACTCTGCAGGTCCTGAAACTATGCGATGCGCTACTTGCCATACCCGAGGACGGAGATGTAATTTTATTCGAAGTGGATGGAACGGAAAGTTCAACCGCTGAGGCTGCCCGGCAAATCTGTGAGATCTGCCAACCCACGGCCAAGAGCGTGAGGATTGCAGACGGAGTGGAGATGGACAGCATCTGGGCGGCCAGAAGACTGGTAGGTGCTGCCATATCCCGGCTTGATCCCACGAAGACCCGCATCTATATGGGTGAGGATGTAGGCGTGCCTATTAAGGAGATTCCCGCTTTAATTAAAAAGGTGCAACAGATCACCACAAAGCTAGATATCCCGGCCATGAAATACGGCCATATTGGAGACGGGAACCTGCATGTAGCCCTCTTCATAGATGTCATGAATAAAGAGCAATGGGAGAAGCTGCGACTCGCCGCGGATAGAATTCATAGAGCGGCTATGGAGCTAGGCGGAACGGTCAGCTCCGAGCACGGCATTGGCCTGGCTCGAGCGGAGTATTTGCCGGAGCAAGTCGGAACAGAGGCATTTTCTGTGATGCAATCCATTAAAAAGGCCCTGGACCCCCAGGGGATCTTAAATCCGGGAAAGATGGGGCTTTGAATTGAATCTCGATCTATTGGCGATCAATCAATGTGTGCGATGCGGAACCTGTCGCACCTTCTGCCCAGTCTTCGAGCAGTCCGGCTGGGAGTCAGCCAATACCCGGGGGCGCATTATGATCCTAAAGGGACTCACTTCTGGCCTTCAGCCCGACTCGCAGGTTCTGGATAGCCTGAATAGCTGCACCACTTGCGGGATATGCACGGAAAACTGTCCGGCCGGCGTGAATCCACCAGAGATGATTGAGAGCGCCAGAAGACAGCTTGTCTCCACTGGAGCGATGACACCCCAGCAAGCTGATCTTTGCCGAAATATCTTTGCGAGCGGCAACACTTTTGGCGATGCAAGAGACCGGCTATCCTGGCTAACAGACAGAAGCCTTCTCACAAAAAAGGCAGACTACGTCTATTTTGCCGGCTGCATGAACTCCTACCGTTATACTGAGACAGCGGCCAATACCTTTGCACTTCTGCATCGCTTTGGGGCAACAATGCTCCCCAAAGAGCAGTGCTGCGGCTCGCCATTAATGCGCACCGGATTTGATGCCAGGCGATTTGTGGATGAGAACTGCAGGCAGATTGCAAGGACGGGAGCTGGAACTGTAATCACAGGCTGCGCAGGCTGCTACACCACACTCAAGAAGAGCTATCCCCAGGATTTTCGTGTGCTGAGCGTCCCGGAATTCCTGGCGGAAAGGATTTCGGAAATTGATATAGAGCCGCTCGATCTCACTGTAACCTATCACGATCCTTGCCATCTGGGCCGGCACAACCAGATCTATGAGCAGCCGCGCCAGGTTATCGAAGCCATCTGCCGTCTCAAAGAGATGAAAACGTCAGGAAAGGCGGCCAGATGCTGCGGAGGCGGGGGCGGGGTTCGGGCCGGCTACAAGGATCTATCTCTGAAGATGGCCAAAAGGAGGCTAGAAGACGTTCCTGTGGGCGTAGACTACATCGTCACCTCCTGTCCTCTTTGCGTCAGAAATCTGAGAGATGCGGGGGCCGGTGAAAAGGTAATCGATCTGGTGGATCTGGTAGCAATGGCAATCCGATAAATTCGATCTTATAAAAATGGCAGAAAAGATAAAGACGTATGACATCATTAATCTGACGAGCGGCAAACCAGATGAGAAGGATTGTCCATTTGACATTCTTCTCCGGTTTCACGCGAAGGCACGAAGCCGCGAAGTCAAAACATTGGTTTATTTCGGCCTCGCTGTACTGTGGATGCCACCCACGTTCACGATATCTATTTTATTTGTTCTGCGTTTCCCATTGAGCTTTTGCGCTGCCTGCATTCTCTGCAAACGCCTTTGCCGCGACTTGGAGTGCATCAAGAGCTTCGGGCATACCTTCCTTCGTATCAGTGGTTACGACCAACATCGCGCCGACGTCGTTCGACATCATACATGCTATCTGGTAACAACCAATGCCCTCTGCGATATTGTTTTTAATGGCGTTTAGAATGGCTTCCAGTGCCTTTACAATCTTTTCTGGTTCTATCTGCATGGGGATGATTGCCTGCACGCCCGTTTCCAAATGGCACACACCCATACCAGGGCAAATGCTTGCTTTAACCGCTTCATCACTCATTTTGTTCTCTCTTTTCTTCTTGCTCTATAACTTGCCGGCCTGCCCTGCCAACCAAGTTGTCTCTGTTTTTCCCGGGGATGCCCATACTCATCCCCATCTGGTTTAAAGAAATTATTTATATGAGTATGATATTTGTCAAAAGCGTAGGAGGAAGCATCATCAGAGACGTTACTATCAAGGTCGCAGACGAAAAGGACTTGGAGTTTGTGCAGGGCCTGCACAGCCTCGGCATAAACCGAAACGTAGCCAGTGTGATAACATATCTCATGAACGCAAATGAAGGATCTACGAAGGATATCGAGGTGGCCACGGGCATGAGGCAGCCGGAAGTGAGCATTGCCATGCAAATCCTGCGAGAGAGAAAATGGATCACAGAACGTAATGTCAAACTGGAAAACAAAGGACGACCCATGACGTTCTATGCTCTGCGATCAACCATAGATGAGATCATAAAACATTATGAAGCGAAGAAAATCGAGGAGTTTGCCCAAACCATGGAAACCATCAAAAGACTAAAGGAGATGAGCTCGGCATAACCTCAGAAGGGTTTTTCCCCTTCGCGCCTCAATCTCGCGCTTTGCAAGGCAATGGGGTCTTGTGCGCGAGCAGCCGAGAAGGCTAGAAGGGCTGCCAAATTCATATTTATTGGAAATATTTTGAAGTTTAAGCTGCATAAAGTGAAACGGCGGCTACGTACCTACAGAGCAAGCTTGCGTGGTATATACCCTTAGAAGTGCTTAAAGTAGCCCCATGTTCTCAAGCTGCCTCCTAACGATCTGCGCGCCTTCTTCGCACTCCTCCGGCGATTTGCCGCCCGTGATCACCAGTTTGCCGGAGCTGAAGATGAGCACTACTACCTTGGGTTGCTTGATCCTGTAAACTAGCCCCGGAAACTGCTCCGGCTCGTACTCGATGTTCTCCAGGCCCAGGCCCAGGGCGACGGCGTTTAAGTTCAAGTCCGTCTTCAGGTCCGCGGAGGCCACAATATTCTGAACGTGGATCTCGGGCTCCATATCGATCTTATCGAAGCCGATTGACTTTAGCGTCTTAGCCAGGGTAATGATGACCGTGCGAACATCCTCGATGTTCTTGGATCCGGTGCATACTATCTTACCGGAAGTGAATATGAGAAAAGCAGCTTTAGGAGACTTGACTCTGTAGACGAGGCCGGGAAACTTTTTCTTGTTGTACACCGCGCCTTCCAGATCGGCTTCGATCTTGGGCAGGTCGAACGCTTCCGCCAGCTTGGTAGATGCCACCACGTTCACGATATCTATTGTGGACTTCATACGCACGTATCTCCAATCACTCTTTATAAAGTGCCGCATTGGGCATGTGGTGAGACCTGAATAAGTCCATTTCCATCCATATTCTGACGGTGGGGATAACTGATCAGACGAAAAACACTTTCACCCCGCGTACAAAGATATTAAACCTGAAGAGTCCCTGAACTTACAGGCATAGGGATTGCTAGAGGTTAGAGGTAATGCTGTGCAGCTTGTGATCAACAGCTATGGGGCATATCTTCGCAAGAGCGGGAACTGCTTTCTGGTAAAGAGAGAAGATAGAAGCTTTGAAGTGGCGGTGAGCAAAGTCAGTAGTATTTTAATTACAACGTCTGCATACATCACCACAGATGCCATCAAGCTGGCCGTGGACAACAACATTGATATCGTTTTTCTCGATTCCTACGGGGACCCCTACGGCAGGGTATGGCATCCCAAGCTTGGCAGCACCACTTTGATTCGCAGAAGGCAACTGGAGATCTACGACACAACAGAAGGCCTGAATTTGGCGAAAGAGTGGGGACAAAAGAAGCTGGACAACCAGATCGAGCTGCTGGCCAAATTGAGGAAGACCAGAGAGGAGAAGAGAGAGGAGCTGGATGGGTTCATCGAGGAGATAGAGCAGTCCAGAGAGCAGATGAAGAGGCTACGGGGCCGCATCGACGCCCGGCGGCAGGACATGCTCGGCCTGGAGGGCAAGGCGGCGCGGGCCTACTTTGAAGCTCTCTCCTCCATCATGCCTGATAAGTACCGGTTCGCGGGACGGAGCAGAAATCCGGCCAAGGACGAATTCAATGCTCTGCTCAACTACGGATACGGCGTTCTCTACTCCATGGTGGAGAAGGGCTGCATCATTGCGGGCCTTGATCCCTACGTGGGTTTTTTGCACACCGACTCTTACAACAAGATGTCACTGGTCTTCGATATCATTGAGATGTTCCGCATTTACGTAGATGAGACGGTGGTCTATCTCTTCAGCAGGCGCATGATCAAGGACGAGTTCTTTGAGCCGCTGGAGCAGGGCATGGGCCTTTCCAAAGACGGCAAGGCAGCGCTCATCGAAGCACTCAACAAGAACTTCGAGGAGACGATCCTCTACCGGGGCCGCAATATCAAGACCCGCAACACCATTCAGATGGAGTGCCACAGGATTGCCAACTCTCTTATCCGGCCCGGCCAGGAGCGGCCGGAGGACTTTGATCAGAACATCCTGGAGCAGGAGGAGGAAGTGGGAGGTGAATGTGGAGCCTGCGGGACGGGCAGATTGTGATGAAAATTGTGAGAGGATAGGGTCCGGTTTCACGCGAAGGCGCGAAGCCGCGAAGTTCCGATTAGAGAAAGACAATTCTTGCCACATCCAATAATAGTAATAATCGAGGTTGTTGATGCTGGTCTGGGTCATTTACGACATCTCAGAGAACCGAATCCGAAGCCGGGTGGCGAAGCTGTGCAAGAACTACGGCCTGTTCCGGGTGCAGAAGAGCGCCTTTCTGGGTGATTTGAACAGGAATCAGTCCGACTCTCTGGCCCTGGAGTGCGAGGCAGTCGTCGAAGAATCGGATTCAGTCTACGTCTTTCCCATGTGCGAGGACTGTTTTGACAAGATCAAGCTGATCGGATCGGGGTTCGACCGGGAGCTGGTGGCGGGCATGATGTTAACCAAGGTGTTCTGAGGGCAAAATGAAGATCGAAACTGAGATGGCAGCCACGCGCGGGCAGGCGCAGGAGATTTCATCACGGTATCCGATGCGCTGGAGTAACTCTTCTGCCCCAGGTTCATATTCTTCATGCACTTTTCAAATCCTTATGGCCAAAATCTCACTCTCGAAACTTATTTATTCCATTTAGCAGATCTTGCATCTAGCCGTAGAAATTTAAGGAGAAGAAAGGTTGCCCTATGAGATTACAATAAAAAAGAGAGCGAATAAGGTTTTAAATAAATTCGATCGACTGAACCACGAGGCGGCAGTTATTATATCGGATCGCATAAAAGAATTAAGCATAGACCCATATACACCTCGCCCAATGATGGATATCTCACCGATAGCGGGATCTAATCCGCGCAAATATCGCATCCGAATAGGAGCACAAACAAGAATAGAATATACGGTAGATGACCTCGCGCACATTGTTGATGTGGTAGATATAATAATAACCAAGAGGAGAAATACAGACTATAGAATTTGATTATATTCTACAAAAATCCATTTGTCTAAAGGATTAAATAGATAGAAAGCAGATGCATGGCCAGGAGATTAAATGGCTGTTGAAATTATGCGGGAAAGGCATATTGTCACGGATAAAGGGGCTTACTTAGATGCCGTCATAGACCAATTGAGCGATGGCGACTTAGAGTGGCTAAATGAAGATTGCCCGGACGAAGAGAACAAGTCTGTCCCTTTTAAGCCGCTTATCTAGTAGTAATATTTTTCGGAAAGATTGCGGAGAGGATCTGGAGGATCGGCTATCCTGAATAGAGGGGACCAATCTGAGAGAGATCTTCTCGCTCCATAATTTTGCATACGCAAGACTTAAGGTAGCGAAGCTCTGTAAGAGATACGGCCTGTTCCGGGTGCAGAAGAGCCCCTTTCTGGGCGATCTGAACCGCAATCATTCCGACTCTCTGGCCCTGGAGTGCGAGGCGGTCATCGAGGAGTCTGATTCAGTCTACGTCTTTCCCATGTGCGAGGACTGCTTTGACAAGATCAAGCTGATCGGAGCGGGATTCGACCGAGAGCTGGTGGCGGGCATGATGTTAACCAAGGTGTTCTGAGGGCAAAATGAAGATCGAAACTGAGATGGCGGCCACGTGCGGGCAGGCGCAGGAGGGCGCGCGCGAGCCCGTGCCCGCGCAGGAGATTTTCATCACGGTATCCGATGCCCTGGAGTATCTGTTCTGCCCCAGGTTCATATTCTTCATGCACTGCCTGGGCATTGCTCAGAGAGAGGAGCGGCGCTACAAGGTTTTGAAGGGCAGAGAGCTGCACGAGATCCGGGAGAAGGTGAACCGGGATTATGTGAGAAAGAAGCTGAACTGCACGAAGAAAGAGATCTCAGTTTATCTGACTTCGCATAAGTACCACTTCAAGGGAGAGGTGGATGAGGTTCTCTTTCTGGAGGACGGAACGGCGGCACCTCTGGATTACAAGTATGCCATGTTTAAAAATACCATTTACAGGACGCACAAATTTCAAGCGGCTCTTTACGGCATACTCATCATGGAGCACTTCGGCGTCGATGTGAAGCGGGGCTTCGTCTGCTACACCAGGAGCAACAATTATGTGGCGGAAATAGACTTCCGGCAAAAAGATTATGAGAAGGCAAAGGAGATTGTGCGCGAGATACTGATGATAATTCAGAGGGGATACTTTCCCGATGGGACGAAGCAGAAGGCCAGGTGCGTGGACTGCACGTACAGGAATATATGCGTTTAATGCTAGATTATCATCCTTGTTTTGATGGAACTTTTCTTAAAGATATTTATTTAAATGTAGTTCAACTCGTTATTGCTACATTTCAATCCTTTTTTTATTGGAACATATTTCCATTAGATTGTCTTTGTTTATGAATCTATCGTTTCCATCTCGGCTATTTTTCGAGAAAGATCAAAGATCACAATGGATGGAGCGACAGATATATTAACTCGTTATCGCTACTAACATAATATGGGCTTTAGGCCTATGCACAAAGCATGGCCAAATAAAGTGCCGCGGTAGCAGAGTGGCCCAATGCGCCAGCCTTATGAGCTGATGACCCGCCAGGATCGCATGGGTTCGAATCCCATCCGCGGCGTTATCACCCATTGCTTAAATGGGACAGAAAATTCGGATGCTTGAATTAGTCAGGTTGCCATCCGAATTACGGGGGTACGACCCCCCTGCCCCATCAACAGCATATTACTTTAGGGTAAGATAATGTACGTCTCGGTTCGATATAAAGATTATGCTTTGAGCACCAGAATGCCATAATTATTCAAGACGCACTGCACAGACTTTCATCCGGCACAAAGAAATATTAGGATAATTGAGTATGTTGGTGGTTTGAGTGATAGATGCTGTAAGCAAAATCGGGGGCTACGTCCAAAAGAATACCGTGGGAGGAGATTCGCTTTCAACTTACATAGAGAATCCCAATATCAATGGAAAATATAAATCTGTGTTAATCGTATTATTGAGCGAAAAGGATGGAGAGTATTCTTTTAGCCGTGTAATATTAGATGAGTTTAGAACCGAATTTGGTTTATATTTATATAAAAAAGGCGCTCCAAATGGCACTGATGCGACACCTACGAGTAAATTGGCGGGCAATTTAGAAAAGACCTTCCAGAATAGATTCATAAAATGGTTCGAGAATTATGATAGCTATGATGTTTCTAAGGAAGAAAAAGAGATCCTCAAAAAGATGAAAATAGCAATCAATGATCAGAGCGATAAAATTTTGGCAGAACTACAAGAGAAATACTCTCAAAAGGACTCTAAAGATAACGCTATTATCACACTGGGTTTTGAAAATGAGGTCGATTATTCGTATCTTAGCGAATGTCCAATTTTTGCAAAGATATTGCTTCGAATGGGCAAGGACAAGTATTTTCTTAAGAAGTCTCAAGGAGAATCGCGAGGAAAAAATGCTGTCTGCTCAGTCTGCAAGAGGATGAAAGATGAAGTCTATGGCTTCGCAATTCCCTGGACCTTCCATACCTTTGATAAGCCCGGATTTATTGCGGGTGGTTTTAAGGTCAATGAATCCTGGAAGAACACACCAGTATGCTTCGATTGTGCCACGCGCCTGGAAGTTGGAAAGAAATACGTCGAGGAAAATCTCGATTACGGCTTTTATGGCTTCAGGTATCTCCTCGTGCCGAAATTGACCTTGGCAGGAGACGAAAACGAGGTCCTTAAAGAAGTCCTAGACATCCTGGGCAATAAGTATGAAAAAAGAAATATAAAAATAAATCGAGAAATTAAGCATCGCATAACTTCAGATGAGAATGAGATATTTGAGTTTGTCCAAGAACAGAAAGATTTCTTCAGCAATAGCCTAATATTTTATAAAAAGGAGCAATCATCTTACAGAATTCTTCTTTTGATCGAAGGGATTCTTCCATCGAGATTGAAGGCTTTATTTAATGCCAAAGAAAAGGTCGATGAGAGATTTATAATTTACAATGATTCAATTCTCAGCGAAACACAGAGGGAAAAGAACCACTTAGAGTTCAATTTTGGAGTATTAAGAAGATTCTTCCCGTCCGAGTCCAAAAATAGAACCTTCGACAAAATTTTCTTGGAGATGGTAGACAAGATATTTGTTGGGGATCAAATCAGTTATTATTTGCTGATAGATTTTATAATGAGCAAAGTGAGAGAGGCGTTCATCAAGGGTTATCCTACTAATATCACTACCTTGAATGGGTTCTTGCTTTTGCACTATATTGAGGAGCTTAATCTTTTCAAAGCAAAGAAAGCGGAGATGAAAGACATGAATGAACAGGGCAATGAGGTTCTTCGCATGGAAGAGCTCGAGAGCCTCCCATTAGAACAACGTATTGAGAAGTTCTTCGAAGCAAATAAGGCGTTTTTCAATAGCGATTCTAAGAAGGCAACCTTCTTGGAAGGGGTATTGACTCAGAAGCTCCTTAACATACAGTGGATGGACAAAAAGGCAACTCCATTCCGCACTAAATTACATGGCTTGAAGATGAATGAAGCATTGATCAAGAGGCTCCTTCCGGAAATTCAGAATAAGCTAGAAGAGTACCAGAAAAATTACTACAGGGATCTGGAATCGCTCATTGCGAATCACTTCGTTTTGGCAGGACTTAAATGGGAAGAGGTAGATGATGAGCTGAGCTTCTATTTCGTCATAGGAATGGATATGCATAAACTGTTCAAGCATGCAAAAGAGGAAGAACAAACGATTGTTGGGGAGGTATGAAAATGAGCGAAACCATCAAGAACAGATCTGAGATTCTTTTCATTTACGACATAAGGGATGGAAATCCCAATGGCGATCCCATGGACGAGAATAAGCCCAGAATCGATGAAGAGACCGGAGTAAATATCGTTACAGATGTTCGGTTGAAGAGAACTATCCGGGACTACCTGCACAATTTCAAAAACCAGGAGATCTTCGTCCGAGAGGTCACTTATGACGCCGAGGGACATGTTCAGGATGGAAAGATGAGGGCAGGCAACTTCGCCAATGATGCCACGAGAATCTTAAATGAGTGCATAGATATTCGTCTCTTCGGTGGGGTAATACCTCTAAAAGATGACTCGATAATCTATACAGGTCCAGTGCAGTTCAAGATGGGTCGTTCGCTCCATCGTGTTACTATGATGCATATTAAAGGAACAGGAGCCTTTGCCTCGAAGGAGGGGGCCAAGCAGGCGACGTTTAGAGAAGAAGACTTTCTGCCTTATTCGCTTATCTCCTTTTACGGCATCGTAAACGAGAACGCTGCAAAGCATACTCATCTTACCGAGGACGATTTAAAACTCTTGCTGGAAGGCACTTGGAATGGAACCAAGAGCCTGATTTCCAGATCCAAAGTAGGACAGGTTCCCAGGTTGCTCCTCAAAGTGAATTACAGCAAAGAGAACTATCACATTGGGGATCTGGATAAGATGCTTAAATTGGTAACTGAGATACCTCATGAGAATATTCGTGACACCACAGATTATCAGCTTGAGATATCGGAGCTGGTCCGGAAACTTGCTGCTGAGAAGGGCTCAATCAAGGATATTGAGATTTGCGTGGATGGAAGGATTAAGTTCTGCAAAAATGGGGCCGGTTTCCCAATTGAAGGATTGGCAGCAGCTACCGGCATAGCCATAAAGCCAATAGAGTTCTGAGGTCCAGATGCAGGAGAGAGTAATAGTATTCGACGTGTGGGGGGACTACGCCCACTTCAGGAAGAATTACTCTACCAGCTCTCCACTCACCTATTCTTTCCCACCCCGAACGGCTCTCTCAGGGCTGATCGGGGCCATCGTCGGTCTGGATAAAGCTGAGTATTTCAGACACTTCTTTAAGGTTGATGCCAAAATCGGTTGCAAAATCCTGGCGCCTGTGAAAAAAGTGAGGATTGGAGAGAACCTGATTGATACCAAGAGCGCAGTTAAGATGCATCTGATCAAGAACAGAACCCAGATCAGATTCGAGTTCGTCAAAGATCCGAATTACAGAATTTATTTCTCTCACTCCGATGAGCAATTGTATAAAAAACTCAAAGACCTGCTCACCAGTCACCAGTCAGTGTATACTCCGTGTCTTGGATTAAGCGAGCTCATCTGCAACTTTAAGTTCATTGGAGAGTTTGGGCTGAAGAGTTCAGGCGAAGATGTCCAGGATATCGATAGCGTGGTGCCTGGTAAATGCCTTCTTAAGCCGGATTTCGAAGAAGGAAAGGAATACTTCTCAGAAGTGATGCCTGGCGAGATGGGAGAAGCAAGAGAAGTAACTGACTACAGCGAAATTCTGTTTGAAAGGAACGGAAAGAAAATCAAAGCGAAGGCAAAAGGGCTTTGGGAGGTCGAGAATGACGAGCGAGAGCGAATCGTATTCCTTTAAGCTCAAGTCTCACCCGGATTCGCAGGATGGGCGAATCAGGACCTTAGTGGATCACTTGAGAAGAGTAGGACAATTGAGCAGGAAAACTGTTACAGAAAAATCTCTAAACATTGATGACAAGGATCTTCTGACAGACGCTGCTTATCTGATAGGTGTGACGCACGACCTTGGCAAAGCTACGAAATTTTTCCAGGAGTACATTGTTGAGAAAGATGAGAAGAAAAAGAAGTCTCTCAAAGCCAAGGATAACACCCATCATGGCCTGCTCTCGGCCTTTTTTACTTACTCCGTAATCAAAGAATACCTTAGACAATCGGGAAAAGAAGGAGGATTATCGGATTACTTGCCCATCTTATCTTTCCTGGTTGTGAAGAGGCATCATGGAAACCTTATGAACGCCATGGACGAGTTAAGCGAGGTGAATGCGGAGAATGAGAAAATTTTGAAGGTAGCGGAAGAGCAGATCGCTTCAATAGATCGAACTGAGATAAAAGAAATCCTGGCATTCCTTCTTCCAGAAGAGAAAATAAATCTAAAAATAGATGTTAATGATATTATTAATTATATCTTGAAGGATGCATGCAACGAAATTGGTGGAAAGGAAAGACGCCTGATAAGGCATCTCAATCGAAAGATCGATCTCTATCCATATTTCATAACTCAGTTTCTTTATTCCGCCCTTTTGGATGCAGACAAGACCGACGCTGGTCTAGGTGACAAAGATCTTGATCCAGATCGTTTAGACCTTCCAGCAGACCTTGTGGATCAATATAGAGACAAGAAAGGATTCACTTCCGACAGAAATAATATTAATAGTCTCAGGAATCAGATCTACGAAGATGCAATGGTAGGAATTAGGGATTGGAACCTGGACAACAGAATTCTCTCGTTGAATGTCCCAACCGGCACCGGCAAGACGTTGACCTCTCTATCCTTCGCCCTCAAGCTGAGACATCGATTGAAGAACGAGAAGAATTTCACGCCAAGGATAATCTACGCTTTGCCCTTCTTGAGCATAATTGATCAAAATTACGATGTCTTTGAAGATGTTGTCACCCAGGGAGGAAAACTAAAGGATTCCAGGCTTCTTCTAAAGCACCATCATCTGGCAGATGTAAACTACAAAATTGAGGATAAGGAGGGTGAATTTTATAAGGCCGACGAAAGCTTGCTGCTCGTGGAGGGCTGGAACGCAGAGATAATAGTAACAACATTCTGGCAGTACTTCTACACGCTTTTTTCTAACCGAAATAAGTTACTGCGCAAGTTCAACAAGCTGGCTAACTCCATTATTATTCTGGACGAAGTACAGGCAGTCCCTCACCAGTACTGGCAGTTGATTCACGACGCGACGATTATGCTTTGCGAGAAGTTCAATAGCTACGTCATCTTCGTTACGGCAACGCAGCCGCTTATCTTCGATGAGGCAATTGGGGAGATAAAAGAGATTACTCAGAATAAGGAAGAGTACTTCAGGGACCTGGATAGGATTGAACTGATTCCCAGAATTGATACGGCTTTGACCCTGGAGGAATTCAAGCCCCTGCTGGAAAAGGATCTAATCGACGATCCTAAAAAAGACTTCCTGATTGTTCTCAACACCATAAGCTCGGCTAACGACGTTTACAAGTTCATCAAGTGCCTGGAGTTAGAGAACACAGAGAGGTTTTACCTATCTACAAATGTGATTCCGAAGGAGAGGTTGGAGCGGATAAGAACGATCAAGGGACCTTCGGAAAAAGGGGTGCCAAATGAGTCTTCAAAGAAAAGAAAGGTCATTGTGAGCACTCAATTGATTGAGGCCGGTGTAGACATCGATGCAGACAGAGTCTATCGAGACTTCGCTCCAATGGACTCCATAAACCAGGTGGCAGGTAGGTGCAACAGGAACTCCGCCAAAGCAGATAAGGGCACAGTATCAATTTTTATTTTAAAAGATGATAGAAAAGAATTTTATAAATATATCTATGATCCATTCTTGATGAGCAAGACCCTTGACATCCTAAAACCTATTAAGGGTCCAATTCGAGAATCGGCTATTTTGGAGTTGAACAACCAATACTTCAAAGCCGTGAAGAGGGGCATGGGCGACGAGAAATCGAAAGAGAACCTGGCCTGTCTGTCACAGTTGGCCTTCCAAGATCTTAGCAAGAAGTTCAAGCTCATTGAAGATGACTATCCCAAGGTAAATGTCTTTGTGGAGATAGATGAAATCGCTGCAGAAATCTGGAAGAAATATCAAGATTTGAAAATGGAGAAGGACATCAAAGAAAGAATAAGAAAAAAACTGGCGATAAGGAAAGAATTCAGCGAGTATGTGATCTCCGCACCGGAAAAATACGCTCATAACCTGGTCGCTGAAGATTCCGATATGGGCTATATTTCAAGAGATGAGCTGCCCAACTACTACGATTTGGAAACGGGCTTCATGCGAGCGGGAGCTGGAACGGGCTCCATGATCATTTAAGCTGGGAGCTTGCGACATGATCCTCAAAATCCTCCGCCTCACCACGCCCTCGCACGCGTCCATGCGCGGGGAGCCCGCAAAGCCACAAGATCAAAGACAGTATCAAATATCAATACAGGATAGGAGACTACTATGATGAAGACATTGCGCTATAAAATTATGCTCCGAAAAGAGGAAGATGGAACTTATACGGTGATTGTGCCTTCACTACCAGGTTGCCTGACCTTCGGGCGAACAGTTGAAGAGGCATTAGCGATGGCAAAAGAGGCAATTGAGGGCTTTATAGCCTGCATGATCGCTCGCGGCGAAGAAGTGCCGGTAGAATCCGATGATTCGATGATATGCACGGTTGCAGTCGAGGCAAATGCTTAAATTTTTAAGCAACTTGAATGCATGTTCCTGATTGGCATGGCTAAACTACCCTGCATCCCGCCGGAAAAGCTGGCTAGAATACTTGAGAAATGCGGTTTTGAGCTGGAGAGAATCAGCGGCTGCCATCATTTTTACCACAACCCTGAAACCAAAAAGTCAACGGTGGTTCCATTTCATGGTTATGATGTTCCCAAAGGGTTGTTGAATGAGATTCTAAAAGAAGCGGGGATTAGTCGTGAAGAGTTCTTCGATAAGAAAGGATAGCCATGATTCTCAAAATCCTCCGCCTCACCCTGCACTCGGACGCGCCCATGCACGGGGACGCATCGAAGCTACGCGGCTTCTTTGCCACCAGCTTCAATGAGCATGCGTTGTTGCACCAGCATGTCACAGACAAGCTGATCTACAAATATCCTCTCATCCAGTACAAGATGCTGGAGGGCAGTCCCCTGGTCCTTGGCATCAACGAGGGGGCAGATGTCCTGAAAGAGATCTATGATAAATTCGATGAGATAAAATTGGGAGAGAGCAAGTACCGCATCATGGAGCGCGGCATTACCCTGAAGAGTGAGGAGTTCGGCTGCTCTGAAGATATCCACAGCTACAGTTTTGCCTCCCCCTGGTTGGCTCTGAGCCAGGACAATTACCCCAAATACATAAATGCAAACAGAGAGGAAAAAAGGGATCTGCTGAGAAGAATAATGGTAGGCAACCTCCTCTCCGCCTCCAAGGGGCTGGGCTACGTGGCTAAAGAGCACATCCGGCTGGAGGTAGGCCAGATGCAAGATGAGATCTGCCTGCTGAAGGGGACGAAGGTAACGGGGATACGAGGAGAGTTCACCACCACCTTTGCCATCCCGGATTTCCTGGGACTGGGCAAGTCTGTCTCCAGAGGTTACGGGGCGGTTAAAAAACTGAAATAGAGATGCGCCATCTGTTTTTGGGCCAGTGAGCCTATTTTTGGGCCCACCTGCCGGAATGAATTTATAAGCCTTCTAATAAATTCCACTCATGCTTTGAGGAGGGGGAGAAAAGGCCGGTTTGACACTGAGAAACAGGGAAAAGGACGAAAAAAAGCCGCTCTCCGAGGGCGAGTTCCACAAAAACAAGGATTGAAACTAATATAAGAGATCTAATACCTCTTCATGCCAACGCTCCGAGGGCGAGTTCCACAAAAACAAGGATTGAAACTCGTGAATCGCTATCAAGCGATCCGATAGACCGACTCCGAGGGCGAGTTCCA
>JANYKI010000052.1 GCA_025361645.1 Methanothrix sp.
TATATCCAACCCTGTCTGCACCAAATACATCAATAACAGCTTCAACGACTTCAAGCGGCTGGTTTTGACGGCGTCGAAATACATGGAGCCAATGGATATTTGCTTGATCAATTCTTGAGAGACGGTTCAAACCATCGAACCGATCAATTTGGTGGTAGTTTGCATAATCGAGCGCGTCTTCCGCTTGAAGTCGTTGAAGCTGTTATTGATGTATTTGGTGCAGACAGGGTTGGATATAGAATTTCACCCCACTTCCAAAATTATTCAATGAATGATTCGAATCCGCATGAAACCTTTTGCTATTTGGCAGAGGAACTAAGCCGCTTTAACCTTGGATTTCTTCATATGATCGAGCGCGTTGGTGAACCGATGCGTGTAGCACCTGGGGCGCGATTTGCTTCGATTATTCGCAGTATATTTAATGGAACTTTTATATTAAATGGAGGATATGATGCAGACAAAGGAAATGCTACGATTCAAAAAAGTGAAGCTGACCTTATCTCCTATGGCTCCCTTTTCTTGGCAAATCCGGACCTGCCTGAACGCTTCAGGAAGAACGCGCCGCTTAATACCCCTGACATAACGACCTTTTATGCAGGTGAAGAAAGAGGTTATATCGACTACCCGGCGTTGTAATTGATATGAGAAATTTTGCCCTGCGGGATAAAGACGGAACCGAGATTGGAGTCTTCACAGAAAAATAGCCGAGACAAGCTGCTTTAAAGGCAGCCAACAGAGGTCATACGGAAATCGGGCTTCAGGAAGGCGAAACCAAGAAGATCCATATATTCACCGGAGAGCGAGTGGAAGTAAAGAAACCCAAGGATGCACCAGCATGGATGCCGGACATGATCTGGAAAGTGATCTTTCCCAGCCTGAACTGAAAATTTTGACCGAAAGTCATTTGGCTAATCAACTCGTAAAGAAAAATCAGAGGAAGAAAAATGAAAAGCAACATATTTATTGGAATAATGCTCGCATCCATTCTCTTGACGCTCTCTTTTGGCGTGGCCTTGGCAGCGAAAGAGAACATGGCAATGCCAGATAACAAGACTATGTCAGATAACATGACAATGCCAGTTAACAAGACTATGTCTATGAATATGCCAATGTCAATGCCCATTAGTATGAGCATGCCAATGTCGATGCCTATGGATATGCCAATGAACCGGACTAAAGAAATGATGAATGCAGCCACGAATGTTTTTATACTTCAGAATGTGACCTTGAACATCATCACGATGCAGAACGTGACCTTGCTTATGAATTCATCTTATGCCTAGAAGGTAGCCATTTTTTTCATAATGCGCGCCCTGGCAGCCGGCGGCGCATCCGCGGACGATGTGGCCGATCAAATTCATAAGAAGGCCAGGATAGGCTCAGAGCTGATCAAGTACATCGCCAAGACCAAAGTTACCGCCTGAGCCCCGGACTCCAGTCCGGCTCAACTAAACTCCTATCTATAGATGAATATAGTCACCTCTATCTATTTAAGCTTGTACAGGACTATAGGGGCATCCCCCACATGGGATACCACTTGCTCTCGTCCTTTTCGATGGGCATTTCCTTCTCCATCAAGGCTTTCAGCCGAAACTCCCGGGATGTGTCGCGCTGCCGGTCGCTTGCCGGTACAAAAGGATAGTAAGAGCCCAGCTTGAAGTTATAGATCCAGTAAATTACAGCCTCGCCCCGGAAGCGGTAGACGGCAGCCAGAAGCTGCGTTCCAAAGCCCTGCTCCATGAGGATCTGGCTTATCATTTGAATGTTGGTCACCAGATCTTCGAAGTCCGGGTCCGCCAAAACCACCCAGACATAATTGTACTCATCCTTCTGGATTTTATACTCTGTGCCTGTCTCCTTGATGCTTATTTTGAGCAGTTCCTCGATCTCGGCTCGAGCTGCCTCATAGCGGGATGATTCCATGGGCTTGATGCAGACTCCAGCCGCGCCGTCCGCCTTGTAGCCCAGGCTTGCGTCTAAGGTGACGGCGGCGGTGGAGATGGCAAAGAGCTTGTCCGTCTTGGCCTCTGGAAGCCGTGTCTTTCCCAGAATGGAGTCCAAAAACCCCATCTCAGGCCTCCAGTTCCATCTCTATATTCTGCAGTGCCGCAATCCTTGCTTCCAGAGTCGGGTGAGTGGAGAACAGTCTCATGAAGGACGAGCCGGAAATAGCAGGCGTGATGAAGAGCGCGCTGACCGGCCCCTCCACCTTTCTCAGGTCTTCCGTGGGAACTTTAAAGCCGCTGATCTTCTTCAACGCAGAGACGAGATGCGACGGCTGCCCGGTCATGATTGCTGCCCCTCTGTCGGCTGCGAACTCCCGATATCTGGAGAGCATGCTAATAAGAATGATGCTCACGATCCAGACTACCAGGGAGACCAGGATCAGCACTATGAAGTTGCTGCCGGAATCGCGATCGCGACTGCCTCCGCCAAAGAACGGCAGCCACTGCACCAATATCTGGGCCATGGATGAGAGGAATGTGGCGACTGTCATGACCATCATATCCCTGTTCTTGACGTGAGTCAGCTCATGGGCCAGCACCGCTTCCAGCTCATTGTTGTCGAGCCGCGCCATTATGCCCGTCGTCACAGCCACCACGGCATTCTTTTGATTTCTGCCGGTAGCAAAGGCATTGGGCATGCTGGTCTTGACTACGGCAATTTTGGGCATGGGCAGATTTGCATTAGCACAGAGCCTGGACACGATCTGATGAAGCTCTGGCTCTTCGCTCTCCGTGACGATCTTCGCGCCCATGGATCTCAGGATCATCTTGTCGGAATAGAAATACTGCAAGAACATGAACCCGCCCATGAACAGTATTATCACCATCTGACTGACGTGCATGGTTAACAAAACGGCCAAAAACCCAAGGTAGAGCACGGCCAGCAGGCCCATAGTAAGGAGCATTCTCACTTCGAGTCCTCGATCAGACTTCCATCTTCTCATATCTCAATTTCATCGCTACTAGGATATTAGACCTTCTCTTTCTTACCTATCTAAATAGTTGAAGCTGCACAGATCAAATTGGCATTTTACGAATAGATTTAGGATGGTTGGGGTACGGGGGCAGAGAAACCCCACGAATTTATTCGTGGGAGTAGTCACTAGAATCTGATGCCGATATCCTGCCTTCCTATCTACTACGGGTTATTTAGGAGGCCAATTGCTTTGGATAATTTTTCGCTCTACGTAGCTCTTTATCTTGCCGGCTTTGCAGCCTTGCACAGTCTTCTGGTCAGCCTGCTGGCAAAGAAGATATGCTAATCCGATCTCCCGGCCCTGTGCTTTATGCGGTTCCCCATCCATGGATCTGGCTTTTCTTTCTGTGGCCCAGCTCCTCATGGGAATTGCCACCCTGAGGGCTTTCCTGGACGCACCTCACCGATTCCTGATTCGTGCCCAGCTTGCCAAACCTCAAAGTCCGGATGCATTTGCTAGGGGGGATAAAAGGGATCTATTGCTGGGTTCGTGATCCTTTCCTGCTGTCCGGCCTTATCCTCATCTGGCTAACACCCTTTATGACCGAGAACTTATTGTTAGTTTACAGTCTAAACAGATCCATTAACTTTAAATCGTTCAAGCACGTAATTATATGATTGTTTAATTATGGGTAGGTGTGAAAAAAATGGCGAGTACAATAGATGAATATAAAAGGCTCTTTCGAGAGGCTCACGTCTCAGACCAGATGAAACTGTTCCAGCTTCACATAGCAATCTATCTGGTAGTGAACATTATTTGGCTGGCCCTTAACATGATGGGCACAATAAAGATTGAGCCATCCTGGGCAATGTACTACTCCCCGGTTGGATGGGGTCTGCTGGTAATTGTACACTACTGGTTCTATGTACGCGGCGCAGAGAACCTGTGCAAGCTTCGGGAAGAGATGGTGGAGGCAAAGATCAGATAGATCTGAACATCATCACATTATCCCCAAGGCATAGGGCAATATATCCAGTGCGGTCAGAGCGATTATTGCTGCCATCCAGTAAAGAGGCCTATTGAAATACCAGGTTCTACTTCCGCGAGCATAAATGTAGACAATATAGGGGAGAAGCGGTACAAAGGATATCAAAGGATGGGGCTCCACTTTCAAGATGAAAGAGAAGATATAACCCTGGCAAAGGAGACAGACAACAGTTACCAGCCCAACTTTGGCTTGGTTGTTAATTCTCATAAAGCCTAGCTTCCCTTTCCCCATTAATAAGCCTTTCATGACTCTTCCGTTAGGAATTACTGGGTGCAGGGGCAGAGAATCCCTGCCTCTTCAGTCGTGGGAGTAGTCACCGCTTCAGCTCAGATAAGAGCTCCTTTAGGGACAGGGCATTGAGCACATCCTTCTTTTCGAGCCAGGCCCGCCTGGCTACATTCACGCCGTACTTCATAGTCTGAAGCTGCTCGGCGTCATGAGCATCGGAGTTGATGCTCAATCTTACACCCATTTCCCGGGCGGCTTTGGCATTGATATCGTTCAGGTCCAGGCGGCTGGGATGGGAATTTATTTCAAGGGCCGTATTCGTCCTGGCTGCCGTCTCCAGGATTGCCTGCATATCCACTTCATAGGGCTCGCGCTGATCGATGATTCTTCCAGTGGGGTGACCAATGATATCCACATTCTCGTTTTCAATGGCCGAGATTAGTCTTCCCGTTATGGCCCGCTCCGTTTGCTGTTGGCTCATGTGCACGGATGCCACCACCACGTCGCATCTGGCCAGGAGATCATCGGCATAGTCCAGTCTGCCGTTCGCTTTGATGTCCACCTCAGTTCCCGCCAGAACGGTGATGCCCATGCCCTCCAGCTCTTCATTGACAGCAGCTATGGCCTCGATCTTCTGCACCAGCTTCTCAGGCGTCAGGCCCCCAGCTATGCCAATCGATGGAGAATGGTCGCAAAGAGCGATGTACTCGTAGCCCAGAGCCAGAGCGGCATGAGCCATCTCCAGGATAGAAGCCCTTCCGTCCGACCAGTCGCTATGAACATGCAGATCGCCACGCATATCTTTCTGCTCCACCAGTCTGGGAAGATTGCCCTGCAAAGCCGCCTCGATCTCGCCGCGGTCCTCTCTCATCTCGGGAGGAATGTAGGGCAGCCCCAAAGCGGCGTAGACCTCTTCCTCTCGATCGAAGAACAGGTCCCGGCTGTCTGCCTGGCACGTGAGGGAGTATTCGCTCAGGGAGTAACCGCGACTCAGAGCTAACTGCCGCAGCCGGACGTTATGTTCCTTGGAGCCGGTAAAATATTGCAGCACGGTGCCGAAAGATTGGTGCTCTACGATTCTCAAATCGACCTGGATTGTCTCTTTCACTATGACGCTGGCCTTGGTGGGGCCTTTGGCAAGCACCTCCTCCACCAGAGGCATGCGTACGAAGGCGGCAACGATCTCCTCCGGCCTGCCGGCGGTAGCCAGAATATCGATGTCGCCCACCGTCTCCTTTGCCCGGCGAAAGCTGCCTGCCGCGGTGATGTGCTCCAGTCCTACCATGCCTCGCAGATAGGCCAGAATATCGTTTACAATGGGCTCGGCTGTGCTGAAGAGAATGCGCGTGCTGCGTTTTTTGTACCTTTCAATTGATCTTAAAATGTTAGTTTCGCGCGTCGGCCCCATTCTGGGAAGCCTTCTGATGCGATGCTCTTTGGCCGCATTCTCCAGCTCCTCCAGGTTGGTTATGTTCAGCTTTTCATGCAGCATAAAAACGGTCTTGGGACCCAGCCCCGATATCTGAAGAAGCTTTACCAGGCCAGGAGGCGTTTTTGCCAAGAGCTCCTTATGAGCCAGAATCTGTCCGGTTCTAAGGTATTCTTCCACCTTCTGGGCAATGGCTTTTCCCACCCCGGGAATGGACTGCAGTCTCTTCTCCCGGCAAACTATTGAGATGTCCTCCGGCAAAGATTCAATGGCTCGGGCGGCTTTGCTGAAGGCTATGATCTTGAAGCGGTTCTCGGCATGTAGCTCCAATAGCTCTGCCATCTCGTAAAGAAGGCCGGCAACCTCGCGATTTTTCACAGGGAAGAATAAGATCTTATAGGTAATAATAATTTCTCGTCAACATCACATGACATCTTGCGTGCTGCCGGTCAGCGTAATCTTCCCTTTCTCCAGAAGGCAGGCCTGGTCTCCGATGCAGGCCACATCTCTCAGGTCATGGGTCACGATGATGCAGGGAACGCGGCAGGAATGAATCATCTCCCGCAGCTCTTTTCTCATTTGGGCTTGCCTATGAACATCCAATGCAGACAGCGGCTCGTCCAATAGTAGCATCACCGGGTCGATGATGAAGGATCATCTTGAAGCTGCAGGCCTCTGGGAGATTCGGAAAGCCAAAGCCGTTGATGTCTCAGGCGGCCAGAAGCAGCGGATAGCGCTGGCCCGAGCGCTCATCATCGACCCGGTGATGCTACTATTGGACGAGCCGCTGTCTGCATTGGATGTTCATAGGCAAGCCCAAATGAGAAAAGAGCTGCGGGAGATGATTCATTCCTGCCG
>JANYKI010000096.1 GCA_025361645.1 Methanothrix sp.
CTGCTGGAAGAGTGGCCTGACTTCTTCAAGCTTCTTGTGAGCTATAGTCAGATTTCCTGTGTAGACTTCATCCTTTACGTCAGAGATGATGGCAGATACATTCTCCATATCTTTGGAAAACTGTTTATCGGACTCGATTACCTGGGGGCGGTAATCCTTATATTTCTCCTGGAAAGCTGTCAAGGCAACAGTAAGATTTACATAGAAATTGACAGATTCGTTACGTAGTCCCTGCCCTGTGGCGAAGAGCGTCTCTTTGTAGGGATTATTGACCTGGTTGAAGTCCTTTAAAAAGAGACTGTCATTTGCAATCTGGCTTTGGCCGGTCCCCGAAGCTGCCTCCTTGATATCGGTATTAGCCATTCCAATGCCCGGTTCTTGTGTGCCCTGAGGCTCCAATGCCATTGATAAAGATATTGTCAGCAATATGGCCATCGTAGCCATGATTAATTTATTGATCATTGAATTTCCTCCGCAAATTTTTCTCCTGGTTTGTGCTTGTGGACAACATTATATAACGATTTCGCGAATGTTTTAGGCATCCTAAATCGAGACAACAGAACCATTGCTTCATCCACACGGCGTATTCAGCATAATGTTTATCCGATTCGAAAGCTGAATGCTCCTCGAATGGAAACAATGGGTGATCTCCTGGAGAAGGTTCGCGAGTTTGCGTTGCACAGCTTCACCAAAGAAGAGGCTCAGAAGCTCTTTAGCTGGAATGTACGCGATTTCGCGGTCAAGAGTAGAGAGAACGACGAAAGTTATATTCACATCACCTTTGAAAATCAATACACTCTTTTCATCAGGTACTTCCTCAACTTAGATCCAACCGAGACTGAGGATACCTGCGAGTTTACCTTGGGCCAGCTTACCGACCTGCGCTCGCGCATCAGATACGACATCCATTATGCAGGCTACATCCACGGCCAGGGATACATCAGACTACGCATCGCTGAAACCAAGAACCGAATGCAGCAGATGATGCTGGAGGAATTTTATGTCCCGGCCTTAAAGGAGGTTTACAAGCCCATCATCCTAAAGTTCGAGGGCTTTTACAGCCGCGACTTCTTTGGCGTGGAGGCGGCCCCTGCCAATGGCGAGATATTTTATGCCCCGGTTCGCTACAGGAGCGAGCATAAAGCCGCAGGCATCGGTGAGGTGATGGGGCGGCTTAGCGAGCTGGATCTGCTCCTCAAGGAGCCGCAGATCAGGCATGCCCTGGCGGAAAACGACCTGCAGCTGAGTCTATTGCCCTCCATGGTCTGGTCCGACCTCTAGTACTAGCCGATCGTGCTGTGCTGCAAATGATGGGGCGAAGGATCAGGCTGCTTTTCAGAATTTTCTTTTTCCTCATGGCAGGATAATTGCAGGATGCCGCCGCAGTCCTGTGCACCCTCATCCTTGCAGCCAGCATGCTCCATATATCCGAGCCTGCCAGCCTCATGCTCTCGAAGTGCTGCCATCTCCTCCGCTCGCGCATAATCCCCCTGAGCCAGGAAGAGACGGTGAAGATCTTGGTAAAGGGCCAGGGAATCATGCATTGCCCCCAGGCGGCTCGTGGCTGCCAGCGCCTGCTGCAGCTTGACCAGGGCATCAGGATAGTCCTTGACCTGCAATGCCAGCCTTCCTAGATTGGCAATGGCTTTGGCCTCTTCGTAGGGGTTGGAGAGCATTCTTGCCTGGGATAAAGCCCTCTCAAAACAGCTCATTGCCTCTGGGAGGCGCCCTTCCTGCTGATGAAGCTCCCCTTTTGTATTGTAGAGCAGGATATTAAGGATCAGACAATCGGTGCGAGATATGAGCATCTCTGCCCGGCTGAGATAGAATTCTGCCTCAACCAGCCGCCCCTCCCGGACCAGGAACTTTGCCCTGGCCAGATATCCTTCGCACAGATCAGTCGGAGCTTCCAGCTCCTCTTGCATGCGGATGGCCTGGCTAAATTGATCTTCGGCCTCTTTCGCCTGGCCCCTCAGGCCAAGGATGATGCCCAGATTCTGCCTGGCCTGAGCGATGCAAGGAGCGGCGTCAAGCCTCTGAAAGATCTCCAGGGCCTCGCCAAAAAGCGTGACGGCTCCAGCTAAATCGCCTTTGTCCTTATAAACCAGGGCCATATTGAAGCGAATCTGAGCCTGATTGTAGATCTCCCCTACGGCCGCAAAAAGCTGCAGGCTCTCTTGGTAGCAGGAGAGGGCAGACTCCCACTGGCAGCGGTCCGCAAAAGAGCCCGCCAGTGCACAGAGCACCTCTGCCTGACCGGAGAGGTCTCCTTGTGCTTTCAACTCACCAAGCTGCTTATGGTAATCATCGAGATTTTCAGGAATGTCGCCCCGGCCAGGCCTTAACATGTCGATATTGGCCTGCATCTCCAGGGCGCCCTGCCGGTCTCCCAGACGCTTTAAAATTTCCAGGCCCCTTAAGAAATGCTCTTTGGCTAAACTCTGCTCGCCTCTGCGGTGGTAGAAGTTGCCCAAATTGCCCAGCACCTGCGCCGCACCATCCATATCCTCCAGCCGTTCGAAGAGATCCAGGCTCTCCTGGTAGCATTCTAATGCCAGGGACCATTTGCCTCTCTTGTAGCAGAGGCTGGCCATATTGCTCAAGACGGATGCCTGGCTTTTATCATCACCAGCCTTTGCAAAGCCTTCTTGGCTCTGGCGGTAGTTCTCTAGAGCCTCTGTCCAATCGCCGCGCCGGTAAAAGATATTGGCCAGGTTGTTTTGGGCCACGGCCATGGAATATTCGTCTCCTAGCCGTCCCTGGATGACCAGGCTCTCTTGATAGTTCTCAAGGGCATGATCCCACTCACCCAGATCCGCTTGCAGATTTCCCCATGAGCATAATACTGCCGCCACAGCCCCCATGTCGCCCATGGTGCGAAGGGCATCCAATACCTGAACATAGCAGGTCTCTGCCTCTTGCCATAGACCAAGCCGAAGAGATACCATAACCCGGCCATTCAAAGATGCTGTCATGGCCAGGGAGTCTTGCCGTTCCATCCCCTGCATGAGGCAGTCCTGAAAATGCTGCAAAGCTTCCTTTAGCTCCCCCTTCTCGACCCTTACCCCGGCCAGGCCGAGGAGCGACTGTCCCTCACCCCTCTGGTCACCCATCTCTTGGAAGATCTCCAGACTCTGCAGGTACATCTCCTCCGCCGTTTCCAGCTCGCCATCCTGGAAATTTACAGCCGCCAGATTGGCAAGAGTTGTGGCCATGCCGTGCCGGTCATTTTGAGCACGCTTGGCATCCAGACTCAAGTTATAGCATAAAATAGCCTTCTGAATGTCTCCCCGATCCGAGTGAAGATTTCCCAGATTGTTTTGCGCCAGAGAAAAACCATGCAGATCACCCAGATCTTCAAAATCCTTGGCAGCCTGCAGAAAATAATCCAGGGCATTATCCCAGTCGCCCTTACGCTGAGCTGTCAGGCCCAGGGAGAGCTTGATGGCGGCGGCGCCGGCCACATCGGCTTCATCTCTGGCCGCCAGGCTCTTTTGAAAATAATCCTCGGCAAGAGAGAACTCCCCTTTGCTCTGGTAGATCAGGCCTAAATTTGCCTCGGTCTGGGACTGACCCAGTTCATTGCGAAGTTCCTGGAAGATCTCTAAAGAGCGACGATAGCAGTTTAAGGCATCATCCAGCTCCCCAAATAGATGGCATAAGCTTCCCAAATTGGAGAGCGCCTCAGCCGCAGGCAAGCCGTTGCCGTTCTGCAAAAGGAGATCTACTGCCCTCTGAAAGCAACCTTTTCCCAGGCGGTATTCGCGTCGGTCGGCATGAATCAGTCCCATGCAGCTATATGCATCGGCAATCGCATGGGGGTCATTTTGCTGCTCTCTGATCTCCAGGCATTGCCGGGAGCATTGCAAAGCCTCATCAAGCCGATTCTGCCTGCGATAATTGCCGGCAAGCATTATGAGCAGATCAGCAACGCCACATAGGTCGCCCTGACATTGCATGATCTCTCTGGCCCGCTCTAAATGATCCTCTGCCAGGACGTAGTCGCCCAAGTCCAGGAAGCATTGCCCCATGCGACTTTGAGCGCGGGCAGCAAGGATTGGGTCGCCGTCTTCTAATGCCGGCAGGCTCTTTTCATAATGGTCTACAGCCTCTTTGTGCCGGCCTTCCAGGAAAAAGAAATCTGCCAGCTGAAAACGCATCCTGGCTGCGGCCAACTCGTC
>JANYKI010000102.1 GCA_025361645.1 Methanothrix sp.
TGGTTTGCCCTGGGTCGCATGCTTACCATCGCAGGCGGAGAGCTGGCTTTGCTCTCTTGGGGTGGAACCATGTTCGAGTATCTCATGCCGCAACTGATCATGCCTACCTATGAGAACACCCTCTTAAGCCAGACCTATAGAGCGATCGTTAGGCGACAAATCGAATACGGAGAACAGCGCGGCGTTCCCTGGGGCATCTCAGAGTCCGGCTACAACATGACAGATGTCAACCTGATTTACCAGTACCGCGCCTTCGGAGCGCCCGGCCTGGGGTTTAAGCGCGGTCTGATTGAGGACCTGGTGATTGCGCCTTACGCCTCGACTCTGGCCCTGATGGTGGAACCGGCTGAGGCGTGCACCAACCTGCAGCGAATGGCTGACGAGGGCTATCTTGGGCTGTATGGCTTCTACGAGGCGATCGATTTTACCTCATCGCGTCTTTCTCGGGACGAGACCAGTGCAACTGTTCTGTCCTTCATGGCCCACCACCAGGGCATGAGCTTCCTATCTCTGGCTTACGTGCTTTTAGACCGACCCATGCAAAGAAGGTTCATGGCCAACCCCATCTTCCAGGCCGCGGATCTGCTTCTCCAAGAGAGGGTTCCGAAGGCCTCGCCCTTCTATCCCCATGCTTCTGAGGTTTCGGCATCAATCTGGAGGGCCGGCATGCTGGACAGGCGAGAGTCCCTGCGGGTCATCGATGATCCGAACACTCTCCGACCTGAGGTGCACCTGCTCTCTAATGGCAAATACAGCGTAATGGTCTCCAGTTCAGGCGGGGGCTACAGCAAGTGGAAGGAGATCGCTGTTACTCGCTGGCATGGTGACCCCACCCGCGACAATGATGGCATGTTCTTCTATATCCGTGACCTGGACAGCGGCGAGGTCTGGTCTGCAGGATATCAACCTGTGCTCAGAGACTCTGAGACTTATCAGGCGATCTTCCGGGGATCGATGGCAGAGTTCTGGTCAAGGGTTTCGGATATTGATACCTATGCCGAAGTGGTCGTCTCCCCTGAGGACGATTTGGAACTGCGCAGCATCAGCGTCACCAACCGATCATTGAGAAAGCGAAGGATAGAGCTGACCAGCTATGCAGAGGTCGTCTTGACGACCCCTGCAGCCGATGCGACACATCCCTCTTTTAGCAATCTCTTCGTAGAGACGGAGATCATCCGCAAGAGATCTGCGATCCTCTGCACTCGCCGGCCAAGGTCGAAGGACGAGAGAACTCCCTGGATGCTGCACCTGATCGCAGCGGAGAACATTGAGGTTGACGAAGTTTCCTATGAAACAGACCGCTTGAGGTTCATAGGCCGGGGAAGAACTGCCGCAGATCCTGTGGCTTTGACGGGGTTATCAAAGCTCTCAGATCGCGAAGGATCTGTCTTAGATCCCATCGTTGCCATCAGGTGCGTTGTCACGATCAATCCTGGAGAGACTTCACGGGTGAACTTCATCACAGGCATTGCAGAGACGCGGGCTGCCGCCTTGGAGCTGATCGATAAATACCACGACGTGCGCATGGCAGATCGTATCTACGACCTGGCCTGGACTCACAACCAGATGATCATGCAGCAGCTCAACATCGCCGAGGCCGATATCCAGCTCTATGAGCGCCTTGTCAGCGCCATACTCTACCCCAGCCAAACCTGGCGCGCCAGCACGAGCGTTCTTTTGAGCAACCACAGTGGCCAGTCAGGCCTGTGGGCTTACCGCATCTCGGGCGACTATCCGATTGTACTGCTCAGGATAGGGGATCGATCTTACATCGAGCTGGCGCACCAGCTCTTGAGGGCCCATGCTTACTGGCGCATGATGGGTCTGGCAGTAGATCTGGTGATCTGGAACGAAGACAGCTCAGGATACAGACAGAATCTCCAGGACGAAATATTGGGCCTGATTTCCTCTTGCACTGAAGCCTGCACTCTGGACCGGCCGGGCGGCGTCTTTGTTTTGCACACAGATCAGATCTCTGATGAGGCCAGGATCCTGGTACAGGCTGTAGCCAAGGCCATCTTCACAGATGACCAGGGAACTTTTGAGGATCAGCTCGAACGCAAGAGTGGACTCTTAGGAGCCGTTCCTCTGTTAAAGCAAAAAAAGGCTGTCCAGGTCGAGAACTACGAGGCGGCTATGTCTAACGGCCGGGATCTGATCTTCTTCAATGGTCTTGGCGGGTTCACAAAGGACGGGCGCGAGTACATAATACGGATTGCTCCTGGACAAGCAACCCCAGCTCCGTGGTCGAATGTGATATCAAACCCCAATTTCGGGACTGTGATCTCGGAGAGCGGCGGAGCATACACGTGGGGCGAGAACTCCCAGCAGTTCCGCCTCACACCATGGTATAACGATCCGGTGAGCGATACCTGCGGCGAGGCTCTGTACATTCGAGATGAGGAGAGCGGAGCGTTCTGGTCGCCCACGGCATTGCCTGCCCGTGGCAAGACGCCTTACACCTGCAGGCACGGGTTCGGCTACAGCGTTTTCGAGCATAAAGAGAGTGGGATTTTGTCCGAGCTGTGGGTATACGTGGCGATAGACGCTCCCGTGAAGTTTTGCAGGCTCTTGGTCCGCAATGAGTCCGGCGTGCCCCGCAGGCTATCTGTGACCAGCTACATCGAGCTGGTTCTGGGAGAGACGCATTCTAAGACGGGGATGCACATTACCACAGAGATCGATCCCAGGACCGGGGCCCTCTTTGCCAGAAATGCGTACAACACGGATTTTCCTGGAAGGATAGTCTTCCTGGATGTGAACGAGGAAGTGGGCAGCTTCTCTGGGGACAGGACCGAGTTCCTTGGCAGAAATGGCAAGATGGCTCGTCCTGCTGCCCTGGCGCATGAAAGGCTCTCCAATAGAGTCGGCGCGGCCATGGACCCATGTGCAGCCATGCAGGTAGAGATCGATCTAGCAGACGGGCAGGAGCGCGAGATCGTCTTCACATTTGGCATTGGACGGGATACGAACGACGCTCGCAGCTTAATTTTGCGTTTTCGCGGATCTGGTCCGGCAAGAAGTGCTCTTGAGGCTGTGTGGAGCTACTGGAACCGCACCCTTGGCGCGGTGCACGTGGAGACACCGGATAAGGCCATCAATGTACTTACGAACGGTTGGCTTCTCTACCAGACGTTAGCCTGCCGTATCTGGGCGCGCAGCGGATACTATCAGTCAAGCGGAGCATTCGGCTTCCGTGATCAGCTGCAAGATGTTATGGCGCTGATATACGCAGAGCCGCAGTTAGTTCGGGAACATCTCCTGCGATGTGCAGCCCACCAGTTCCTGGAGGGAGACGTTTTGCACTGGTGGCATCCTCCCTCCGGACGCGGCGCGCGCACTCACAGCTCCGACGATTACCTCTGGCTGCCGCTGGCGGCTTACCGATACGTCACAGCTACCGGAGACACCGGCGTGCTTGACGAGCGTATCAAATTTATTGAGGGCAGGCCTGTGAAACCTGATGAAGAGGCTTATTATGACCTTCCCATGAGGTCAGAGGAGTCCGGCACCCTTTACGAGCACTGTGTCAGGGCCATCAGGAAAGGTCTTTCATTTGGCCGGCACGGCCTGCCCCTCATGGGTTCTGGAGACTGGAACGACAGCATGAACCGCGTGGGCTATCAGGGCAGAGGCGAGAGTGTCTGGCTGGCCTTCTTCCAGTACCATGTGCTTAATAAGTTCTCTGAGATTGCCCTTCTATGTGGCGATGCAGCTTTTGCAAATCAATGCAGCAGCGAGTCCTCCAATCTGCGCCAGAAGATCAAAGAGTTCGGATGGGATGGCCATTGGTACCTGCGCGCCTATTTCGATAACGGAGAGACCCTTGGGTCCGCTGCCAATGCGGAGTGCCAGATCGATTCTATCTCCCAGAGCTGGTCTGTTCTATCCGGCGGCGGAGATCCAGAGAGATCGAAGAAGGCTATGGAGGAAGTGGATCGCCTTCTGGTCAATAGAGATGCCTCGATGATACAGCTCCTGGGGCCGCCCTTCGATAAGTCCGACTCCGATCCCGGCTATATCAAAGGCTACGTTCCGGGAGTGAGAGAGAATGGCGGGCAGTATACCCATGCGGCTATTTGGGTGATTATGGCTTTTGCTGCCATGGGCGACAGCAACCGGGCCTGGGAGCTATTGTCTATTATCAACCCTGTAAACCATGGCTCGACCCCGGAGGAGGTTGCGATCTACATGGCGGAGCCATACGTCGTTGCAGCAGATGTCTATGCACTCCCGCCGCACACCGGGCGCGGTGGATGGACCTGGTACACCGGAGCTGCAGGCTGGATGTATCGCCTCATAGTAGAATCGCTGCTTGGACTGAGGCTGGACGTTGACAAGCTACGTTTTACCCCCTGTCTTCCTGATGATTGGAAGTCGTATCGCTTGCATTACCGCTACCTTGAGACATTCTACCACATCACGGTTATGCGGGCGGGGGCAGCACAAAGCGTGACAGTTGACGGCCTGGTGCAGAGCGACGGGTCGGTTCACTTGGTCGATGATCAAAGGGAGCATTTCGTGGAGATAAAGATAGTCTGATAGGCTACGCCGCCATAGCCCAGTAAATTCGACATATTGGTTATGAGCGCATCTGCGCTTCCAGAACTTTTCTTATTTGCTTGTATTCTTAAATACAAATATTTTGGTACATAAATAGATATGAGTCATAATCTATATATACATAATGTCCTTTTCGACAGGGATTAATGCCCAAAACTACATTGACCTTATCCGAACCTATAGCCAAAACGCTTAAGGTTTATACGGCAAAAACAAAGAGCAGCATGCGTGCCCAAAGTGAAGTTGTAGCGGAAGCATTAAAAGAGTTCTTTGAGAGGCACAACGTGTTGATCGAAATCTAATTGCATCAGAGAAAAAAAGGACTGTGGTAAGTAATGGTCGCTGATCCAAACAAGTGGTTCTTGAAGTTTTCGCCAAACGGAGAGGGGCGTCCCTGGGGAGATGATACATACATGGCCAAAAGGCAGGGTAATTGCATGCCTTGGGATGAAAACTGCAAGATCATCCCTCTGATTGGCGGGTATGAGGCATTGTCCGCGATGAGAGAATCCCTGGAAGCAGCGATCTTTGAAGCCAAACAAGGCAAGAAAGGGTATGTATATGTCGTCGATTTTCGACTAAATACCTTGAGAGACCTGTCCGATGATAATCCTTGGATTATCCAAAATCGCCCCTGGAACGAGAGCGATTCTTCAATAAAGGATCAGACCATGCTGGGATTTATCCTGCGTCTAATGCAGGCCGGGATCAATGTTAGGATACTATTGTGGTTACCGATAAGGGCGTCCATAATTGCAGGGCTAGGTTCACACATTAGCGATCACTTTTACATAGCCGAAGTTGTGAGCAAGGAATGCGAGAGGCTCTGCAAGAATGATCCCAGTGCAATAGATCGAGGTGTAGTAGCTCTGGACATGAGGGTGGCTTCTCCCTTAACCTCTACCCATCACCAAAAGATGATGGTGATCCGCGTGGGTGATGTAAACGTAGCTTATTGCGGTGGAGTGGATCTGGCCTTCACCAGAAGAGACACACCAGACGGCACACATCCCTATGCATATGATCCGAATGCCACGCTGGACGATCTGCTCGTTCTTATGCAATCTAATCCGCCTCAATTCTTGGGTGGGGACTGGCAATCAGGGAAAAACGTCCCTCATGTCTTCGATGGCGAAGACAAGACTCATCGCTGGCCGAAAAGCCTGGATACAATTTATGATGCATTAAAAGAAGTATCCGTGCCTTTGCACCCGGAGCCTGATCTGCCGAAAGAAGTCTATGGTGACGACAATCAAATCTGGCATGATCAGCACCTACGGCTTCAGGGACCAATCATAAAGACACTAGAGGAGCAGTTCTGTGAAAGATGGCAAGACTCTGGAAAAGTACATGACTCTGGATTCTGGGGTAGATTGCACTTTAACAGCAATAATCAGATTATCTTCAGCTCAAAAACGGCCATTACGGATGATGACATAACGAGATTGAATGAGCCAAAGGAAGTAGATCCTGTACCAGGGGGCTCATCTCTGGTACAGATGTGGCGTACCATTCCCCTGCGTACAGAGCGCAAGAGGCCTCCGTTCATGAGGGGGGAGTTTACAATCATGGCGGGAATCGCCAATGCATGTCAGGCAGCGGACGAATTGATCTGGATCTTTGATCAATACTTCTTTAGCAGGCCCCTCGCCAGACTGCTTAACCGCCTGATTAAGGAGGATAAGAAAAAGAAGCTTTGCGTCATTATTGTGCTTCCACCATATGCTGACAATCATCCCCATGAAGTGCACCATGCAAGGAAGCTGGCCCTCAACGATTTAACTGACGGCCTAAAGCTCGGTTCCGGTGAATTCGAGCGCATAGGCGTATATAATCTCTGGCATCCTTCCCGAATATCAGGCGGCATTTACTGTCATGCGAAAGTTCAGATGTATGATCGCAGTCTATTGGTATGTGGTTCAGCGAACTTGAATCGCAGATCCTTCACCTGCGATACTGAACTGGACTGTGCTGTTTTAGATGAAGTCTTGGTCTTAAAGCATTATCGCAGACTTTGGCGTGTCCTATTTCCGGATATTGCCTGGCCAAGCCAGATCAATTTCAACGATCCAAATGGCGGATGGGGAAGGCAATTCTTCGATGCCTTTGAGAACGCAGCTAAATCACAGAATTCTTACTTAATACATGACCCATGGTGGAATGCCGATAGACAGATAAAGCCTATTAGTATCGATGGCAAAAACAAGGCTGCAGTGGATATAAGGCCACCCAGGCTACCCGCCGACCCTGCCGAGGCCAGGAAGGACCCAAGCTATTGGACTGGTGTCGCACGAGAACAGGATTATGAGGAGGATTATTTGGAGGATGCAAGGGGGACCCTAAAAAATCCTATGCTAGAAAAAGAAGATCTCTTGTCATTAGGAAAAAGATATGTAACAAAGATCGAAGACGGTCTCTTCGAACCCAGTTCTCTAAATGCAAAAATAGAATCCGAAATATGCCCAAAATCGAGCGGAGTATTGGGAGATCCCGAGGCCCCCGGCAGATTGGACGAGATTGTGTTTCTAATTGAAAACTGTGGTCATGGAGATAAATGGCCCTGGAGAGTGCCTTGACCTCATTCGACTTCATCGCTCGTCTCTGGAATGGATTCGCCAAAAAAATGATAAGTGCAATCTTAGAAAGGAAATACGGTAATAGAGATCTGGCACTCATATTTGTGCTCCTACTCTTGCTGGCGCTCCTGCTCTCGTATGCGGTAGCTTGGTCCCCTGTCTTGCCCTTCGACGCGAAGTCTTACGAGGAGTTGCAAGAACAAGCCAGCCCACTCTTCGACTGGCTGATGAGTGCGGTTAGTGCTCTTGGCGAAGTTGCGATTGCATTGATGCTGACTGCCTTGGCCATGCTGACCTTTGCATTGAGGCGCCAATGGTTAGAGGCGGTCTTTATGCTGGCGACAACCAGTAGCGTGCTGCTGGCTTTTGTACTCAAGGAGCTTATCCATAGAACACGTCCATTCCCTCTTAATCAAAATGCTACTGGTATATTGCAGACTATCAACGAATACAGTTATCCTAGCGGGCATGTACTATTTTTTGTCGTATTTTTTGGGTTATTCGCCTATCTTGCATGGAAAAATTTTAGGGGACGGGCACGAGTCATCATTATCGCTATTTGCGGTGCGTTGATCGTTCTGATCGGACCTTCACGTATATTTCTTGGGGCACACTGGGCGAGCGATGTTTTAGGCAGCTATA
>JANYKI010000140.1 GCA_025361645.1 Methanothrix sp.
GCGCGCGCGTGCGGGCCTGGGGTCGCGTGCCCGGGGGCCGGGCGGGCGGGGGAGCAAGCGGGCTGGCTCCGGTTGGGCGGCGTTGCAGTAGATTCCGTTCATCATTAGGGAGTGCAATACGGTTGAAAGATCTTTTCATCAGGCAAGGTTGGTCAGATCGTTATTACCGCTAGGATGATCAGCAAATGCATATAAATATAAAGTTAAATGCAGATGCATTAGCTATGCAAGTTTGAATTATTAGGAGAAATATATGGAGGAAGAAAGCATAATCGATTTGGGGGATTTGCGTGTAATATCCTATAAGCCAAGCCCTGAAAATAGCATAAATTCTATTCAAGATTTTTTAAAATTAGATACAAGGATAAATAGAGGGCTTACATACTACAATCTACGATCTTTCTTGATAAAAATACATGATATGCTTTTAGAGCATGATGAGGCAAATGAGCAGTTTCCATTTACCGCCATAGCTGGGATAATGTCAAAATATGTCATATTAAAATCGGATATCGCGTCAGGGTGGTGTCCAATATTTGATGAAGAATTTTTGTATTTTTTAAATATGATATTGAGTTGTTCCTTATACGATCCTGAATTTGAAGGGAAATCGCAACATAATAATGATGAATTTGCGTCTTTCTTTCTTAGAAAGATTGGAAGCCAAGTTAGATGGAATATGCCAATCCATAACATGTGGGGTAGAACATTGTATATTTATGGAGAACTCATCGCAAAGGGCAATACACCAGATCTCATTAGAGATATCGTAGCTTATAAATTTGAAGAAAAATTTGGCTTATCTATATTCGATTTTATTAAGCTAGGCTTTATTGTAAACTGCGGATCTCAACAATCTGGATATATGAACCGCGAGTATTTTGAGTTGTTACGCCGACAGAAGATGCCCATGCCTGAGGATAAAACTGTCATGACCTTTCTGAGGCTTATTTCTATCAATCCGTTAGCATTTAGAAAAATATGTGCTAATGACGATGATCTCGCGGATCATTTCAAGACATATGAGTTTAATCCACTATTTAATTATCCATTAATTCGCTTGCATTACAGCGATGATAGAAAAGAGGCTAAATATGATGAATTTATTGCACCTGTTCCTCGCCTAATGACGTATCGATTCACTACGGGCTTATATTATCAACTCTTCAACGAATTTGGGAAAAATGCCTTTTCAGATTCATTTGGAATTCTCTTTGAGCATTATGTAGAGGACTTATTGCAATGGTACCATCTGCCTGGAAGAGTTATACCTGAAAAGACTCTCCAAAATCTTCTACTCACTAAGAAGGGTCAACATGTTAAAATTCCTGATTGGGTTATCTTTTGTGAGGAAGGAGTTATCTTGCTAGAATGCAAGGCCACGAAATATTCTCAAGAAATTTATGAACGTGGTTTAAATGCATCCGAGAGTGCGAAGGGCTGCATACGTCAATTAAACAAAGGTATCAATCAATTGAAAAGTTTTGAGCAATACATCCCTAAGATAATGCAAGCATATGATATTACTGATAAGAATTTACCGATTCAAAAAGTTATAATTACATTTGAACCGTTAGTTGCCTTAAATAGAGGACCATTAAGAAGATGGATGAATATTGAGCAAAAAGATGAAAAGGAGTGCAAAATTATATGGGTCTGGTACCTAGAGGAAATTCAACCCTATATCGCCAAAGGCGCCAGTCTCTGGTCGTTTCTTATTGATTTTGCAAAATTAGAATTAGATGAATTTGATGAGATTATAAAAAAGATGCAATCTGAAACGGGCGCTTGTTATTCTGATTCAGTACTCTGCAAGTATGAAGATAAATTTTATGATGAATTATTGAATGACGCTAAGTAGCATGCGAAATAGGCTTGAACAGATACAGCTCATTCTGGTTGTCTAATATCCCTTTGTCCACAGCCCTCTTGCGAAGGATCTTGAGGACCTTTGGAATGAAAGGTAGGATGTGGTCAGCGAAAGAGCACTTCATTGGTTAATCCTGACTGAGTGCTCGCCGAGGCTGTGCCTCTCTAAATGCTTGATTTCAACCTCGTCTCAGTATCCTCAGACCATCGTCCAGCCTCTCCTTTTTAGCCGCCAAGAATTCCTCCGTGCTCAAAGGACACTTCACAAGATCAACGAACTCGAAAACAATTCCAAAAGAAGATCTCTCTGCATCTTGCCCGTCTCGCCCAGATCTTGCTCAGGACAAAGGACGTACTCATTCCAAAGGAAGTTGATATATTCAAATAGCCTCTGCCGAGCCTCTAGAAAATCCTGAGAGCATCCTACTGCATCGAGAAGAGACAGACTGACAGACCACAAGCCCTCGTCATAATCCACTTCAAGGTTAGGTGATTCTGAGAGGAGCGAACTTCCTGACGCCCACCTTGAATTCACGCAACGGTTGCCTTTCCAAGAATTCTATCGTTAATGGTTGAGCAGCCATTATTTCCTAAATTCGCTCGCTCCTTATTTTAATTTTCCGCAAGGATGAGATAAAATGCCTCACCCTCGCCTTCTCCTTATGATCTCCACCCCACCCGCTCTCGCCAGGTACAGCTCGTCCAGGTTGTCGAAAATGCCGTGCTCCACCACTCCCGGAATGGGGCTGATCTTCGCAGCCAGGCCCTTCGGATCCTCGATTGTGCCGAAGTCCGCATCCATCACGAAGTTGCCGTTGTCCGTGATCACCGGCCCGTCTTTCATCTTGCCTAGCCGCAGCACCGGCTTTCCGCCCAGTTCCGTCAGCCGCCGCTCCACCAGCCGGAAGGCAAATGGCAGAACCTCCACCGGCACCGGCCAGGTGAGCTTTGGCACATACTTGCTCTCATCGGCTACTATTACGAACCGCCGCGCTGAGCCTGCCACAACCTTCTCTCGCGTGTGCGCCGCTCCCCCGCCCTTGATGACGTACAGGTTGTGGTCCACCTGATCGGCTCCGTCGATGGCCAGATCCAGCACAGGGTGCGAATTGAGTGTGGTCAGTTTTATCCCGGAGGCGATGGCCAGATTCTCGGCCTGAAAGGAGGTGGGAATCCCCCAGAAGTCCAAGCCCTCCTCCTTGATCTTCTCACCCAGCCGCTTGATGGTCCAGGCCACGGTTGAGCCCGTGCCCAGGCCCACCACCATGCCGCTCTTCACCAGCTCTGCAGCCGCCTCACCGGCAAGCCTTTTGGCATCCGCATTGGCAGAAACGTCTTTCATGAAGCCTCTAAATTGTCCCAGTTAATCGCGTTCTCTGTGCGTCCTCTGTGAACTCTGTGCGCTCTGTGGTGGGATTCGTAAACCCGTAAGGTTAAGCACATTGGATTCTCTTTAGCCTAGGATCTCGCTCTTCACCGTGGTGAACACTGGTCCTCGTAGGTCCATCTTGTGCTTGTAGCTGGTGATGTACCTCTCCAGGGCCGGATGGATCTTGATGTTGATATCGCCGGGGCTTCTCACGATGCGGGCCCGCGTCTCCGACTCCTTGCCGGCCATGCTGGCCACCTCGATCTCGTAGGCGGCCAGCGCGGCAAAGGCATCGATGTACTTGATGCCCGTGGTCACGCCTTCGTTGAAGGCCTCATCCCAGCGGGAGGTGCGGGGAATGCCCATGATGTTCTGCTTATGCACCACGATCTCATTTTGGGCAGCCGGGCCGCACAGCTTGGTGTTCTCCTCCGGTTCGACCACGGAGACCTTGACCTTTCGTCCGAAGAGCTCCCCCTCCCAGGCCATAAACTGGCAGGGCGAGGTCGTCTCCCCGTGCTCGGTAGAGACGGCCACCACTGCATCAGCGATGGCCTGGCCGGCAGGCGTTGTGGGCAGCTTATCCACGAGAATCATCTGCGCCATCTCGCGGGCGGAAAGCTGCCAGTTGCTCTGAAACTGCGGATAAGAGAGGGCCCGCATATCCTGGGAGTTATGCAGTATCATGGCGAGCCTCTCCACACCCAGCCCCAGGTTCATGACCGGATAGGGAATGTCGTACTGGGAGAGGGCGGTGGGCGAGTAGATGCCGAAGGTGGCCACCTCCACCCAGCCCGACTTGTATTTGGTGGCCGAGCCGACCAAACCGGGGTGGTAGGCAAAGACCTCGATCTGCGTTCCGGGAATGTAGTACTTGCTTCGCTTGTCGTCCGGCCGGAACTGAAACTTCTCAAAGCCAAACTGGCTGAGCAGGCCGTCAGCAATGGCTTTTCCGTCCTCCACGCTCACGTCTTCATCCATGATCACACAGCTCGCCGAGTAGTAGCTCATCAGCCGCGCCGCATCCTCCGCCTGCTCGCGCCGGAAGCAGCGGTCCACAGAGAAAAGCTTGAGTGGCAGCTTTGTGCGGTGATGAAGATTGGAGAGCGACAAAAACCACCCTGAAGTCATGTGACTGCGCAGCGTGCGCGTCGTGGCCTCGGCCTTCAGCTCCCTAAACTCAGGAAAGACCTCCTCCAGGACGACTGAGATGAGGGCATCATGAGCGCCCAGGGCCTTGGCAATCTCCTGCACCAGGTCGTCGCCCTCCACTTTGCCCTTCTTGTAGCCGTGCAGAATCTGGCGCAAGGCCTCTGCCTCTTCCCCGGAAAGCTCCCGGCCCAGAAGGGCATTTACCTGAGAGATCCTCTCATCGGACATGCCGATATCCGGTCGGGGCAACCCCGCCAGGTAAAAGCAGCGATCCAGCACGGCCAGCGCCTCCGAGCCGAACTGGCGGTAAACGTCCGATGCCTCGACCATCACCGGGTTCATGGCCTCCGAGAAGCCCAGGCGGATGTAGGCCTCCCGAAGCTTCTGGATGGTGTCGAATATAGGGTGAACTGTCCCGAAAGAATAGCTATTTCTGGGATATTTCTCGTTTAGAGAAGGTTTGCCGAGATACTCCTTCCCCTGCTGCCAGGCCTTATCGAAATCCTCTTTGGCAGCCTCTTTAATCAGGCTGGGATCAAACTTCATGCTTTCAGACTCCAGGAAATTGGTCTTTTCTTTGTGCGTCCTTTGTGGCTTTGTGCCTTTGTGGTTTGGTTTTTTAGGTAGAAGTGTGAGATTAGAGCTTACTACCACCCTCACCACAAAGACACAAGGGAACAAAGACGACTCTATTATTCTATTACCCTCTATGTTTGGTGCAGCTCACGGAAACTGCAGAGCGATTCCTGCATCTTGGCCAGCTCCAGAGCATTGGTGAGGTCTCCGCGCGTCCTCTCCAGCATGCTCCGGGCCAGGTCGCTCTTGCGGCGCAGGCCGCGGGTGATGGCATCAGGATAGTCGAAGAGCATGAGCAGGTAATAAATCTCCTCGATGATGCCCAGGAAGTATTCGCCATCCTCCGCCCGCCCGCCACGAATGAGGTCCAGAATATGACGGCGCAATTCCCCAGTAACGTCGCCCAGGCCCGCCAGATAATTAACGGGCTCGACTCCCACCTCATCGACAGTCAGGATCTCATGCCGGGTGGTGATGGAATAGACACACCTGGCTTCCGCATACTCCTGCTCCGCTCCATCCACAAATCCGGCGTAGCGTACATCCTGGTGATCCTTCAGGACCTCCCGAATTCTCTCCAGGCCAAGGGCCGCCTCGCCCATGAGCCTCTCTGCAGAGGCCAGGTCGTTTCTATGCACGGACCGAATGGAGGACGAGCAGAGGCGAATAACCTCGCGGGAGAGGCGATAGGCCTCTTCTCGGGCACGGTCTTTGCAGTCAAAGCCGGCCAACATGCTTTTAGACAGGTTCTCAAAGATCGACATAATTCATCATCTTCTTCAAGCGATTTACGGACCTTTGCCCCTCCTCTAAAGAGCGGGACTCTGTGACAATGCGGCCACTATAATCTTTTAAGGCTAAAGCTACCTTTTTCCAGGGGACGGTGCCATTTCCCACCGGCAGGTGCTCGTCTCTCTCGCCGTGATTGTCGTGCACATGAATATGAATGATTTTGTCCTTAAGCCTTAAGAAGCTCTCTACATTTCCATTGGTATTGGCATGGCCCACATCAAAAACAAAGCCCACATTCTCCCGGTCCACAGTCTCTATTATCCCCATAACCTCTTCCGGCCGGCGGCCTAAAATGGCAGGCATGTTGACCATGTTCTCCACGGCAATTCTCATATCCAGATTTTGGGCGTGATCGCATATCTGTTGGATGCCCAGGATGCTCTGCGACCAGGCGGCATCAGGCATATGCATTCCCAGTGGAGAGAAATGGCCGGGATGAAGCACGGCCAGGCGGGCAAAGTCGCTGGCAAGGTCCAGGCAGCTTTTCATCTGCCGCACCGTCTCCTCCCAGATGGGCTGGTTGACGGAGGCCAAATTCAGGTCGGAGTAGGGCAGGTGAATGGTAATAATAAGGTCAGTGGTCTCGACGATCTGTTTTGCCTCTGCCAGGTTCTCTTCTGTCAGCTTCTGCTTTCCCTCGTTTACGATCTCCCAGCCGCTGTAGCCCAGATCTTTCAGTTGATAGGCCCAGTCAAAGGGCCTGTCCACCAGCTTGCTGGAGGAGAAGCTAAACATCCGCTCCGTCCTGCACAGCCTCTCCTAACTCACATAGATCAATCTCTCGGACCGGTACGCCGTTCACGGTCTCGGGGGCCAGCCAATTGATAACGCGCTCGCCTCCCGTGATCTGCACATGCAGTGATCCCAGGGCCTCTTCTTCCGGAGGAAAGCTCACAAATCCCATCAAAGCGGCTTGCTTGCTAAGCTGGAAGGCAGTGGTATTGCCCACCAGTGTGCGCAGCATTACCTTTCGGGCCGTGTCCAAAATCTCTTGCCTTCTCAAAAGCTCATGCAATGTCTTAAGGCTATCCGGGCCGTTGTAGGCCTCAATCCTGTCGGCGCGAATGTCCATTATCAGACCGGGAAAGATGTTCTCAATGGCCGATACGACTTTCTCCACGCGTTCCGTGGGCCTGACGAATGAGCAAATTGTAACCTCGATCGTTCTCATCGCCCCTAGATGTGGCTGGTTTTGTATCTGAGTACGGCAGCAATCCCGCCAAAGGCCTTGTAAAGCTGCTCACCCTCTTCAAACTCCGTGGAGATGATTTTGACCTCTGCTTTACTCTGATCCGCCAGCTTGGATAGTTCGGAGACTATATCCTCTTCTCCGGTGATGGTTAGAGTACCACCGCACTTCAAGCAGCTGCCCAGTGGCTCAGATGCCTTCGAGCGAGTTTGATTGTCGGAAAAGTCGCAGCTTCTGCTGGTGCATTCTATCTTAGCTCGCGTCTTTCTCAGATCCTCAGAGAGAAGAAGTATCTCCACTGCCCCAAGCTCCAGGTTATGGCGAACCTCATTATCGCCGTAAGCCGCCAGACCTTTGTCGGAAACCAGTTCCTTCATGAAGCGGCGCATGAGTATTTTGTCTTGCGTCACCTCTAAATCGGAGAGTTGATCTTGGGCGGCATCCACCAGCTCGTACAATCCTGATTCGTCGGTATAAGAGACATCCAGGGCGCCCAGAACCTTTTTCTGCAGCTCGTGATGCAAAAAGCCCCCCTCCACAAACTCTTCTTTGGTAGGAGAAGGCCCGCCTACCAAGATGCCCTGCAGATCCTTGGCGTCGATTGCCAGGAATGCTTCGTTGGCCGAATCTCCTATTCGTTTGTAAAATTCGTGGATGGCGATGAGACGCAGTTGCTGGAACCTGTGGCTGGACTGGCCACCTTTTCTCTGCTTGCCCGGCACGGTAGAGGTGAGGTGCTTTATAGGTTCTGTGTATTTGCCCTTTAAAATGCCAATGGCCGCCTCGCGTCGGTCCAGTACGATAAGCCCGAAGGTCTTTTTGTCGGCCAGCATCTCCTCTAGTGGCCCCAGGAGAAATGAAGAATCGCAGTGGTATCGGTAGGTTACCAGGGGGTCGGGCGGCTCTAAAGCTACGCTATACATCTCAGTTCGATTGGCTCCGGCATCCACGCTGCCGATGAATATGACTACTCCGTTGGCAGGAGGCTTGGGGATGAGCTTGAGTCGGGACATGGCCGACTCAAGGGAGCCCTGCACGGAAAGTCTGGTGACACGAGATTTTATGTTGGCTGCCTGCCCGTACTCTTCACGTAGCTGGCTTGTGACATCATAGATCTGCTTATCGGGGGGAATATAGAGGGAAATTAGCTCCGTACCTCGACCCGTCTTGCTTCTCAGGCCATCGAGAAGACGCTTAAATTCATATTTTTCCTGTGCAGTGAACTCCATCGGGAATCTCCCAAAAACACTCACGGCCAAGATATAAAAGGCTTCTTCAAGAGGAGATTTATAAATCCTGAATAGAACTCGCAAAATTCGATAGATTCAAAAACTATATAAAGATATAAGTTATCTTATAATCTATGAACCAATTAGTTGTTCTTCAGGAAATTTATGCGTCTTTTTCTAAAGGAGGTGATGGTCTACAAAAAATCGATATTAAGGCCATCGAAGGGAGTTGTCCTGAACTACTAAGCAAATTGCTGGATAGCTCCCGAAAGGGCAGAATCGACGAGGATGTTTGCCGCGAACTTTCTCTTAAGCTCCAAGATGTTTATGAGATCAAGCGCCTCGGCGATATCTGCCGCAGGTTGGATCTGCCAAGTCTCGCCATAAATACATACAACAGGGCCCTGTCTCTCTGCCGCGATCCGATTCTACGACCGGTGCTACAGAATAACCTGGGTCAAGCCTTTGTCCATCAGGGAGATCTGGCGAAAGCTGCTTTCTACTATCAGAAGGCCGCCGACTGCTTTGCCAAGGAAGGGGATCATATCGGCCTTGCCCATGTATTGGGGAATTTGGGCTCAGCCTACCGGAAGAGCGGGGAATGGGACAAAGCCATAGAGCACTGTTACCGCAGCCTGAAGACCTTCGAGGAGAAGGGTGACGAACTCGGCATCGCTCAGATGACGGGAAGCCTCGGCCGGATCTATGCTGATATGGGAGAGAAGGAGCTTGCTGCCCGATACTTCGAGAGAAGCCTGACCGACTTTCAGAGACTGGGTGATAAAAGGAGCGCTGCCTGGGTGCTGGACCGGCTGGGAAGAATTGCCGGCCAGAGAATGGACTGGGATAACGCACTGTGCTACTTCAATTCCAGCCTCTCTTTGTTCGAAGAGCAAGGCGAAAGTCAGAGCCAGGGAATTGTTCTATCCAACCTGGGACGCATCTACCTGCAGATGGGGCAGGCAACTGCGGCTCGCGAACCTCTGGAGAGGGCCGTTCTGCTCATTTCCCGCCAAATAAAGCCCAGTTATCAGAATGCCCTCTATTGCCTGGCGAAGACTTACAGCTCCCTGGCAAAAAATTGCCTGCAAGAAGAACCGGGCCGATCATCCAGCCGACAGCAAAGACAGGAGGCCTCCCAGCTATTCGTCCTGGCTTCTAACCGTTATCATGAGCTGGCATCTACCCTTGAGGAAGGCCAGGCCGAGATCAAGGTAGCCGAGGCAATGGCAAAGTGCCGGTCCTATCTGGTAAGGCTCTGCGGGGATGTTCAGGGCGAGGAGGCGCTGATACTGGTGGGGAGGGCCCAGACCTTCCTGGACAATGCAGCTCTAAATGCCAATGATGGCAATAAAGCCGGGATCCTGGGCCTGCAAAGAATCATCGCCGGCATGAAGGAAGTCCACAGCATTGGGCTTTTAGCAAACGATCCCTTGATGCTGACCCGCGCCCTGAACAATGCCTCGGAGTATCTCATGGGAGGGGCCCAGGGTTGGTCATCAGAGGAGGAGGGGGAGGCAGGCGGCTTTCTTTGCCTGGCCCTGAAAAATATCATAGATGTGCAAAAATTTGGAAGAGATGCGACCGAGAAGCTGCAGGCAGCAGCCGTGGCTTTGCGCCATGCAGAAAAGAATTTAGATGGGAAAGAAAGCAGCGCAAATAGGATCGCACAGGCCGCAGAAATCCTGGAGGGGCCGGCAGCAAACGGGAGCCGTCAATGCCAAGCGGCCCTGCAACTTATTGCCGGGGCCATGGTGAGCAATTCGCTAAACAAAATCGATGATAGTAATAGCATATTAACCGGGGATGAGTCTCTTTATCTCTTGCCCGTGACCGAAAAGGGTGAATTTGTGGTTAATATCAAGATAAATGATCTGCATGAGCCAGAGTCGGAACCCATAGCAAAGACGGACCTGCCGGTCCTGGAGATCTCAAAGGAGGGGTATGTGGCAAAAGATCTGATCTTGGCGGATGGCTGGCTGGTCCCAATCAAAGCCGACTTGGCCTGCAAGAGTTACGGCCAGCTTCTCTTGCCGGCCATTAGGCAGCAATTCAATGCAAAAATGGAAATGCCCCTAAAACCAGAGGACGGGAAGCCTGAGCCGTACGAAAGGCCTTTTTCGGAAGCCAAAGAATTCAGCGAAGTCGCGCAAGATCCCGAAATTGAGATCGAGTCTCAAGAAAGCCCCTTCAGCCGCTCGAAAGCCGTATTCCTCCTCAAGGTTATGACGGCTCTCTTGGTGATGCTGCTGGCAATAGAGGCAATACTATACTTGATATAGGCCGCAATATCATGTCTGCCTGGCAAATATGAAGAGAAAGCAGCTTGAGATGATGCTGGAGCGGCTGGAGGGCTTTAGTCGGCCCTCTTTTCAAAGGGAGCAGTATGCCACGCCCGCATGCGTCGCCGCAGAGATGCTTTTTCTGGCGGGAATGCGCGGAGAGCTTGGTACCGTCTGTGACCTGGGCTGTGGGACGGGCGTGCTGGCCATAGGCGCGGCCCTACTGGGTGCGAGGGCCATTGGCGTGGAGATCGACGGCGATGCTTTGGCCATAGCCAGGAGAAATGCAGAAAAGTTAAACGTGGATGTGGACTTCATCCGCGCCGATGTGAGAACGCTGGCCCTCAAGGGCATCGATACCGTGGTCATGAATCCGCCCTTTGGAGCCCAGAAGGCGAGTGCTGGAGACCGCGCTTTTCTCTGCATTGCCCAAAAAATCGCCAAGACCATCTACTCTCTGCATAATCAGGGAAGCGAAGCATTCATGAGAAGCTTTATGAAACCCTGCACGGTGCAGGAGATCTATCGCATTCCCTTTCCCTTGAAGAGATGCTTTGAGTTTCATAGCCAAGATGTCAAGGTCATTGAGGTTGAGCTATATAGAATAACATGCTAGGATGCCAGACTTTAGATACTAGTAGCACTATCAATTCTAGGTGCTAGTGATGATACTGGATTTATATAGAGGAATCATAGAGGAATTATGATGGACGGTAGCTTTGTACTTCCTGGAGATGTGGTGGGATCGACCGAGGAGTTTGTTCCCGGAGACTGCACCTACGCTCGGGCAGGAACGATTTTTGCATCTACGGCTGGCCTGGTCAAGATCGATTCGAGAGCCAGATCCGCGAGTGTCATACCCAAGACCAATGCTCCTGTAAAGCTCTTTCAGGGTGATATCGTGGTGGGGGAGGTAATTGATCTCAAGGACAGTCTGGTCATAGTCTCGTTGGCCTTCAAGAAGGGGCATGAGGACAGACCCATCTCAGATGAGGAGGCGACCATTCACATATCCAATGTGAGAAACTCCTATGTCAAAGACCTGCGTCACCTCTTCTCGCTCCGCGATATTCTTAAGGCCAAGATCATCGACGAGAGACAGATGAGGCTTACCACGGGCGACGAGGATCTGGGCGTTATCAAGGCCTACTGCACTCGTTGTCTTGCGGGCTTGGTCAAGAAAGAAAGCAAATTGGTCTGCCCCAATTGCGCCAATACTGAGACGCGCAAGATGAGCTCAGCCTACGGTCTGGGAGTGGTTTGATGAATTTGAAGATTATCAAGAAGACGGAGAATCAGGCCATTATCGAGTTTGTGGGGGAAGGGCATACGATCTTGAACTTGCTGCGAACCGAACTTTTGGCTGATGAAAGGGTGCTGATGGCCACCTACGACACCAAATTTCCTATCATGGACAACCCCGTTTTCCGGCTCACGACGTCTGGTGTAGACCCCATCGTTGTTTTGAGAGAAGCTACTGGGCGTATCATCGGCCAATGTGAGGAGTTTTCCAGGCAGTATGCAGAGGCTGTAAAGTAGTAGTATTAGTAGTTGGCCGACATTTGAGCATGTAACTGCCGGCCGCATTTATTTTCTTCTAATGGCTAAGAATTTTGATATAAACACCGCTCAAGGCCTCTCGGAAGCCGAGGCTGCAAAACGGCTCCAAGATGTAGGCTACAACGAGTTGCCTTCATCCAAACCTCGCACGATCTTAGCCATTGCCTGGGAGGTTGTTAAGGAGCCTATGTTTCTCCTCCTGGTAGCAGGCGGACTGGTTTATCTATTGCTCGGTGATCTCCAGGAGGCCTTGATGCTGCTGGGCTTCGTCTTAGTTGTCATGGGCATTACTTTTTTTCCAGGAACGCAAGACAGAACGAGCCCTGGAGTCTTTGCGAGACCTTTCCAGTCCACGTGCTCTGGTAATCCGGGATGGCGTTGATAAAAGGATAGCGGGAAGGGATGTCGTCCCTGGTGACCTTATCGTTCTTGCGGAGGGCGACCGCGTGGCTGCTGATGCCGTAATGCTCCTCAGCACTAACCTTTCCGCAGATGAATCACTTCTCACTGGCGAATCGGTCTCAGTACGAAAGGTATGCTGCGAGAGCACGGAAAATTTACCTGTGATGGCAAGACCTGGTGGGGACGATTTACCCTTTGTCTACTCGGGAAGCCTCGTTGTGCAGGGCCAGGGCGTGGCTGTGGTCCGGGCCACAGGAATTAACACGGAGATTGGCAAGATAGGAAAGGCTTTGCAGAAAGTCGAGTCCGAGGAGACGGCGCTGCAAAAAGAGACTAATCTGCTGGTAAGAAACCTGGCCATACTCGGCCTGAGCCTATGCTTGTTGGTAGTAATTGCCTACGGCATGACCAGAGGCGACTGGCTGCAAGGACTCCTGGCAGGCATAACGATGGCCATGGCCGTGCTGCCGGAGGAGTTTCCCGTGGTTTTGACCATATTTCTGGCCTTGGGAGCATGGAGAATCTCGCAGAGCAACGTCTTGACCAGGCGCGTTCCCACAATAGAGACACTGGGTTCGGCTACAGTGCTCTGTGTTGATAAGACCGGCACTCTGACAATGAACCGCATGAAGGTGAAGAAAATATTCGCCGGCGGCGAGTTCTTCGAACTGGATGATGGTAAAGAATCTTTGCCGGATGCTATCCATGAGGTAATTGAATTCAGCATTCTGGCCAGTCAGATAGATCCCTTCGATCCGATGGAGAAGGCCTTCCGAAAACTGGGCGAGGACTACCTGGTCAAGACAGAGCACATGCACCAAAATCCGGGAGATTCGTAGGCAACGTCCATGACAGGGCGAGGACTACCTGGTCAAGACAGAGCACATGCACAGGGACTGGGAGCTGGTAAAAGAATATCCTCTCTCAAAGAAGCTGCTGGCCATGTCTCGGGTCTGGAGATCGCCCTCCGGAAAAGAGTACGTAATCGCGGCCAAAGGAGCGCCCGAGGCCATAATAGAGCTGTGTCACGTCGACTTGAATCGGCAAGAGGAGCTTTCCCGGGCCGTCCAGGTTATGGCCCAGCAGGGCATGCGGGTCCTGGGCGTTGCCATGGCTCCCTTGCAAGAGATGGATTTGCCGGATGGGCAGCATGACTTCGATTTCAAATTCATGGGCCTGATTGGCATGGAGGATCCGGTTCGTCCGGGCGTTCCTCAGGCCATCAATTAGTGCTATTCAGCAGGAATAAGAGTAGTAATGATAACCGGAGACAATCCCGGCACCGCTCAGGCTATAGCCAGGCAGATCGGATTTCCCTCAGATCAGGTAATTACAGGACCCGAGTTAGAGAAATTGAGCGATCAGGAACTTCAGAATCAAGTCCGAAATATCTGCATCT
>JANYKI010000141.1 GCA_025361645.1 Methanothrix sp.
CGGTTTATCGATTAAGGATACGTGCAGAAAACTTGGGGTGAGCTTCTTTCAATATATGCACGATATTTATTCAAAATCATTTGCCATGCCGAGGCTAGCTGAGATACTGACTATTGCTCAATCATAGTATTGAGCATGTTCGTTATAGATGAAGCAGATAGACTAACCAATCCCGAAGACAAACTAAAGCTTGCCGAATTTATCAAGCTGTTATCGGATAAGGGTGCAGAATTTAAGGTACTAATCGTAGGTGTGGCAGAAACGGGTGGAGAACTCATAGAAAATCACGAATCAATAAGCAGATGCATGCGCGAAACAAGGCTCGGAAGAATGTCCGACACGGAATTAGAGCAAATAATAAAAGAAGGTTCAAAAAAGGCTAATCTGACATTTGATGATTCTGTTAAAAATAAAATTGTTAAATTAAGCGCGGTCTATCCTCATTTCACCCATCTACTCGCACTCAAGTGTGCAGAAGATGCGATAGCAGGCGATTATACAAAGATTCAATTAAAACATCTTAAAAAAGCAATGGATAATGCAGTGGAAGATTCAGAAGGTACTTTAAAACGCATGTACGATGGCGTGGTACGGTCTTCTAGCACAGAAATGTACAGAAATATCCTAAAAGCAGCAGCAAGTCTAAATAAAACAGAATTTTCTGCTAAAGAATTAAGAAACGCCACAAATGCGCAAACCGGAAATGATAATTCCCAACAATCACTGACAAATTATTATAAAAAATTAGTTTCGGATGGAAATTCTACAATACTACGTAGAACAGGAAAGGGGGTATACAGATTTAACGATCCTCGTATGCCCAGTTACATAAAAATCGCAACGGAAGAGTTTTGATAAAGTACTATTTTCTCTTCCGCCCCTTCATCGCTTCCACAAAAGCCAAAAACGGCGGCGACGGCTTGCCCGGTCGTGACTTCATCTCCGGGTGGAACTGTGATGCGAAGAAGAAGGGATGCTCGGCTATCTCGCAGATCTCCATCAGATCCCCGTTGGTGCCAGAGAAGATCATGCCTTTCTCCTCAATCTGGGCGATGTAAGCGGGATTGACCTCGTAGCGGTGCCGGTGCCTCTCCACGATCTCGTCTGTGCCGTAAATTCTGTGCGCCAGGCTGCCCGCTTTCAGATGGGCGGGATAGTTGCCCAACCTCATTGTCGCGCCCATGTGCCTGATCTTCTCCTGCTCCGGGAGAAGCGCGATTACGGGGTTAGGTGTGGCCCCAAACTCGGTGCTGCTCGCGCCCTGCAGGCCGCAGACGTTGCGAGCGTACTCGATTACCGCGAGCTGCATGCCAAAGCATATTCCCAGGTAGGGAACCTTCATCTCCCGGGCATACTGCACGGCCTTCATCTTGCCTTCCGTACCGCGGGAGCCAAAGCCGCCCGGAACCAAAATGCCGTCCGCGTCTCTCAGGATGAGATCAGCCGAGCCGTGCTCCAGCTCCTCGGCATCGATCCATTGCACATCAATCTTCACCCCGGCCTCAATGCCGGCGTGCTTGAGGGACTCCCGGATGGAAAGGTAGGCATCCTCCATGGGGTCGGCACACTGCGAGCCCACGGTGTATTTTCCCACGATGGCCACCTTGACGCTGCCCTCCGCTGCGTCCATCTTCTGCACGAACTCGTCCCAGTCCTTCCTCTCTTCCAGGGGGAAGAGCCGCATGGCCTTCATCAGATACCTGGCCAAGCCCTCCGCCTCCATCTGCAAGGGAACCCGGTAAATGTCATCGGCATTGTGGGCGCTGATCACAGCCTCCATGGGCACATCGCAGAAGTGGGCGATCTTGTGCTTTGTCTCCTCCAGGAGGGGGCGCTCGCATCTTACTACTATCATGTCCGGCTGCAAACCCAACTGGCGCATCTCTTTCACGCTGTGCTGGGTGGGCTTGGTCTTCTGCTCGCCGTCCATGGTGGAAGGGGCGAGGGTGACGTGCACGAAGAAGATGTTGCCCGTCTCCTCATACTTGAGCTGGCGCATAGCCTCCAGGAAGGGCATGGACTCGATGTCGCCAACGGTCCCGCCGACCTCGATCAGACATATCTCGCAGCCTCCATCCCTCGAAACCTGGCGAATGCGTCTCTTGATCTCTTCGGTGATGTGGGGGATGATCTGCACCGTCTTGCCCAGATACTCGCCTCTGCGCTCTTTTTCGATGACAGTGCTGTAAACCTTGCCTGTGGTGATGTTGTGGTCGCGGGTAAGCTCCACATCTAAAAAGCGTTCGTAATTGCCCAGGTCCAGATCCACCTCGCCCCCATCCTTGAGGACATAAACCTCTCCATGCTGGAATGGGCTCATCAGTCCTGCATCGATGTTAATGTAAGGATCAATTTTAATGGCTGTAACCTTATAGCCCCTGTTCATGAGCAGCCTGCCGATGGACGCCGCAGTAATGCCCTTGCCAAGCCCACTCATTACCCCGCCTGTAACCACGATATATCTCATAAATTACATCTCACGCCTTGAGGAGCGTAGCCGCTCCGTATATGATAAGGGTGACGATCAGGATGGACGAAGCCAAAGCGCCGGGAAACTCAGGAATGCTTTCTGTGATGAACGTCAAGACTAAAACGATAACCAGCGCCAGGAATAGGGCTGCAGGGATGATTTTTAATGCGCCCATGCCGCCAAAGGCGCCCAATCGGTCCAGATAGATGGACTCTGGTCCTTCATCCGGCTCGACGTACACCTCCGGCTCCTCGGGGGCTCTTTCCTCGGATCTTTGCTCCCTCTCGGCTGCGGAAGTGGGGATCTCCTCCCGGCTCTCGCTGTCTGTGTCCCGGAAGCCCTGGTAGCGGTCCTCCTCATAGCCGGAGTTGAACCTTTGCCTCTCTTCCGTCCTCTCTTCCTTCCACTCTTCCTTCTTCTCTTCCTGGCTCCCCAAAGGTACCTTCCTGGGGACGAAACGCGGGCCTTCGTCCTGCCTATTGCTGGGGTCTACAAAACGATCATCAATACGAGCCTTGAAGCGACTTTCAACGCGGCTATTATTATTATTATCATCTTCATCGTAACGATTTTCAACAACCTCAGCGTCTCGCCGATCTTTATCGACACGACTTCGTGTCGGCTTTTGGCTGCGCTTCTCCCCGCTGCTTTCTATCCCGCCAGCTCTTTGCTGACGGGTAGCGGATCGGTATCTTTGCAGATCTTTATCGCGAGAAAATGCTATACGCCGTGGCTCTTTCTCCTTCTCTTCGTCTCCGTCTTCGTCCTCGTCATCGGTATCGGACCGCTTCACTCGCCGAATTCCCAGGGGTTCTTCTTCATCCTCGTCCTCATCTTCGGTTTCTTCTCTGTCTCCTCCGTCTCTTTTCCGGGCAAGATCAGCATCCTCGTCTTCTTCATCCACTTCCTCGTCTTTCAATTCCTCATCCCCCTGCAGGCCGGGGTCTTCCAAATCATCGCCCGGATCTTCTGAATCGCGTAAAAGAGTAATAGGCACCCGGCTTTCTCCACCGCGGCCACAGAGAAGAATCTCGCCATCCAGACGCTTCTTGTTGGCCGGCATCCTGGCCAGAATGGGAATGATCTCCTCTTGGACTACATAGTGATCCGGCTTCTTCAAATGCACCGCCTTTAAGACAGGACTGCTGGCCTGCAGAGAAATATTAGACGGCTCCCCGTGATTGACGACTTTGAGATTGAATATGGTCTCCTCACCGGGAAGAAGACGAAGAACTATGGGCTTGGCCGCACCACCGCCATTGTTGATGTGAACAACATGATCCAATGCCAAAATTCCCCCTCACTACATATTCACATAATATTGTATAAATATTTTGCTAGTGAATGCCTTGCCCTAGCCTGCAGTCCGCATAGTCCAAGACTAATCTCTCAGATCGGGCGGCAGCATATTGGGTATCCCGTCTTCAATAGGATAGCATTCCTTGCAGGCCTGACAGCAGAGCTTGCCCGTTACAATCTCTTTCTCGTTCTCTTCGAATACTTCTAAAGTTAAGTTGCCTTTGCAGAGCGGACAAGCCAAAATGTCAAGCAAATCGTGTTTCATGGATCAGGACATCTATTCTAAAGAAGTATAAACCTTTGGCTTGTGTGAAAATCGATGATCAAACTCAGATTATCCCCATCTCTGTAAGCCTCTCTGGCAGGTAGGTCTTGGTCACATAATCCAGGCCCTTGCCGGCAAAGGCCTGCTGCTCTGCCTTTTTTTTAAGGTCAATCTGCAGCTTAATCTGCTTCTCCCAGTAGGGCGTATTAAACCGGGGGTCGGTCAGCTCGCTTCGCAGAGCCTGCATATCCTTATCGGTCAGCTTGTCTGTGGAGAGGTTGTAGTCCACAATGTCGCTGGGCTGCACCCCCAGGAAGCGCGCCCCGGGGGTGACCAGGTGCTCGGAGAGGTGAGCGCTCTTGATGGCCCCGTAGGCGATGCTGGCAAAGATGCGATAGGACCAGGGATCGCCATCCGTGAAGACCACCACTGGGATGTTCAGCTCCGCATTCAGCCTCTTTATGATGCGGCGCGTGGACCTGGCTGGCTGGCCTTTGATATGAACCAGGATGGCATTGTACTCCTCATCAAAGCCGTTCTCGATCAGACGGGCGTACATTCCGCCCGTCTCAATGGCCATGACCATTTTGGCATCGTGGCTCAAAAATTCGATGTTATCCACATTGAAAGGTATCTGGTAGCCAGCCTCGCCCACATCCTCCTGGCAGTGCATCTCCCGCTCGCCCCGTCGTGTCTGCTCTTTGAGGCGCAGCGGCCCGAAGACGGCCGCACCATCTTCCTCCGGCCGAACGTGAAAGTCCTCCCGGTGCAAAGAAGTGACGATCTCCAGATCCTCGATAAGCCGGTCACTTTCCGCCTGCTCATGGAATTTGGCGATATCCCAGTTCTCAGAGATGTAATAGATCTCTCTCAACGTCGAGCCGCGATTGTTCTTGAGATGCTCTTTGATGAGAAGCTCAGCCAGATGAACCGTCTTGAGCAGCGTCTTGGCTCCGCGCACGGTCTTGACGCTGCGTGTCGTCTCCTGGTCTCCATAAACCCAGACATCGTCCTTAGTGGAAAACTCGATGTTTCCTTTGGTTCGGGAGGGCAGGGAGATATGGGGCACGATGCCCTGCTGAAACTGGTTGTAAAGAGTATCTGCGAGGTGGAGAAGATTCTCCTGGGCGATTTTTGATTTTTCCGCTTTTTTTATATTTAGCTTCCTTTCAAATTCATTTTTCTCGTCGGATTTTTCCATTGGCTAGATCACCCTGGCCCCTGTGACAATTTCCGCTTCCAGGCCCTCAATCACCGGCTCTTTTAAGGCTGCGCCTTCCGCGGTGATGCTGTAGCTTAAGGTGGTGCTCTGGCCCGGAGCGATTGATAGCTTCCAGTGATAGTCGTAGCCGTCTCCTAGGGGAATGACTTTGGCGGCAGGCGAGACACAGTCGGCTTGCACTGCCAGCACCTCATGCAGCTTAAAGGACCGTAACTGTTCGCTGTGATTTTCTACCTGGATTTTGACGCTTAGCTGTCCGTTATTTCTCTCCACTTTTCGAAAGACGAGAAGATTGCCCATGATCTTGGCCACCACCGGCCCGATATCCGGCAGCTCTTTTTCCAGGACATCGGAGAGCTTCTGGGCGATGCGCGGCAGGATCTTTCTTATGATCTCCTCCTTCTCCCGCCTCTCTGAAAGAACGCTCTGACGGCTCAGGTAGCGGCGCAGCTTTCTGGCTACCTCTTTCAGCCCCAGATCGATCTCTGTTAAAATCTCCGGCATATCGGCCACGGCATCTTTGCTCTCCGAAGTGAAGGGAATGTTGGTGGAAGCGATATGCACCAGCAGCACCGCCGGGCCGACCGGCACGCCGCTTCCCGTAGGCTGGCCCAGGGAATAGTTCTTCCAGGAGACGCTCTCCACAGCATGAGTTACGGCACAGGCACCCTGCTGATAGACGAGTGGAACGCGATTGGCAAAGCGCAAGAGTTCAATGCGGCTCTCCTTCTCCAGCTCTCCTCCGTATCCCAGTCCCACCTCGACTAGGAAGGGATTGCCCGAATAGACGGATACGGGCCGAACCGTGGTGGCGATATAGTCCAGTCGAAACTCCTTCTCCAGACCGGCCTTGATCAGCTCCTCGCCAATCGGCGACAGACAGTCCACGGGAGGCGACTTGACCTTGATCTGTTTGAAGGCCGAGTGCAGGCGAGATGCGGCATCATGATCCAGGCCGGTAGGGGCCACTTCCGGATCCAGGCCCGCCCGGCTGCATAGCTCTTGAGCGGATATGGCGCCGATGGAAGAGAAGGTCTCTTTTAAAAAGACGCGCAACTTCTTTTTGTCGGTGTAGCGCAAAAGCTTGATCAGCTCGCCAAGCTCAATTCCGTCTGGATGAGGGGAAATGGCATAGGCTTTTTTGGGCAGACTCTCCGTGGCCCTCTCGAAGACCTCCACGTTGCCTTCCGGCTCCACTAAGGTCAGGCGCGCATGGGGATTGACAATGGCTGTGCTCTTCAGCGAGCCATAGACCGACTGGCGGCGGCCCCTCACATAGGTGCCCTCCATCTCCAGCTCCACGCGCGTGCCTCTGGGGCGTTCCCAGTCCATATCCTCAGATTTAAGAATCTCAGGCTCGTTTTTGGCTGTATTTATGAGCAGCTCGCAGTAACGGGCGGGTCTGTCCGGAGCGATCTTGGAGATGACCTTGGTGGGCCTGCCGCTGGTGAGCTGGGAATAAAGCACCGCCGCGGATATGCCTATGCCCTGCTGTCCGCGGCTTTGGCGTAGCGTATGAAAACGCGATCCGTAGAGCAGTTTGGCAAAGACGCGCGGGATTTCCTCTTGCACAATGCCCGGCCCGTTGTCCTCAACAATAACCTGATAGTATTCACCGTTCTTCTTTATCTGCACAAAAATATCCGGCAGTATCCCGGCATCTTCGCAGGCATCCAGGGAATTGTCTACAGCTTCCTTCACACAGGTGATGAGCGCTCGCGGAGCGGAGTCGAATCCCAGGATCTGACGGTTCTTCTCAAAAAATTCAGCTACTGAAATGGCCTTTTGCTGCTTGGCCAGCTCCTCGGCAATTTCCATAAAAAGGGGAAAAAGGGCTAAAGTTCAGCCCCGACTACGGTTTGGGTGGCGGTTACGTTATCTATCTCACGGATGACGTCCACGAGCTTATTCAACATACTCAGGCCCTCAACCTCGATGATGACTACGAAGTCGAATTCGCCGAAGACATGGTAGACATCCTTAATGCCGTCGATCTCCTGTAAGGCATTGTAGACGGTCTTTTCCTGCCCCGGCACCACCTTTACCATCGTTACTCCAATTACCATATTGATTCACCCATGTTATACAGCTTCAGCACATTATATAAAACCTTTCAGCTCTTCTTGCCGAAGTTAATGGTCTCGACTTCGTCCTCATTCTCCGCTTCCGGCCAGGCATTGAATGGCTCGCTCTTCTTGGGCTTGCTTTTTCGGGAAGACGGCACCTCTTCCGGCGCTGTCGGCGTAGCAGGCCTGTCCCCACTCTCGATAGTCGCACTCTTCGTAGTTGTTGTTTCCGAAGGCATGTCGCTCTTGACCAGGTCCGCCTTCAAGGAGGAGAGCGCGCGAAGGACCATCTGCCGGAAGTGCTCGATGTCGGTGTGGTAATGCTGCAAAGCTCTATCGGTGTCCTGTTCCGGAGTGGACGAGGAAGAGGAAGCCGGCACATTGTCTGCGGTGGCGAAATCGTTGGATACCGGGATTGGCCTGGCATTCTTCAGTGCCTCCAGCCTCTCCAAGGTCCGGCGAGCGGTGTCTATTATCCACTGGTTTCTCGTATTCTCGTCCACTCGCTGGATGGATTCAGCACGTAGAGATATGATGATGTTTCCGTCATCGGTCTGGTAGAGATTGGGCTTGCCCACCACGGCGACATATGAGGGCGCCTCCATGCAGGCGAGTATTTGAGCGGCCTCAGGCTGGTACTGACCGGCATAGATCAGTATGCTGCCCGTGGGATCTACCACTCTTCCCCGCCAGTACTCCGTGTCGCTGCCTATGTCATCCTTCTCGGTGAGGATGCCGACCACAAAAACGCGATTACATTTAGCACCCGTGGGGGTAAGAAGATACGAAGGTGCATACTGGTGCTGATCTTCGCCGTCGCGGAAGGAGTAGTTAGAGCTCTTTAGCTCCTCAGCGAAGATCCTTTTTGCCACTTCTCGTGAAAATCCTGCCATTTTCATGCCACCTCCGCGGTAGCTATGAGCTCGTCCACTTGCGTCAGCGATACCGGCGGGATTTCATTAATGCTTTCCACCAGAAGATAGCGATCAATCCTCGGCCCGGTTATGGAATAGTATCTTCCCATCAGTTTGCTCTCAATTAGTGAGTGCACTACCTCATGATCGAGCGCCTCCATGGCCATCTGTTTTGCCTCTTCTAATGTGAGATTTAGCAGCCTCTCTGTGGTCTCCCGGTTGACGAGTAGATCCTGCACCCGGCGGCCGTCGTCCAGCACTGCTTTGATGCGCAGA
>JANYKI010000015.1 GCA_025361645.1 Methanothrix sp.
CTCCTGCTTGATGTCTGCTCCCTTCGTCCACCTTCTTTCAAACCACTGCTCTACCAGCTTTTGGGCAGATGGCTGATAGAGGGCGGCATTCAGCTCGATGTTCTTTTGCAGGCCGGGCCGGGTGAAGTTGCTTGAGCCCACCACTGCCAGATCCTCAAAGATGTAACACTTGGCATGCGAGAAACGCTCCGGATTTTGGCGAAGCTCCACCTTTTCCTGCTTGAGGAATTGCACCAGATCGCCCACCAGGGAGGCGTAACTGTCGTTGATGGAAAGCCCTTCCAGCTCCTCGAGCAGAGAACCCTCTGCTTCGGCTTCGCACTGCATTGCGGCATCCTTCCTGACCACGGCTTCATTGCCGATCAGGAGGCGTAGACCAAAGTCCTCTCTCTTGGCCGCTTCCCGCAGAGGGTCTCGCAGGTCGGCATAGCCCTCCACGTTAAAGTAACCCGTAGCGATGGAGACCTGGCCGTGGTTATCTTGCAGGGCGTTTTTCAGGAACTCGGCCATGGTGCCGTCCTCGTTGTCGATAATCTCCTTTTTGTTCTTGCTCATTTTAGCACCTCATTTGCGCGTCATATTTCGCTAAATATGTCGCACAAACCAATTTGTGCGTCACGGATGACGCGCAAATTTACTCATCCTCATTTTCAGTTATATTCAGAAGATCAAGGAATAGATAAGTTGGAGATCGACTGCCTCTTCCTTCCCTAATCATACGCAAAATTCCATCCTGCTCCAGTCTCTGAATAATTCTTTGGGCGGTTCTGTCTGGAATTCCCGATTTTATTGAGAAGTCGCTGGAATTAATGACCGGGCTGGAGAACAGGACATCAATTGTCTGGATGGAATACTGAGAGCGTGTGATCTTTGCTACCCTTGTTTTCATGCCGTTGTACAGATCCAGAATAGCTCTCGCTTTCTTGCTGCTCTCTTCTGATTGCAGGACAAGAGCCTCCAGGAAGAACGATATCCATCCGTTCCAGTCTCCATCTCTGGATATTGCCAAGAGCCGTTCATAGTAAACGTCCCGATTCCTTTCCAGATAGGCGCTGATGTAAAACATGGGCTGGGAGAGTATTTTCTTGTGATAGAGAATTATGGGCACGAGCATCCTGCCGATGCGGCCATTTCCATCCCGGAAGGGGTGGATCAGTTCAAACTGGGCTTTGAGTATGGCCAACTGGACGAGTGAATCTTTTTCCGTCTCGTAGAGGTAATCTTCCCAGTTGGAAAGGGCATCCATTATTATCTCAGGAGAAGGCGGGATGAATGTAGCCTGATCTATGGGTGTCCCTGGTGGTGCGATGTAATTCTGGATGCGTCTGAGTTCTCCCGGATCTTTGTAACGCCCTCTGACACCCATTAGTAGTATTCTATGAAGCTCGCGGACGGTGTTGAAGCCAAATGGGCGGCCCGCCATCTTCTCTACTGCAGTCCCCATTGCCATTCTGTAGTTGATTATCTCATGAATATCACGAACTTGCGAGCTGTCGGATGAAACCGAGTGCTTCTCAGATCCGAGATCTGCCTCGTACTGCAAGACCTCCTCCAGAGATGCCTGAGTACCCTCGATTCGCGATGATAAGACTGCCTCGCGCGTGGTCAGGGGCGAGAGCAGCACCTGAGGGTTGACCATGCCCAGCAGAATTCCGTCGTACCGAGCCAAGGCAGCGTTGGCCTTGCCAATGAGGGTTACGTGCCGCTCCCAGTCAATGCTCTTCAACGGCAAGGTATCGGGAATATAAGGCCCCGTCATGCCGCCTCCTTTTCAGAGATGCTCCCCTGGGCATCGAAGTAACCCATGACCCTCTTGCGCACCTCGCCGTTGAACTTGCGCATGAGGACGTCGCTCCACTTGATCTCCTCCAGATTTTCCAGCTCCGGGTCCTCTACGAAGCTGGTGAAGCTGTCCAGGATCACGGCCAGATCCTCGCGAGTGAGGCCATAATGGCGGGCCACCAGGGCATTCAGCTCCGCGGTCAGCTCCAGCCGCACCTTCATGGTCAGGGGGCCAAAGGGCACGCCCACAGCATCTGCCAGCTCTCGGAAGCGCTCGTCCGGGGAACTGAGGCGAGCGGCGAGCTGCATGATTTTTTTGGCGATATTATTATGATAATTGGCAGGGACAGGGGTTTGGTAGACGTAGAAGAAACTCAAATTCATGCTCACTCGAGCTCTGATTAAGAAATCGAAGACGAAGGAATTGAAAATCCCGCTTAGATAGCTAATAATATCACAATAATTAATCTTTTCTGCTTTGCCGTTGACGAACGGAATGACAATCGCCACGCTATGGGGACAGAAGACCTGAGGAGGCAATACGCATGATATCAAGCTTCGAATGTCCGTGCTTCTGGCTACATTCCTAAATGCCAGCCTGGGCATCATGTGCAGGAAACCATTCATACCATCTTTGTAATCCCTGCACCGCGCCGTCCTCTTGAGACCTTGGTCGGGATCAACGGTAAATGATGGTTTATCATAGTCAGGCAAAAACTGGTGAAAGCACTTGCCTTCGAGGAGGGGCCAGCCCTGACCATCGCTACGGAAGAGGTCGCTGTCGTTGGTTCTGTCCAGTTCTCTTACAAGGCCCACTTGCCATCCCTTTTTCGGATCTCCCAGCAGTGGATTCTCCTGGTAGAGCTTGGCAAAAACCTGCAAATGCCTCTCACTTCGCACCTCCGGAATGGAGAGGCTCTCCGGGGCGCAGATCTTGACCAGCTCCATGGGCATCTCCAGGAATTTGTCCTGCTCCGCCTTGCCTTCCAGTGACAAGGCATCCAGGAGATAGAAGGCAGCCGGAAAAGCCTGGACTGGCTTATCTTTGTCCCAAATCAGTAGAGCAAATTTCATCCTTCCGTCGACATCCGGAAAAATTCCTCTTCTGTTCTCAAATTCAAAAATCCCTCTGATCCTTCCCTCAAACAGCTTCTCTCGCAGCGGCTTTGCCCCTTCGTCCGTAACAATGCCGGAGGGCACGACCACGGCCAGGCTGCCGCCTACTGCTAAAATGCGCATGCTTTGCTCCATAAAGAGCTTCCAGAGA
>JANYKI010000059.1 GCA_025361645.1 Methanothrix sp.
GGCCGTTAAAGCCAGTCTGGGTGGAAATGATCATCTCTACGTTCTTGTATCCAACGCCCTTGACCGATGCCTTTTCGTACATATAATTTGCTGCACCGGCAGTGGCTACTACGGCCATGGCGATAATAACCAAAACAGCTATTAGTTTCCTCATTTCTTTCCCACCTCCTTAGATTACCATCAACGCGTCAGGATCTAAGCCATCAATAGTGGCCCAAATCCCTGGCACCACGCCGACAAAGATTAGTCAGCCCTTGCCAGGAATAAACCGGCAAAAGCCGCCATGTTGGCGCTTTGTCGTGTGGAGTACCTGACTCACATGCTTCTCCGCTCATATTTGAGTATTTTGCTCAGGCACAACCCTAATCTTCCGGCTTATGGGATATAAATATGTCGGGAGTTTTGGGTGAAATCAACACCTATGAGCCCATTTAATTATTAGATGCAAAAAAGATGCCTAAACTCGTCCCGGTTGGTCTTCGCGCGGAAATACTCGGATGGATGTTAGATGCTATTGGCCAAAACTCAGGTATTCCGCAAAAAAATGGTTAACTATAAAATGCTCCGGCCGGGATTTGAACCCGAGTCTTCGGCTTGAAAGGCCGAAATGATTGGCCGGGCTACACTACCGGAGCAGTTTTGCCGTCTTGATACCAGGCCTGAACATGGACTGGCCTTCACCCCATAGATACGAACGGATATATCTACGTTTCCAATGGTTTAAGGTTGGAAGTAGTCCCGGGCGGATTCGAACCGCCGTCGCGGGCTCCAAAGGCCCTCAGGATTGACCGCTACCCCACGGGACTATGATTTGATCTTTTCCGGCTCTTATGCCAGGCAAGTGTTATCCGCATAAGATATATATGGCCTTTCCCGGAGGTGCAAGGAAGATGAAGCTTCTCACCAAGGCGCATATGAGCCAGAGAAGGCTAATTGAGATCCTGCGCGTAATCGAAAACACAGGTACTCCGATTGGTGCCAGAGCGATCTCTGATTGCCTTAGCAGTCGCGGCTATGACCTGGGAGAGAGGGCTGTGCGCTACAACCTCAAGATCCTGGACGAGCTGGGGTTCACCAAGAAGAAAGGCTACAGCGGCCGGGTGCTCACACCTCTGGGATCAAGGGAGCTGGTCGATGCCCTGGTCGATGATCGGATCGGCTTTGTCAATACCAGGATTGAAGAGTATATGTTCAAGACCAGTTTCGATCCTAAGACCGGTCACGGAGATGTAATCGCCAATACCAGCATCATCGACAAAGCAAATGCGGAAGAGGTCTTCGAGATACTGGGGCATGCATTCGACGCGGGCTACACCATAAGCCGTCGCGTGCTCATCCTGGATGAAGGAGAAAGCTTCTCAAATCTTGAGATTCCAAAAGGAGCTTTGGGAATAGCAACGCTTTGCAGCATCACCCTGGACGGCATGCTCATGAAAAGGGGAATTCCTGTTCTCACCAGCTTCGCGGGGCTGGCAGAGGTCAGGGAAAGGCAGACCTTCGACTTCACGGACCTCATTGCCTATGCCGGCTCGTCCCTTGATCCCATTAAGGTTTTTATGGGCCGCAGGGTGACAAGTGTTGCTGATGCCGTCTTCAAAGGTTCGGGTACCGTGCTGGCCAATGTGAGAGAGGTGCCCGTCGCGGCGGCAACGCTGGTGCGCGCACTTTTAGATGAGGCCCGAAACGCGGGCCTCGGTGGGCTCATAAAAATAGGCGAGCCGTCCGAGCCCATACTGGGCTGCCCGGTGGGCGCGGGCAAGATCGGCATAGCCTTTTATGCCGGAGTCAATGGGGTGGTGGCCGCCGAAGAGCTGGGAGTAAAGATCAAGACGGCGCCCATATCCATTCTGGTGGACTACTCGAAGACCCATGAGCTGAAATGATTGGGCCACCTTCGGCAAGATAAGGTTTTATAGAGCATAGATCTCAAGACACCATAGTTACGTTTACATTTGATGAGGAAGAAAGATGGATTTTAGAGTCGTAGTCTCAGATCCGAAGAGCGGTAAGGCCTATCAGGTAGAGCTTAAGGATCCAGGAGCCGGCAAGCTTCTGGGAAAACATATCGGCGACAAGGTTGAAGGAGATGTCTTGGGCATGCCCGGCTACTCGGTACAGGTCACGGGCGGCAGCGATCGCGAGGGATTTCCCATGCGGGCAGATCTGCCCGGCACAAAGCGCAGAAAAATCCTGCTCTCCAAGGGAACCGGATATCATCCCGTAGCCGATGGAAAGAAGAAGAGAATGAGCATTCATGGAAGGGATATTTCTCCCGATATTGGCCAGATAAATGTCAAAATCGTGGAGGCAGGCACCAAGTCCATTGAAGAGCTGTTGGGCAAATTGCCCAAAGAAGAAAAAGCATAATTTGTAGCATTCGGTCGGATGGGCGGTCCATCCTTCCGCTATAATCTCTTTTGTTATCGCGATGCGAGCGGCGCCGGAATCTGAGCGCGCATTACAGATTTCATCTGTGCCGGACTGAGGGCGGCAAAGAGGGCGTTCATGAGCCGGTCGCTCTTCATGGCCATATCCACCATCTTCCTGATCTGAACCGATCGCGAAAGCTCAATTCCGAACTCTTCGCGAATGCGCGACGCATAGTTGGTGAGAGCCATTTTACCCTGCAACTGTCCTATTGCCGCTTCCCCCGCAATCCTTCCCGCCACCACAGCCAAAGGTATGCCCCCCCCACTGGTGGCCATGACGTGTCCGGCGGCGTCTCCCGCCAAAAGCATGTTGCCTTTTTGGATCGCACCAAGGGTCCCGCCCGCGGGCACCAAACCCCTCATGACGGCCAGGACCTCTCCGCCCGCCAGTTTTTCTGCCGCGATTGTGTGCTCGCGGATGAACCGATCCAGTATAAGAGGAAGCTTTTGGCCGGCCAGGTAAGATGCCCGCACTCCCACGCCCACATTGGCCATATCCTGGCCGAGGGGGATTATCCAGGCATAGCCTCCCGGCGCATATTGAGCCGAGAAGTACATCTCCGCGGCATCCGGATCGATATTCACATCTGCCATCTCATATTCCAGGCAGATGCCAGTCTCTTGTATCGGATTTCCCATGGCTCGGGATACTATCGAGTGCGGGCCGTCTGCGCCTATTATTATCTCTGGCCTGATTTTCCCGTTGAAGTGGCCGGAAAGATGCACTATGCCTTCCTCAAGGCGGGCGCGCGTCGCGGGAAGAACTCTTGCTCCGGCGCCTGCCGCCCGGGCGGCGAGGTAGCGATCGTATGCCCGCCTGTCCAAGACCCGACCGGCTACGGCAAATTGCTTGTAGTTTCCCGAGGGTGAATAGATGCGCTGCAAATGGGTGCGATGCAAAATAATTCGCTCGGGGATCTCCCTTAGCGCCTCTGGCAGGTGGGCGCGGGGCATGAGCTTCTCCAGCTCGACAGCCTCGGGGAGAAATCCGCCGCATTGCACGGGGCTGCCAATTTCGCTCTTCTTGTCAATTAGCAAAACCTCCCCACCCGAAGCTGCGACGGCCTCAGCGGCAGAGCAGCCCGCCGGCCCCGCCCCTACCACGACCACCATAATATCTTCTTTCATCTTGCCTTCATGCTAAAACCGGCCAGTGCCTCTTCTATCTCCCCATACGCCAAAAAGAGTTCATCTTTCAGCCTCTCCGCCTGCTCGCGTTGGGGCTCGGCAGATAGCCAGATATGGCTCCGGTCGCCGGGCACTATCTTGACGCAGGCCAGCATATCCGCCTGGGAGAGGCGGTAGACGATGTGGCTTCCTGTGGGCGTAAACCAGAGAGGATACATCTGTGTGAGCGCCAGCACAAAACGCTCCCAGGGCAGCAATTCTTGTCGGCCCCCTTGCCCGCTCTCGCCGGCTGCATAGTGTCTGAGGGCTAAGTTGAGGTGAGAATGCTCACCCACCGTCTTCTCTTCTATGAGTGAAGCGATCTCTATGTAGCGCGCGCTCTTTCTGTCAACTCGGGGTAGATCGCGACAAAAGACCCTCTCTGCGATGTCGGGAAAGAAGACTGCTAAGCGAATGTCCGGCTGCGGCCTTGTGGCCAATGAGACACCGACAAAGAATAGGGCGCTTAAGGTCAGGCCGACCAACACTCCATGCTCAGTCAGATAGGGCGAGATGCTGTCCAGCGGCTGTTTCAGCCAGAACTGCTCGTAGGAGATGAGAAGGATCTGCGTTCCGCCGCCAACTATGAGCGCCGCCATGGCCCCCCACCGGGTGGCGCGCTTCCAGTACAGTCCACCGATGATAGGAAAAAAGTAGGATGTGGTGCCTATCACCGTGGCTATGATCACGGCGTCCACGATACTGTTCGCATAGAGCGCGATTGCTGCCGCGATAGCGATCATGATGATAACCAATATCCGGTTGATAACCAGCATCTCCTTCATGGTGGCGGCGGGCCGCAGGTGCCGCTGGATCAGGTCGCGAGAGATGCAGGAAGCTGCCGATGTGGCAAAGGTGTCGGTGCAGGACATGGATGCTGCGGCAAAGCCGATGGTGAGAAGGGCCAGGAGCCATCCGGGAACGTTATCGCTGATGAGCTTGAGGTAGAGCATCTCCGCCTCTACTTCTCCCGTCGGTCGGGGATAGAGCACGGAAAGGCCGATGGCCGTGAGAAAGCAGCAGAGGTAGACCAGAGCCAGCAGGGCGCTGCCCAGCAACAGGCCTCTCTTTGCGGAACGCTCATCGCGTGCCGCCCAGATCTTCTGCCAGGGATCCTGTTCCGCCACCCAGCCCGGCAAGAGGGCGACTAAAAAGACCAGGGCCCCCATCAGACCGCCAAGGAGGAGAGGATCCCACCATTCTGGGCCCAGAGCGGACGCTGCGACGAGCAAGGTGACGCCCTTGCCGGCAGAAAGATCCAGACTCAATGCGGCCACGTAAATGGCCAGGCCCGCCAGAAGCAGGTACTGCAAGATATCGGTCCAGACCACGGCGCGAAAGCCGCCCACGCTGACATAAAGAGCTACGGATACGGCCATGAGGGCCACGGCATAGAAGGGATCTATGCCGAAAAATGTGCCCAGCACCAGCTTGAATCCGATGAAATCCGTCACCGAGAAGAGTATCATCATGATAGTAACGGCCAGGGCCACCGGAGCTCTGATCATGGGATCGTATCTTATCTCCATGAGCTCGGGCTGGGTTAAGGCAGGAATGTTCTTGATCCTTCCTGAGATCGCGGCAATTATTATCAGCCCGGCGATATTGGGGAAGACCCAAATCCAGATCGAGCCTACGCCTATGAGCAGAAATAGCCCCGTGGCCAGGAGCAATGCACTAGCCGTGATCCACGATGCTGCCGCGGAAAAACCGATGGTAATCGGCCCCAGCTCCCGTCCTGCCAGCCAGAAGTCGGTTACAGACTTTTGTCTACGGGAAAAATATAGACCGATGCCCAGCAAGACCGCAATGTAGATGGTGAGGAATATCAGAAATAGCGAATAAGCATCCAAGGATTGTTCACCTCTGGCGGCTAGTATCTTGTGGTATTTAAGATGTAGCACATATCGGTTTTTGAGAAGAGATATAAGCAACTACGTGAACTACCGCGCCCTGTTGGGCATGGCTTCCCACTTCATTGCCAAAACTTGCATTACGGATATGTGATGTAGAGGTTTTGACTCGATGGGCGCTACGGGCTGTTCCATCCCAGTGAGGAGTATATTCCTGGAAGCATTGTAGTCTCGATTGCATGAGAAGCCGCAATAAGGGCACTCATGCACTCGAACAGACAAGTCTTTCTTCACAATGCATCCACAACGCTTGCATGAAGGGATGATATTTATATCAAATGCACGCAGAGCGAAAGTAATTCAAGGGCAAGGGACTCCGCTTTCATGCCCACCCCGAAGGATGGGGACTTACCGATGTTTCGACTTCTCGTCGAAAATCTCGCTGACCCGCAGTCAGCGAAATTCGTCCTTCGCAATCCTACAAGTAAAACGGAAAAGTGGCAAAAGCCAGAAAATGAGGTTTTTTAAATGAGGAGCGATGTCACCAAAGTAGGCAGAGAAAGAGCACCTCATAGGGCTCTTTTAAAGGCCACCGGCCTATGTGATGAAGAGATCCGTCGTCCCTTCATTGGAGTTGTCAACTCTTTTAATGATTTTATCCCAGGGCATATCCATCTCGACAAGCTGGGCGAGGCCGTAAAAGCAGGCATACTCTCCGCAGGAGGCGTGCCCTTTGAATTCCAGACCATTGGTGTCTGCGACGGCATAGCCATGGGTCATAAAGGCATGAGATACTCGCTGCCCAGTCGCGAGCTGATTGAAGACTCCATCGAGATCATGGCAGAGGCCCATCAGCTGGACGGATTGGTTATGATACCGTCCTGCGACAAGATCGTCCCCGGTCATATTATGGCGGCGGGAAGACTGAACCTGCCCACCATCGTGGTCACGGGCGGGCCCATGATGCCCGGCTTTGCCTGCGACAAGGAGCTGGATCTGATCAACGTCTTTGAGGGCTGGCAGGCGGGAGGCGAGACGCTGGACGTCCTGGAGGAGATGGCCTGCCCCGGAGCCGGATCGTGTGCCGGCCTTTTTACGGCCAATACCATGGCCTGCCTCACCGAAGCCATGGGACTATCCCTGCCCGGCTGCGCCACCACCCATGCCGTGGATGCGCGAAAGATGCGCCAGGCCAAGCTTTCGGGCATGAAGATCATGGAATTGGTGGAGCGGGGAATTACGGCCCGACAAATAGTGACGGCTGCGGCGATCGACAACGCCATTCGCGTGGACATGGCCATAGGTGGATCTACCAATACCGTTTTGCACATAATGGCCATAGCGGCAGAGTTCGGCCTGGATCTGAATTTAGATCGCTTCGACCAATTAAGTCGCGAGACGCCCCATCTGGTCAACCTGCGCCCAGGCGGGCCTCATCATATTCTCGACCTGGATAGAGCGGGCGGAATTCCCGCGATCATGAGCCGGCTTGCCTCACTGCTCTCGCTCGACGCTCTAACCGTCACGGGCAAGATACTTCGCGAGAACCTGGATGCCTTCCGGCCCGTCAACCCCCTGACCAATGCCGCCGTCATAGCCACTCTAGAGGCACCTGTGCACGTTCAAGGCGGCATTGCCATAATGTTCGGCAACCTGGCGCCGGAGGGGGCCGTGGTCAAGCAGACGGCGGTATCCGCATCCATGCTCAAGCATACCGGCCCGGCTGTAGTCTACGACTCTGAGGAGGAGTCCATGGCAGGCATCATGGAAGGCGGCGTAAAGGCTGGCGATGTAGTGATAATAAGATACGAAGGGCCCAAAGGCGGGCCGGGCATGAGGGAGACGCTCGCGCCTACGTCCGCCATCGCGGGGGCGGGCCTCTCCGAGTCTGTGGCTCTCATCACCGATGGGCGCTTTAGCGGCGGAACCCGCGGCCCATGCATCGGGCACGTCTCTCCCGAGGCTGCCGTGGGTGGGCCCATTGCCCTTGTAAAGAACGGCGACATGATCTCAATAGACATCCCGGCCCGAAAAATCGATCTGCTCGTCGAAACAGGTGAAATGGAAATGCGCAGAAAGTCATGGACAGCGCCCGAGCCCAAGATAACGAGCGGCATTTTGGCCCGCTACAGAAACTCGGTCACCTCCGCCAGTAAAGGCAGTGTCCTCAGATGAGATGCTTTGTGGCTGTAGAGCTTCCTTCTGCGATGCGCGAGGAGATTGGACGCCTGCAAAGCAGCATCGCGACGGATGGCCTGCGGCTGGTGAAGGCGGAATTGGTGCATGTCACCATAAAGTTCCTGGGAGATGTGCCCGAGGAAAATGTGGGCCAGGTGGCCGAGGCGCTGGGCAGGGTTAGGTTCGCGCCTTTCCCGGTCCGGGTTTTGGGCATGGGCGCCTTTCCCGGACGGGCTGTGCGCGTGGTATGGCTGGGCCTCACGGGAAATTTCCAGGAGCTTTATCTGAATGTGGAGCAAGCCTTGCAACCTCTGGGCTTTACGCCTGATGCAAGGGGCTTCTCCCCCCATGCTACTCTTGGCCGGGTGGCCCGCCCCGATGCCGAGATGAATCGCCGGCTTGGCGACAAAATCGCAAACTTCGCTGCCCTGGACCTGGGAAGCTTCACAGTGGACCGATTTTATCTTAAAAAGAGCACACTCACACCGGGAGGGCCGATCTACGAAGACCTGGCAGGATTCCCTCTCTGAAATCCAGGAAGAGGTGCTTGACAAGGTCAGGCCCAGTGCCTCTTGCAGGAAGCGAATTATGGAGACCTCTGCCTCCATTATCGCCCGCATCGAGGATCTGGCAAGAGAGGGCGGCCTCTCTCTCAAGGCCATGCTGGTGGGCTCTGCCGCCCGAGGCACCTGGCTTTCCGAAGATCATGATCTGGACATATTTTTAGGGGTGCCTCCTGGGTGCGATCTGGGAGCGGCCCTGGAGATCGCCAGGCGTGTCGCTCCCGATCATGAGGAGAAATATGCGGAGCACGCCTACGTCCACGCCCGAATGGACGGCTTTGAGGTAGACCTGGTTCCCTGCTATCTGGTGGAGGATGCCGCTTGTCTTTTGTCGGCCGTGGATCGTACCCCCTTTCATACCAAATACGTGGGCAGCAGAATCATTGGTCGGGAGGACGATGTCCTTCTCCTAAAGCAGTTCATGAAGGGCGTAAATGTCTATGGCTCGGAGCTCCGGGTGGGCGGCTTTTCCGGCTACCTGGCAGAGCTGCTCGTGCTCTGTTACGGCTCTTTTGCCGGCGTGCTCCAGGCAGCAAACGCCTGGCGCCCCGGCCAGCGCCTGGACCTGGAAGGGCACGGCATAGCGAGGCACAGCGAGCCCTTGATCATGGTCGATCCGGTTGATCCGGGAAGAAATGTGGCGGCCGCATTAACTTTAGACAAGATGCTCCTGTTCGCCGGGGCGGCGCGCTCCTTTCTGGCTGAACCGAAGCTTGATTTCTTCTTCCCAGCATCATTGGCCCCCCTATCCGATGAGGAACTAATTGCCCAGATAAATGCGCGGGGGACGATGCCCATCCTCCTTGAGTTTGCTGCGCCCGATGTGGTGGAAGATGTCCTCTATCCCCAACTTCGCAAAGCAGAAGGCTCCATTAAGGCGCTAATCGATAGAAACGGCTTTTCCCTGCTGCGCAGCGACGTTTCCACCTATCGCGACAGAGCTCTGATGCTCTTTGAGATGCAGGTCTGGCAACTCTCTAAAGCCTGCCCGCGCATCGGCCCGCCTGCTTGGGAAGCTGATCACCTCTCTCGCTTCCTGGCAGCCCACCCGCGACCCCTCTCCGGCCCCTACATCGCCAACGGCAAAGTCGTAGTGGAGGAGGCGCGCCAGTATACTTCTGCTCGTGATCTTCTGGCAGAGGAGATCGCAAACCTCTCTCTGGGCAAGCATCTGTCCGCGTCCATTCGCGATGGGCACAATATATATGCGGGCCGAGAGCTGCTCTCCATAAAGGATGAGGGCTTTCGCATCTTCCTGGCTCATTATTTCCTGGCCAAATTTCGTATCGGTTGAGTCAAGGCTCAGGAAAAGCAGATCCAGTAGCGGCTTTGAATCTTTTTGACCTCCCCTATTCTCCTGGCAACGCCTGGATCCGTGCCTCCCAACTGAGGCACTTCACCGCCAAAAGCTTTGATCTCGGCTACAACCGCATCTGCCTGCGCCCTAAGGTTGTATCCGCCTTCTAAGGAGGCAGCCAGTCTTCCCCGGCAGCAAGTATTGGCGATCTCTTTCACCACGCCGGCAACGGCGCCAAAGCCGTCACTGGTGAGACGCATGCCGCCCAGAGGGTCGTCCTTATGCGGATCCTGGCCAGCCGAGACGAGAACTATGTCGGGATTAAACTCTAAAGCTATGGGCCTCAGGATCTCCAGGTAAGCCATGAGATAACCCGCGTCTCCAGTGCCTGATGGCAGGGGCACATTTACTGTGAAACCCTGTGCGCCGTCCTCTCCTACCTCATCTGCTCTTCCTGTGCCCGGATAGTGGGGATACTGATGGGTGGAGAAATATAGTACAGATGAATCGGAATAGAATATGTCATTGGTGCCGTTGCCGTGATGCACATCCCAATCCACGATAAGCACTTTTTCCCTTCCCCGCGCCTGGGCATGCTTCGCGGCGATGGCTATGTTGTTGAAAATGCAAAATCCCATGCCGCGATTGGGCAATGCGTGGTGCCCGGGCGGACGGACCAGGGCAAAGGCATTATCGTATTCCCCGAGAACGGCATCGACCGCGGTTAATGCGCCGCCTGCGGCCATAAGGGCAGCATCATAGGAGTTTTTGGAAAGGATAGTATCTACATCCAGGTGGCCGCCGCCGTGCTCGCTGATGGCTTTTACCTGATCGATGTACCTTGGTCCGTGTATGGCTGCAACCTGGGTTTTGGTCGCGAGCTTGGGGGTGATGAAGTCTACATCAAGCTTTTCCGAATGAATTTTATCCAGGATTGCGGTGAGGCGCTCCTTTTTCTCCGGATGGTCACTCGCCCCGTGCTGGAGACAAATGGGATGATAAATCAGACAGGTTCTTGTCATGCTTAATGGATTGTGACGCCATTCGCAAAAACGATTTTCCCTGGTTATTTGTATCGTAATTTGATTTAATTAACCAGATTAGCGCCTCCTAAATCTTGTTAAAAATTATTCGATAAAAGATATTTAATGCCAAAGGCATTTTTTCAGGCCAGGATATAAGGAGGGGCTATTCACCAGGATGAAACTGGTTGGGTTGCTTAGTTCCTTCAGGCTTCTTGCCGTCTCGGCTAAGAATAGTCTTTAAATAGGTAGTGACAAATGCAGCTTAGGGCCTTGTAAAGCTCTTTGGTCGATTGCAACTCTAGATAGAGGAAGAACAGCACCAAGCTGCTAGTAGAGGACCAAAAAAGATATAATAGGGAAATACTCTATCACTACCCTATATCCCTTATGGGATTTTGAGGAGGGTGACGTAGCTATATACATGTCTGAGAGACGCCAGGCGGCAGTGGCATCGCAGGAAATCTCGTGCCACAGTATGTAGCAGGGCGATCGAAGACTTTATTCAGGCAATAGTTTTAAGAATAATCAGACTGTATGCTGCTGAAAGTGATCGTGAAGAGTGAATAGGAGGTTAAAAAATGAAAAAATTGGCTGCAATTACGCTTACATCGATGATGCTGTTACTAGCAACAGCGATGGTAGTCGGCGCGGTCGAGAATGTGGAGGTACGCGGTCAAGTCGCTACCGCAGATTCCACATGGAATTCTCAGAACTTCGCCGGATTCTATTACGATATTAAGGATGACATCGGAACCGAGACACTCAGCACCACTTTAACCGATAAGAA
>JANYKI010000085.1 GCA_025361645.1 Methanothrix sp.
CTGCTCTGTGGTTGGATCATAGTGGTTGTAGTAGTAGTATTAGTAGTAGCCACTGGCTAAAACCCAAGGGTTACGGCTGCAACCGCAGGGGCAGACAAAATAGAAAAAAAGGCGGAAAGCTCATTTCTATAGCTCTCCCCACTCTAGCTCCATACCTACTGCTGGCTGCTCCAGGCCGAAGCTCCTTAAAACCAATGGATGCAGCTCTCCGAAGCAGCCAATCCTTCGGCCTTTCACCAGAAGATCTCCGCCCCTTCCTGGCAGAAGCGCTCCATCCTGGGAAGGAACAATCTCTGCCTTAATGGCCAGCTCCCGCAGCACGGCATCGATCGCCGAGCGTATCTCCGAGAAATTGGCTCCGCTGTGCATGGATGCCGCTGCCAGATGCATACGGGTCTTCTTCGCCACCACCACGTCCCCGGCGGCAAAGATCTTCTGGGGCAGAGGATGATGCTGATTCATGGCGAAGATCTCCATAAGGCTGGAGAGAAGCGAGGTGCGCAGGATGGTGTGCAGCTCGCTGATGGGATGCAGCACGGCAACTGCGCCGGCGCCCTCCGGCGAGCGCCTCATCCACTGGAAATGCACCTTCTCATTGGTCAGGGTGAAGGGCATTGTTTCCAGGTATCCGAGGCCGGCCATGACCTCGCGAATCTCGGCTTTACGAAGCTCTGAAGGGTGGGCGCGGCCTACTGTCACCGTCCGAGGGAGACGGGCATCAAGCCTTTCAAAGCCATAGGCTTTGGCCGCGTCCTCGAAGATGTCCCAGGAGTGCATTATGTCCGCCCGGTAAGCCGGAACCAACACTTGCACCTCGCTGCCATTCGCGATTGCCCCCAAGCGCATCCGCTGCAGGCATTCGGCCAGCTCCTCTCCCGTCAGATCAAAGCCGATCAGCTTGTTGGCCTCCGCTGCCTTCACCGTCCAGGCAGAAGGCTGCAGATGGGGAGAGACGAAATCACCCTCGCTCCTCATAATCCGGACGCTCTCTATACTGCCCCCCCTCTCCGCCAGGGAGGTTACTACTATGTTCAGGGCTTTGTGTACCATGCCGTCTGTCCCCGTAACGTCAATGAACAGATCCTCGGTCTCCTCGGTGACAGAGGTCAGCTGGCCATTGATGATCGGCGGGAAGGAAAGCACCTGATCTTTAGAGTCCACAATGAGCGGATAACGCTGGTAACCTTGCAGGATATGGCCGTAGCCCTTGCCCTTGGGGTGCTTTTGCAGCATCTCCTCCATACTCATCTCTTCGGCAAAGTCCAGGGGCACGAACTTTCGGGCCGGATCTTCCCCAAAGTAACGGAAGGGCGGCGTGACGCGGGATAGGTCATGCACGCCGATGGCCACCTTGCGCCGATTTCTGCCCAGCCCCCAGTGCAGATCCTCTTGCAGGCCCATGAGCGACTCAATGGCCTCGCTGGTGAAGGAAAGGCCGCGCACCACGGCGCAGCCGATGATGGGGCGCACTGATTTTACTGACTCCTCTACCTGCAGGACGATCGGCCCTTCCTTTATGGGATACTCCACCAGCCCCGTCTTGATGCCCAAAAAGCCCTGCATGGCTCTGGCCACGCCCTCGGCGCTGTAGAGATCGGGCCGATCCGGGAAGAACTCCACATCCACGTGCTCCTCTTCCGCCCTCTTTCCAATGTCTGCACCCATCATGGCCAGTCGGCTCATGATAGTATCGCGAGAGGCTCCAATCAGCCTCTCCATGTCCTCATAATAAAGTCTGACAACCGGCATGATTAATCCCCCTTCAAAGCTTGATGGAAACGGGCGTACTGCGTAGCCACTCTATATCCGATTGATAGAGGAGGCGCAGGTCCTTGAGTCCCAATTTCAGCATGGCCACCCGCGAGACACCCAGGCCCCAGGCCAGCACGGGATGCTCGATGCCGAAGGGTGCCGTGACCTCTTTTCGGAAGACTCCCGCTCCACCCAGCTCCACCCATCCCAAACCGTCTATGAAAACCTCCGGCTCCACGGAGGGCTCCGTGTAGGGGAAGTAACCCGGCCGGAAACGAACCTCAAGAAAGCCCATCTTGGCATAAAACTCCTTCAATATGCCCAGAAGATGAGAGAATGTCACATCCCTGTCCATTACAATGCCTTCCAGCTGCTCGAACTCCGGGGTGTGGGTGGCGTCTATGGCCTCGCGCCGGTAGACGCGATCTATGCCGAAGGCCTTGACCGGCGGCTCGGGGTGCTCGGCCAGGTACTTGATAGTCACACCTGTGGTGTGCGTGCGCAGCACCTCCTGACGGGCCACCTCCGGCTTCCAGCATCCGCCCCAGCCAGTGCTCTCGGCTCCCCGGCCGCATTCATGCATCTCTTTGACGCGGGAATAGTCGGGAATATCGGCCAGGCTGTCCAGATAAAAGGTGTCCTGCATCTCCCGGGCAGGATGGTCCTGCGGCTGGAAGAGCGCATCGAAGTTCCAGAAGCTGGACTGCACAATCTGGCCCTTGATCTCCACAAAGCCCATCTCCAGCATGATCTCCCGCATGAAATCGATGAGCCTCTGGTAGGGGTGCTTTTTGCCGGGGATGATCCTGTCCGCGGCCAGGGTCACGTCGTAGGGACGAGCACGATAGTACGAGCCCATATAATCCAAATGTAAGACTCCGTCCTTTTCCTTCCAAAAGCCGGTCTTAATCATATCGGATGTAAGGGGCGGCATCTCCTGAGCCGCGGTCTCGTCCATTCCGCTAGACGCGTATTGTTCCCCTTCCACTGTGATCTCATACCGCCACTCTTTGCTCTTACTGGAACTAACCAGCCCCCGTCCCTTAAGATCGGCCAGACCCTTTTTGTCCAGATCTGCGCTGCTCTTAGGTCCAGCCTGCAGTTTTTCCAGTATCTCCTCATCCAAGCCCCTCGGAGCAGAGCCCAGCGGCTTGATCTCGCCCCCTTGAATCGTGACCCAGCCCTTTTTCCTCAGCCATCCAAGACTTATTTTATAGGCCGAAGCTTTCAGCTCGGACATAGGCTTGCCAGATCCCAGTGACATGAACAGATCTCTCTCTGGAAGGCCCTCATGGGCGTACTTTCTGCCTTCTTCTGTCAGTGAGAAGATCTCTTCCACGGATTTGGTCACATTTACGAGGCCCTGTTCGTTCAAAGCATCCGCTGATGCCCGCACCGCTTCTACCTTCAACTCCAGCTTTTCGGCAATGCTCTGAGGATCTGAGGGACCAACAGATATCGCTTTCAGAACTTTGACATCGTTTTCTGATAACATATTACCATCCCACAATCGGGCGAATCGGGGCAAGGCTCTCCTGCCCTCTCGTCCCCATCAAAAGAAAGAAAAGACCAGGTGGCCGAAGACGCCCGAAGCTAGCCTCTCCGGCTTTAAGAGCCTGATTTTGTGATTGACAAATGAACATTTAGCAGTCTTTCCAGGCACGTTTTTTTCGGTTAGATTGATGATTTATAAACCTGTCGAATAACAGAAAAATAAAGAGGAAAAAGAGAATTTTGTCACTTTTTCCAGACATCACTCTCCAGCTCATCCAGGGCCCCCCTGACTCCATCCACGGCCATCTGGAAGAACTGCTTTCCTTTCTCCAGCGTTGCCGGCTCTGGATTGCCCATGATGCCGTTTCCCATAAGGTGACGCACATCCTTCATGATCAGGAACTGCGGCCTTTTCGGGAAATGCAGAGCCGGCTTTCCCTTGACCAGGTCGGGACGAATATTCATCATGAGTGAGGTCTCCATCTCCCCGGCATGGCCATCATGCGCTGTTTCAACCGCCCCGGCATCAATCAGATCGAATAAAGACACCAGGCTAACGCTGAAATCGCGCTCTTCCACGGCCATCTGACAGGCCTCCTCAAGAGCTGCCATGTGCTGCCCTCCCGCGTGGCCCGTCAGAATCATCACCCTGGCAAAGCCGCTATCGGCAAATGAGAGGAGCAGATCCCTGGCGAAGGCACGCAGGGCATCGTGCCCCACGGTGATGGTGCCGGGAAAGCCCCGCGTGCTGCGACAGACTCCGTAATGAAGGGGCGGGGCCAGGAAGACCTGGCGCTCTTTTGCGATCGCGCGCGCCACCTCCATGGCCTGGATGGTATCCGTCATCGTGGGCAGATGTGGCCCATGCTCCTCGGTTGCTCCCACGGGCAGGATCACCGTTTGCGTCTCCTTAAGGCCCGCTTCAATCTCAGGCCAACTCATCTCCTCCAGGAGCTTCATATGGTGATAACAGCTCCGGAGAGGACGTACTCCTCAGGCACCTTCAGTTCGTAGGTCTTGTCACCCACAGACAACTGATAGGCACTCATGGGCTTGGTATCGAAATTAGTACCATCGGCAATTGGCCCCTCCGTGGAGTAAGGCAGCACCAGGGTGAACCGACCTCCTGCATCGCTGATGTTGGACTGCTGATAGAGGAAAGCCCGGTTCTGATTGGTCATTATGGGAACTGCGGCCACAACTTTAGTTCCAGCCGGTGCATTTCCGCTTATCACCGCGCCCGGTACATGCTCAAAGATCTTGACGAGCTTTTGACCTGCGGTTATCGTATTCTCGGACTCATGCACCAGTCGGTAATGCTGCAGGGCGTCGAGCGGGAAGGCAGAGGTGGCGGGGCTCATGGCAGCGATCTCGGCATTATCCCCCTTATTTCGGCTCTCGTTGATGAACGCCTCCAGCTCAGTACGATTCTTGGTGATCATGGGCGCTTCGGTAAGCACGGGAACCGTAACTCCATTTCCTGCGTCCCTGGCGCGATAGGCCAGTCCCACACCCATATCTCCAGCGGTCTCGGTTCCGTCGAAGAAGTACATGCGAGCCGCCATGGACTTGAAATAAGACTCGCGCCAGATCTGCACCGGCACCCAACTGTTGCCTTGCTGCTGGTAAACTCCAGCCATGTACTTGGAAGTGGGAATGGAGCTCCAGGCCGCCATGGCATGGAACTTGCCTACCGCCATGGGCTGATCGATCATCACATACTTGGTGTTCATATATTGCGAACGGTTTAGATCAAGGTCTGCCAGCACCTTTTCCGCCTGGCTCTCATTCTCGGCTAAGAAGAAGGGCGAGGAGCCGGGAGCATTCTTGGTGACGCTGCCAATTCCCTGCTGGAAAGGATTGGCGTTGGGAATCCTATGGCCCACATATTCAATGAGGTGTCCGTAATCCCACCAGGACATAATACCGTAAGCCGTATCCGGGTAGGCATACTTGCCGTCGGCTGGCCGCACATATTTCTCATAAAGGTCCATACCGGGCTTTGGCGTATTGTTTTGCAGCCATGCCGTTGAGGTCAGCCAATCAGAATCCGGGCCGCCGGCGCTTTGAGCGTAGACTATGCTCCAGCTAATACTAGGCAAGATGATAAACGAAAATATCAAAATTGCCGCCAGGATGATCTTGAGATTTGAGGTGATCAGCTTGACCGGATCCTTGACCACATCCAGGTCCAGATTTGTGATGCTAAACCTCTGCAGTAGCCAGGTTACCAAAAAGCCGGTGAGAATGGCTACGTTTATCGCGTAATAATAGGTGAATCTATTCTGGGCGAGGGCCATGATGAGGATTACCAAAGACCAGGTTAAGATCAATATTTCAGCAGGCTTTGGGAACTTGACATTTCTGGTGATGAGCAAGATCAACGCTATCAGGGCTAATGTGAACGTGGTAAACAAGATAGCAAGGGTCTCAGGCAGGCGGAAGACCGCGGTCGGGTCGGGACTGTAGCCAATTCCAGGAAACGATGTAATGACACTGGCAAAGGAGAACTGTCCCCCGCTGGATAGCAATGCCGATGCCTCACCAACCGTTGCAGCGCCACCTGTCTTCTGCTGAAATATACTCAGACCGGCCAGGAGCGGCTTGGTGAACTGAGGAAGGACAAAGTAAAGTATGGTCGTTCCTATGGCTGCTAATCCCACCAATGCACCTGGATAGTAATAGCTGCTGAATCCCTTTTCTCGGATGAACTTGGACAGGAGAGAGAAAAAGATGACTGCAACCACGCCCAGGAGAAGTATGGTGGGCTGGAAGAGACTGTAGAGGTAATGGTTGAAGCCGTAATAGGAATCGACAAAGGGGAGCACCAGCAGCGTGGCCACGAGGAAAGTTATTGCGCCGGAAAGCCCCAGGTATTCCACGTTCTTTCTCCGGATGTGGTCAAAGATGCTCTGCAGCATGATGAAGAGCAGAATTATTCCCTCAAAGAGAAATCCGGACGACCAGGCATCGATGTAAAGACCAAGGGAAACGCCGGCCAGAGCAGAATAGAGGAGTGGCATCTTAAATGCGGACCAGTTCCTCTGCATAGCCGCAAAGCTCATGCTCTTGCCGGAGCGAAGAGCAAGTAGCAGGAACATCATAGTGAGGCTGCTAAAAAGAATCTCGCCTGCGTGGTGATCTGTAAAACCCAGGGTGGTGCGACTTAAGACCTGGCCGGGAAGCACGGCTATGATCAGTGCCGAAATCAGGCCGCAGCTCTTGCCGCATAGCTCCCTTCCGATGAAGTAGACGGGGAAGACCAGGAGTGCACCAAGGACGGCAGGCAAGAAGGCGCCTACGACCTCAATCAGATGATTGCTGGGATGGCCCAGGCCGAATATGTAGGAGAATATGGTAATGGCCCAGCTCACGAAAGGACCGAAGTGCAGCGGCGTTCCATGAGGGAAATAAGTCATGGGATCAAACCATAATCTCTGCAGGTTGATCACAGTGCCTTTGGCCAGCATCATATGATACCAGGCATCGGTCTCGCTGCTGAATATGACGCTGCTGCCTGAAAACACTCTATTCCAGGGAACAATGGCGCGCAGATAAAATGAGAAAAGTGCCGCCACTATCAATCCTGCATATAAATATAAATCGCTATTCTGCCAAATGTCGGCCTTGGCCGCAGCATTGGCCTTCTTTTCCAGGGGGACGGACGAGGCCTCCCGCGGCTTGGCCTCGTTGGGCTTCACCGGGGTTCTTTTGCTACTGTCACCCTTATCTACAGATCTCTTAGACATTATGGCCAAGAAACAGTTCTATCCTCATAAACGTTTTGAATCGGGTCAGGCATGCTCGAGATAGACGTACTCCTTTTTCCAGGATATTTTTGCCAGCCGCTCGTTTTTGCATTGTCAAGAGATATATGCATTCCCATCCAACCGCGACGATTTTCCTGCGTACAGAATATTATATATTATCTAAATTTGATCCTCCTTATAACGCAATGCTTAGGGAGATAAATTGGAGATTGATCACTGTGGGGAAGATACAGGACGTAAAGGGCCTAGGTGGGATGCTGAACGGATTTAGAGATCTGGTGAAGGATGCCAGAAAACCTTTTTTTAAAAAATTAAGAAAATGGGCCCGACGCGATTTGAACGCGTGACCTCACGGTTATCAGCCGTGCGCTCAACCTAGCTAAGCTACGGGCCCGATCCGCACCTTGCATTGATGATCCCATTAATAACTGTTTCCCTTCTAGATGTCTCTTCGACAGCCTTAAATCAAGGCAAGAATGATTCTAACCATGGTACTTATGGACTCTCCCCAAAAAGAAAGCGCAGAAGATTTGAAAGGGCTTTACGACCTGGCGATCCCCCTGAGCATGCCCGTCTCAGTAATCCGTGAGCTGACGGAGAATTTCGAGCTGGACCTGATCCGCCGTCCGGGCAAGATGGAGATGACGGGAGAAGTTATGGACAGAGAGATCCTGGTGCTGAGAGGAGACCTGGAGACCGTCAGGGCCGCTGAGAAGTACATGTTCGAAGCCTTGGACAGAAAATTGGCGGATTGGGGCAAGAAAGATCGAGAAGAAAAGTACAAGAAGTACTATGATGAGCAGGCCGCCGCCCGGATGAAGGAGCTGAAGGACACCCCGGAAGGTGCCAAAACGTGGGATCTGACCGCGACCCAATAATCAGTCGATCATCACCCATTTGTTCTTCCCTTCCCAAAGTTTCAAGGAAAGCAGCCGGACGGCAGTGCCGTCCATATCGTTTTTCAGCCGATCCGAGATCCATTGGGCGATCGTCTCCGCGGTGGGATTTGGCAAAATATCATTTAAGTAGCCGTGGTCTAGATCCTGCAATGCTTCTGCAATAATTTTTTTTAGCAGATAAAAATCCATGACGAAGCCATCCACCCCTACATCGCCCTCCACCACAATCTCCACCTGGTAGGTGTGGCCGTGCAGATTAGCGCACTTGCCCTGGTAGCCGGGCAGGCTGTGAGCAGCATCAAACTCCGTGACTAATCCTAGCTTCATTCCTGGGCGCGCCCCCTGCGTCTATCAATCTCATCAAATTGATCCCGCATCGTTCATATTAATAGCTATTCATTCTACGCTTTTTACTGCATCTTCAGGTGCGCCTGCCAGCACCGTTAGGGCCTGCGCCTCCATGAAATGCAACTTGGCGGGAACGATCAGGATATGCAAGGGTCCGCCAAAGTCATAGCTTTGCAGCCGAGGGAGAAGATCCGCCTTTACCGCCGCATCATCCGAGCCTGCCCGGGCAATGCCTATGCCCAAAATTCCATCCAGGAGCCGCTCCCCTGCCGCCTCCTGCATCTCCAGAAGGAGCGCTGCGCCTTCGTTTACAGTCATATATCGCTCACCGCAGTCGCTTTGAATATCCAGGAAGAGCATGGTATGCAAATTACGGTCCAAGTTCTCCTTTAATACCTGGTGGGGCGTCTCAGGAATGATGCGCTTGCCCCGGGAAATGTAGGGAAAGGGAATGGTCGTGGACCTGCCGAAGCGGTAGTTCTGCAAGCCGCAAAGCCCCGAAACGGCGGTGACGATGGAGGAGGAGTGAATTACCCGTGTCTTGATTCCCATCTTAGCCGCTCGCAGCCGCAGGTCCAGATGGGTGGTGGAGACCATAGCATCACCCCCCACCAGGAAGGCCACGTCCTTATTCCGGGCTTCCTCCATCCAGGCGGGGTCCACTTCCACCTGCTGGCGGGAGAGAAGGCCGATCTTGCGGCCGTAGAATGCCTCCAGCTTCTCAAAAGTTGCTCCCATCAACCGGGAGGTGTAAAACTCCGCATAAACTACGTCCGCCGCATGAATCGCATCCAAGCCTTTGACGGAGATATCCCGCTCGTCGTAGAGCCCAAGACCAATGAAGATGAGCATAGCAATTTCCTCATTTTTTCAGTTTATAAACGCTAGCAATTGTCTTTCGCCCGAGTCTATTCGTCAGGTCTATATTCCATCCCACCGCAAATAAAGAGCATGATTGGCAGGGCAACTCAGGTGGTGGATTGCCGGGAGAGCATGGGCCTGGCTAAGGGTGGCGGGCTGGCCCAAAGAGGCACGCTCTCTGAGGCGACAAAGCCGGATGTGATCGCCATAGCCATGTCGCCAGGGCGGCGTCACATCACCAAACCCGTTTGCGAGATGACCTATGGGCTGCGCCGGGAGGGGATTCAGACCAGCGTACTGGTTTTGGAGGCAGGAACCGGAGTTCCGGAGAGTTTTCCAGCGGCTTCGCGAGGCTACGGCCCCACCTTCGGGCTGAATGAAAGAGAGCTGGAACAGGTGGCGCGCCATAAGATTGCCGTTCTGCATCTGGGCAATGTGCGCTCCCACGTCATCCACAAGGCCAAAGAGGTTTTGGCGCAGGTAGATATTCCCGTGGTCGTGGTGGCGCAGTGCCCCATGGATATGGAGGATTTTGCCAAAGAGGGCATCAAGACCCGCTTGGTCAAACCAGCTCATCAGAAGACGGAAACCAAAGGCGAGGTAGTGGATATCGTCACCGGCATAACCCGCGGTGCCACCTGTACCAGAGTCAAGCTCAACACGCTGGCCAAGGTTTTAAACAAACATCTGGCAGAGATCAATGCCCGCGAGGCGGAAGCGGCCTTGAAAAAGAAGAAATAGCGGCTTGTGGTCGGCGATCGTGGCTTCTTCGCGCCCTTCGCGTGGGATTCAGACGAAGACGATTAATACTATTTTCTAGAATGGAATGCTTTGATGAAGCTCGTAGTTCTCTTAGGCGACGGCATGGCAGACCTGCCGTTGGCAGCTTTGCAGGGCAGGACGCCTTTGCAGGCGGCCAAAAAGCCCAACATGGACCTTTTGGCGAAGCAGGGCAGGAGCGGTCTGGCCCAAACAGTTCCTGAAGGATTCCCACCAGGAAGCGATGTGGCCAATCTTTGTGTCATGGGCTATTCACCGGCCAAGCATTACTCCGGTCGCGCACCGCTGGAGGCGGCGGCCATG
>JANYKI010000090.1 GCA_025361645.1 Methanothrix sp.
GGGGTGCAGGGGCAGAGAATCCCTGCCTCTTCAGAGGCGGGATGAATCGTGCCCCGCCTTGATTACTTTCGCTCCACGGCATAGCTCTATATATTCCCAGATCTATATTGACTCGTCTGGTTTGCTGCCAGCAGTTGAAAAGACTCAAGCAGCGCGCACAAAACCACTCAAAATAATTGAGAATGGGATCACATTCCCTCGGTTGAAAGATCGTAGATGCCTGCGAATTTATTCGTGGGAGTGGTCACATCAAGCGAGGCGACCGTAGGTGCGCCCCATTTCACTCATTTTTTAAAATGCTTTCTCCCTAAAGTATAAGTCTGCACAGGACATTAGTCATCTGCGAGGAATGGATGAATGGAGCTAAAGACTGTAGATATAAAAATTCCTGAGGGAGCGAACCTGATTTTAGGGCAGAGCCACTTTATCAAAACGGCTGAAGATATCTATGAGGTCATGGCGGGCACCATCCCGGTCGCGAAGTTCGCTGTCGCTTTCTCCGAGGCCAGCGGCGACTGCCTGGTGCGTACAGAGGGCAATGACGAAAGCCTCATCGAGGCGGCCAGACAGAATTCGCTGGCCCTGGCCTGCGGCCATACCTTTGTGGTGCTGATGAAAGGGGCTTTTCCTATCAACGTCCTGAACGCCGTCAAGTCCGTGCAGGAGGTTTGCGGCATCTTCTGCGCCACTGCCAATCCCTTGCAGGTGGTCGTGGCCGAGACGGAGCAAGGACGGGGAATTATGGGTGTCGTCGATGGCTTTTCGCCCCGTGGGGCGGAGACACGGCCCCAGGTAGAGGAGAGGCGCAAGTTGCTACGGAGGTTTGGATATAAACTTTGATTTGGTTGTAAGAAACGGCCGGGTTTTCACAGCTATTGGGCAAATGGGCATAGACATCTGGATCAAAGACGGACATATCGCAGCGCTGGGCGGAGCGCATCGGGCCGAGGAGAGAATCGACGCGAAAGGCATGTTGGTTCTGCCCGGTGCCATCGATGCTCATGTACACTTCCGCGATCCGGGGCCCAATTACAAAGAGGACTGGGCCAGCGGCTCGGCGGCGGCCGCCGCTGGGGGCGTGACCACGGTAATCGACCAGCCCAACACCTCTCCTTGCACACTGGACGCCCGATCCTTTGCAGAGAAGCTGGATATTGCCCGCCATCGCTCTCTGGTAGACTTTTGCCTTAATGGGGGGCCTGGAAATATCGATGAGCTGGCGGCAGCCGGAGCGACAGCTATAGGCGAGATTTTTTCCTATGAGCACAGCGATGAAACGCTTCAGAAAATCCTTGTGGAAGCTGGGCGGGCGGGAATGTTGGCCTGCCTTCATGCCGAGGACGGATTAATCATAAAAGAAAAGACCGCGCCACTCCTGGGCCGGCATGATCCCGAGGTTTACTCGCAGGCGCGCCCAGCAGCAGCCGAGGCGGCGTCTATCGAGAAGGCCCTGGCCTGGACAGATCGTCTGCATATCTGCCACCTTAGCTCGGCCCAGGGGCTGGAAAAGGTAGCAAAGGCCAAGAAGAGCGGAAGAAAGGTGACAAGCGAGGTGACACCCCACCATCTCTTGCTCAACATCAAGGACTACAAAAAACAGGGCTCCTACCTGAAGATGAATCCGCCCCTGAGAAGCCAGGCGGACAACGACGCCCTCTGGCAGGGCCTAAGCACTGGCACGATCGATATTCTGGCCTCAGATCATGCGCCGCACCTGCCCGAGGAGAAAGAAGAGGATATCTGGGAGGCTCCGGCAGGGGTGCCGGGCGTAGAGACCATGCTGCCTCTGATGCTCTTTGCTGTGAAAAGAAACCTGATCAGCCTGGAGAGGCTGGTGGATGCAATGGCTTTTAGGCCCGCTCGCATCTTTGGCCTGGCCGGCAAGGGCTCCATCGAGACGGGCAAGGACGCTGATTTGGTGATTGTCGACCCCAAGTCAATCTCGCAAATAAATGCCGATCGACTGCACAGCCGGGCGGATTGGACGCCTTTTCAGGGATTAAATGCCATCTTTCCTCAAATGACAATAGTTAGGGGCAATGTAGTCTACGATGGAGATTTCCAGGTTTCTCCGGGCTATGGCCGCTTTTTGGGAAAGCCGAAGATAAAGCAAAAGGTTTTATGATGGCAATGACATTATTTTGAGCATGAAATCAGATTCATCAGGGATCAGCGATCTGGAACGTGTGATCGGCAGGGCGGCCGTCGAGGCTGCCAGGATGTCCAGCCAGGCCAGCCAGGCGGCCAAGAAGATTCTGGGAGATGTGAGCAGCGAGATCAACGAGATTGGCGAGGCCAAGAGCAGTGATCTTGCCCCCATTGACCTCATCGAGACGGAAGATGAGCTGATCGTCCTGGTGGCTTTACCGGGCGCCAGCAAAGAGAAGATCGATCTGCGGGTGACGGAGGACAGCCTCTACGTCGAAGCCAAGGCTACTCCCAGAGAGGGAAAATATCTGCGCCGGGAGATGGGCACAATGGGCCGCAAGCGAGAGATCAAGCTGCCCATAGAGGTCAAGCAGGAACAGGTAAAAGCCACCTTCAAGGACGGCATATTAGAGGTGCACCTTCCCAAGCTCGTGGTCGTAAACGCACAGAGGGTGCAGGTGGATTAGGCGATGCCTATCATTTTTTTTTGCGCGAACTAAAGTAGCAATATTTTGAGCTAAAAGAAGTAGATAACTACAACAATTATTAAAGTAATATTTTATTTTTTTATTTCAAATAAGCGCATCTACTTCTGCATCTTTAAAGCCCAACTGACGCAAAACGAGCCTTACATATTTATAAGTTTCTGGCTCGACATGGGTGGGATTTTCTTAGACACTGGCACAAACCTCAAAGGTTATACTTTCTGAATAAACCCAGCTCGAAGACGGCCTTACGCACTCGACGTCATCCACGAGAAATTCGCGTAGAATGTCCATAGGAACGGATTTTATTTCATCTTCCAGCCCTTCATCTTTCATATAGGAGAGATACTCATCACAAGCTTCTTGCAGCATTTTCCTCGCCTCTTCTATGCTCTCTCCCTGGCTGGATACATTGATCTCAATGCATAGAGCCACATAATAGTCTCCAGATTTTTTTATTATCCCAGTAAGTTGCATTTCCTTTTCTGCCCCCTTGGTAACAATCCGCTGATTATCGAAGATGGATACGAATTCATTCATCATCCTATTTATGTGATTCGCGATTTGCTGCATGAGGTTGACGGAAAAGACGCAGGTACCTGGGAACAAAAGCCTGGCCCGGGATATGAAAGAATCAGTCCGAAGTTATCCGGGGAATGGACACAAAAAAGAAAATGTTTTGAAATTAATATGCACTGTCCAGGCTCTCCGTCGTGATCACCTGGTAGGTGTAATTGATGGCCGCTTTCTGCCTCGGCGCGAGCTGCAGCTTCCATTTCAGGCTGGTGGCCGTGCTCTCGGCGGGCTTGGGCGTGACGGAGATTATCACGGCCTCCTGGGGGACGGTGTCGGTTACCTCCAGCGCTGCTACGCGATCCAGGTTGCTCTTGATCTTCAGATAATAGGTCCAGGTTTCCGTGGTCTCTTTTACGGTGTGATTCCTTGCGCCGGAGCCTATTTCCCTGATATTCTCGGTTATATTGTAGTCCAGGAGCTTGCGTTCCACCTTCAGATCGGCAGAGGAGCCCACCACAATAGAGGCGTTGGTGCCGGCGGGCGTGTAGGGCATCTCGATGGTGGAGACGTACTCGTCATTTCTGTAAAGCAGAGCTTTTCCCGTTGGCCAGGGACGGGTCTCGGTGTTGTTGGCCCGAATCTCCTCCTTGGCGGGGCCCTCTGCCTGATTGGAGGCATCCCATGTGTAGATTCTCACCAGGGGCGACTCTTCCTCGAAAAGGGGAAATCCTATCTCCTTGTCCATGACCAGGTCTTTTCGCCCCTCCAGCTCGAAGATGTAGAGCGTCTCCAGCTCACCAGAGGATGACGGCGCGGCTGCATAGTCCATGGCCGCGGCCAGGGGAGCAGCTTCGGCATATCTCTGATTTATCTGGGGCGCGGCTTTGGCCAGATAGGGCTCCACGTCCAGAGGCAGGCCCGCTACCAGTTTGAGCCGCACATTCTTGAGGTCCTCTCCGCCCTGGTTGCTGAGCACGGCATTGGCCCTCACCAGTACTGAGCCGTTAAGAAGGTGCAGGTCGTACACCGGCTTCCAGTTGGCGGCATTGTACATGAGATAAGAGAGGTCAAAGCTCTGCGATCCCGGCGTGGAGATGTTCAGAGTATAAACGGGATTGGCATCGTAGACCACTCTTTCTTGGGTCGCGTTGCTGACGGAAAGGAGCACTGAGCTTTGCTCGGCTTTTTCAGGAACATTGATCACGAACTTGTGCACGCCTTCGGTTACGTCCAGGCTTCCCGTTCGTTTCACTGCCATCAGGCCGTCCGGATAGATAGTGACGGAGTCTACAGGCAGGGTAATGGCTGTGGTGGCTTCGACTGCGCTCGCCTCATCGGGAACGCCAAGGGCCGGGGCGCATAACAACAGCATTAGAATAGCTGCAAAGAGTTTCATAGTGAATGTAAGTCACCAGACATCTTATACTTTCCCAAAAAGGCAGTACATGACGTAATGCTTATATCGCCCCATCCAGTTGATGGATAAAGATACTATTCATAATTGGTGTTCCCATGTTTCTCGATTTTATGAGCGAGGTCGAGGGCCTTCTTCGCGATGCCCTCGGTTCCTGTGGCTACAAGGTAGAGGAAGGAGTAAACAATCTGGGCCTGGACCTGAGCCCTCACGCTGATCTGGCTTCGTCCGTGGCCTTCCGGCTGGCCCCGTTGCTGAAAAAAAGCCCGATGGCCATTGCCAAAGAGATCCACCAGGCCCTCACCCAGAATTACAGTTACGTCGATCGGGTGGAGCTTTCCGGCCCCTATCTCAACTTCTTCATGAACCAGAAGTTCCTGGACACCGTCCTTTTGCAGGCCATGGCCGACAACGCCTGGACGGGCCGCATGAAGGAATTGGTCATTGTGGAGCACACCTCCGCCAATCCCGATGGGCCGCTGCATGTGGGCCACATCCGTAATTCCGTGATCGGCGACACCCTGGTGCGAATCATGCGCCGGGCGGGCTGCACCGTGGATGCCCAGTATTACGTCAACGACATGGGCCGCCAGGAGGCGATGGTAGTCGTCGGCTGCGATCACTTTCAGCTGGACGGCAGCAAGGCCGACCATGCCATAGCCAAGGTCTACATCGCCGCCAACCGTCTCATGGAAACCAATCCCGAGATCCGAGATGAGGCTGATCAGGTTATCCAGCGCTACGAGGCGGGCGACGAGGAGACTGTGGCCAAGATCCACAGCGCCATCAAGTACGCCATTCGAGGCATCGAAGACACCCTGCACCGCATGAACATCCGCCACGACAGCTACCACTGGGAGTCGGAGTTTGTGCGAAAAGGCGATGTGGCCGAGATTGTGGGCTTGCTCGAGAAGACAGGGCTCACGGAATACGAGGAGGGCGCTTTCCAGCTCGACCTAACAAAGTACGGCTTTGAGAAGAAGATGGTTCTCAAGAGGACCAATGGAACCTCGCTTTACATCACCCGCGACCTGGCTTACCACCGCTACAAGTCCCAAAACTCCGACCGCTCCGTGGATATCCTGGGAGCCGACCACAAGCTGGTCTCCGGACAACTGCGTACCGCCTTGCGCCTTTTAGGCATTCGCGAACCTGAGGTGGTCATTTTTGAGTTCGTCTCCCTGCCTACGGGCTCCATGAGTACCAGGAAAGGCAAGTTCATCTCCGCCGATGAGCTGCTCGATGAGGTGGAAAAACAGGCTTATGAGGAAGTTAAGGTGCGCCGGCCGGAGGAGAGCGATGACTTCCTCAAAGAGGTGGCGGCCCAGGTGGCGGCGGGTGCGGTGCGCTACGACGTGGTCAAGGTCTCCCCGGACAAGGCCACCACCTTTGACTGGAAGCAGGCCCTGGACTTTGAGAAGCTCTCTGCACCCTTCATCCAGTACTCACATGCCCGGGCCTGCAGCATTCTGCGCAAAGGTGAAGTGGGGCAGGTGGACCAGACCTTGCCGGTCCAGGCCGATCTGCTCACTGGCGAAAACGAGATCTCACTCATCAAAAAGATCGCAGAGTTTGATCTGGTCATCGACAGAGCCGCCCGGGAGCTCAAGCCTCATCAACTGGCCACTTATGCCCGCGAGCTGGCGGAGAGCTTCAACCACTTCTACCGCTACAGCCCGGTGCTGGATGCCGAGCCGAAACTGAGGCAGGCAAGAATGGCCCTGGCAAGAGCTGCCAAAAATGCGTTGCGCACGACTTTGGAGACCCTGGGCATTGTCGCTTTAGAGACGATGTAAATGCGTCTTCGCCACTATTTTTGGGGCACAGCTTTCGCCTCAACAATTTTTATGCTATTGGCACTGTCGACCTTTGCAATGCCGGAGGGAAATCTGAGCTGGAGCGAGGAGCCCTGGACAAAAGCCACCGAGGGGGCCCAGGAAAATAGAGCCTCAACTCTATCCGATCCCATATACTTCAACCTGAGCGGCAATGAGCCCCAGTCCATCCGCCTTGGCGAGCGGCAATTAAACTACTCAGATTACCTTTCCAATTCCACTCAGGCACCCCTTTCCAGCGAGCTGTGGATCCGAAAGGGTGCGGTCTGGAGCCGGTATGGGCAGTTCATAGCAGGCGAAGATGTCGATCTGATTGTGCGAACCCCCCAGGACGGCAGTGGCGATATCTATCTCATATCCTATGCCAATAGCACCATTAAGCACTGGAATTTCAAATTGCTGGCCGGCTACCATCGGCAGAAGTTGAGGCCGGAGGAGAGCGGCAGGCTCTTCATGCTGCTGGCCCAGGCAAATGAGCCCGGCAATGCCCTCATTCTGAATGTCCTGCCCCGGCAAAGTGAGCAGTCGTTCTCGCCATTGGACGTGAATTCCATCTTGATGGGAGACGCTTTTGTTACCATAAAATCCCAGAGAACCAAAGGCTACGATGTCTATGTGGACGGCGTCTTTTACGCTAGCGATATGAGTGATGGCTCTCTGGATGGAATCGCCAGCTTAACAATCGGTGGAGACAAGACCCACACCATTACCATCTCTCAGAGGGATGGGCAGGGCGGCATCATCAACAAGAATGAGCACACGAAGAACTTCAAAAGGGAGACGTCTTACACATTGTTGATCGATTAAGACCGAACGTCACTCCTTCTATCGGCGGATGGCGCTTTCACATCCCCCAGATGCCGATGGCCAGTTCATTGCCTTCTGGCACCAGGTAGCTCTCCTTCTTCCGAAAGATCTTCCTGGACCACGGCTTTCCAGGAGTTCTGTCAAAGACCACCAGATGCGCCTCTGCAGCACCGCAGCGGTCTGCATACTCCCTGACCTGGGCAAGTCCCTCCTGGATTGTCCGGGCCCTGGACTTATGCATGACCTTCAGCTCTATGACAGCTCTTTGCACACCTTCTGCAAACGGCCAGATCACGAGCAGATCTGTGCGGCCGCGACCTAAGCCGTACTCGCGCTCAACACGTCCGCCGCCATTGACGATCCGCTGCAAAAAGGCCTGCATCAGCAGTTGCGGTCCTGCCTCGCGGTAGTCGAACCTCTCAAGCCAGCTCTCGGAATGCTCCCTGAAGAACTGCTGGAAAGCCTCCAGAAGCTTCGAAAGATCCAGTCTGCCATCGGGCAGGATGTACCAGGCGGGCTCCAGCGTCATACCGGTCTGGGCAGCCCAGGAGAGTACGCGCGGTATAATCTCCTGGTAGATCTCGTTGGAGATCCTCACGGCTCCAGTCTTTTCTTGAGTGATGAGCCCCAGATCTGCGACGTACTCCACATCATCAGATCGAAACTGCCCCTCGAACGGCTCGCCCACAAGAATGGGCTGCACAACTCTGCGCACACGTTCTTCTCGCAGCTTGTCTGCCAACTGGTCCAGGTGAGTCTCGCGTCTTGAGATCAGGTTCTCTTTGGCCTGGGTGATTAGCTCGCAACTGATAGGCATGGACCTGTCGCTGCCCTCAGCCATTCTGAAACAGGCCTCGTAGGCCAGGGCATTGACCAGCCAGGGCTGGCCTGCTGTGAGGGCCCAGGCCTTATCCAGCGCTGGAGCTTCGAAGATCTGGCCGGTCTCCTCGGTATGCTGGCGGTAGAGGGCTTCAACCTCTAATCGAGAGAAATTTCCAAGTCGCAGCGACTCGGCTTTGATGTTAAAGGCGCTGCCTCCTGTGATCACGACCTTATCCCGGTCAGAGTGAATCCTGTAGTCACGAACGTCCCGGACGCCGCAGAGAACGATGGTGGATGGGAATTGAGATGGCCGATTGGTATAGCCGGCCCGGAGCTGGCGGAGCACAGAGATTAGCGTGTCTCCAACCAGCGCATCTATCTCGTCTATCAGTAGCACAATTGGTTTTGGACTGCCGGCTGACCAGCGGCTCAGGGCCTCGCCCAGAGCCCCAAAAGGCCCAACATCGGCAAGGATCTCATTTACCGAATTCTTCATAAATGGATCGCCAAGGTAGTAGCGGGCCTGGGAACCCAGCACGCCCAAGATAGCCCTCATCGCTTCCCCTACGTCCTCCCGCGCGCCCTGGGCAGCCTCGAAGTTGGCATAGAGCGCCCGGTACTTTCCTTCCCGGTTCAGGTATTCCATCAGCGCCAGGAGGCAGGAGGTCTTGCCGGTCTGCCGGGGGGCGTGGAGCACGAAGTACTTTTCCTGCTCTATCAGCTCCAGGATCTGCGGCAGATTGAACCGCGAGAGTGGCGGCAGACAGTAGTGTCTGTTGCAGTTGACAGGCCCGGCTGTGTTAAAGAAGCGCATGGATTTAGATAATTGGCATTCCCGCTATTTTAATGATTACTACGAGGGGAGGCGGAAGAGAGCTTTTCAGAAAAAATTGCCTTTTGCCTCCTCTGCTGAAAATCGGCGGAAGAAGCCCAGGCGATCGTCTTTTTAACGGACGTTGGACCTGCCTTTGCTGGCCATCATGAAAGCAAAGTCTGCATTAGTACCGGTCTTCTTGCCGTCCGGAAGGCGGCCGTAGGTGAAGTCGCTTTGCGAGTCGTCGCTCTTTTGGGGTGTCTTGTCTACCTCAACACCAGAGGCGTCATAGAGAAAGACGGTTCCGTTGCCGGTAGCAACCCAGCTCTTCAGGCCGTCAAATGCCAGAAATCCCTTGGGCTCGATGCTGCCCTTAAGGGAAATGGGCCCCTCCCAGGGTTTGTCTACGATATTGATCTTCCAGCCGGTCAGATCCACTGCCCCGTCCCCTGTGTTATAAATCTCTACCCATACCGTGCCGTTGTCGGGCGGGCTTAGTTCAAACTCATTGATGACTACATTGCACATGCCTAGACCGCAGATGGCCAGAAGGCCAGAGAAGGCTAAGAGCGCCTTGATGCCGATTCCCAATTTTTGATTCATTTTCTTTTCACTCCCTTTATATTAGCGTATATTTGATTCACCCTTGGTGGCAGAGCCCAGGCCCCAGTCGCCATCGGTATTTGTATCGTGACCATCTGGGTGCCTGCCGTAGGTAAAGTCGTTGTTCATGGTGTCCTGTCGGTTGGCCGTTTTGTCCACGACCTCTCCAGATGCGCTGTAGAGTGTGGCATATCCGCCATCATTATGATTCCAGGAAGACTGGCCGTTGAAGACATAAAAGCCCTTGGCCGGCAGTATGGTTCCCGCGGGCACGGCGGCTAGCTTGCCTACCCAGCTTCCATCGGTGATCTCGGCCATCCATCCGCTGATGTCCACGCTCTCGTTATCGGGGTTGTAAATCTCAACCCAATCCGCCCCGCCTTCTGGGGGATTTAGTTCCATCTCGTTTAAGACAACCGATGCCGCAGAGCTTATGGTTAAAATCATCAACGCTGCTGCAAAATAGAATGCTTTTGAAGTTGATCTCATTGCTGTCTCCTCCACTCATGCATTATTGTACAACATCCGTGACTCGGATTTCAAGTATATTATCATATCGGAGCTTCTATATTGTAGCTGCTTTTCGCCGGATAGAAATAAGGGACGTTTAGTAAACGACCGGACTTCCCGGAAAACCGACTGGAAAACGGCTAAATAGTTTGAGAGGTATAATCGCAAACAAATATTTAGAATTTGTAAGGGAGATAAAACAGATTAGCAATGAGGTGGATTAGATGAAATTTAAGAAATTGGAGAATAGATCAGTGCCACTTGGAAAGGTGCTGCTTTTTTGTTGCATCATGCTTGGCCTGACGACTGCGCTCTGTGCTGCTGCAATCGCTCAGGAGACAACCCCTGGAAAAAATGTTAGTCAGGGGGCGGAATGGGGCAATTATGCCAATTTTGGATTCAGCCTCCCAGAGCAAGTAGAAGTCGTGGGTGATACTATGGGAGAAGCGAATTATTCAAGCGGAAGAGAACTTGCAGCAACAATGCTGCTGGATGGTAATGTTGTAGGCCTGCATATTCTTTATCCGTGCCAGGCACCCCAGAGAGTGCTGGAACGAGCAGAACTAAAGCCTTATCTGGAAGCTTATGATCAGAGATTCGCCCAGGCTGCATACAACGAAACCATTCCCAGTCAAGTCCTATTGGGACAGATTGGAAATCAGAACTTCATCACTTATCAGCCGAACAATCTCACCGTAGCTCTGGTAATGATGGATGCAAACATGAGCGCGAGTATGAAGGCTACCTTCCTGGACACTTTGAAAATTAACGTAAATGAGGGCATTGCACCCCCCAGCAATTGTCCGGATACAACGGATACTACCGTCGCTCCTGCCGTGGCCGCGGTCCAGAATGATACAACTCCCAGCCTGGTTACAGATAATGAGGTAACTCCGGCCAAGACAGGAAAGGAGGATATTGCCACAGGCAGAGAGAAGATGGCCTTGGATAGGGAGGCTGCCCTGGCAAAAATGAAGGCGACAAGGGAGAATATGAGAAGATAATCCCCTCTGGGCCATCCTGACCGGTGGCATTTATTATAACCTAATTTTTTAAACAAGACAAAGCTAAACTTTTTGCGTGTATTTTTCTTGATAAGAGGCGAAGGTTCATATGCAAGCATCTCAATTTGCTTATGAAATATCGCAGGGGGATTTAACATAAAATTAATACCGATTTATCTGATTGCATGCTTTTTATTACTGGCCCATGGGGCGGCAATGGATAACAATACTGAATCAGTTGATGGTCGTATAATTTAGTAAAGTTTGATTTTGTGTCGTTTGGTTGCTTAAATTCATTGCCAGAAGATCATCAATTGATTCAGTAT
>JANYKI010000094.1 GCA_025361645.1 Methanothrix sp.
TACCCGTGCACGACCGTTGCTCTTTCCCATAAAGGCCCCCGTTCACAACCTCACTTACCCCGAGGGCGCATACAAGGGCGTATGCGACATCTGTCTGGATAACCTGGAGAAGGGCTGGCAGGAGCGCTTTGGGGCAAAGCCGGAAGAGAAAAAGTAAAATAATAAAACATTTTTCGCACAATCGCGCAGAGCTTGCGCCGTAGCCTGGGCTCTAGCGCAGGATGGCAGATCATGAGGATGCAAAAAGAGGAGAAGATAGTAGTAGTATTGCTCCTCATGGCACTGGGATCTCTGGCTGTGGCTTTTTGGGCCTTCGCTTCCGAAGAGGGTGAGCAGGATAGTTCTTCTGATTCTTCATCCCAAAAGGAGGCTGGCCTTTCCGTAGAAGGACTGGTTTTAGAGATAACGCCCACCAAAAGCGGCGGCAACCTGCTCCTCAATCTAGACTCCACGCCGCTTCCGGTTTTTATTCCTGCCAATGCGGGCGCTAAGGAGCTTCAAGCTCGGATAAAAGCGGGCGATCGGGTAAATATCAGAGGCACAGTCTCGACTTTTCAGGGAAAAGATGAGCTTGTGGTTTCCAGGCAGACAGATATTCAGGTGCTCTCCAATTGAAGATCATAACGCTTCTCACCGATTTCGGCTCCTTCTATCCCGCCCAGATGAAGGGCGTGATCCTCTCCCGGCTTGCGGATAAAGCCCAGGATATTACTTTCGTGGACATTGCCCACGACATCCCGCCCCAGGACGTGCGCGCCGGTGCCTTTGCCCTGCTCTCCAGTGTCCGCTACTTTCCCACCGGCACCATTCACATCGGTGTGGTTGATCCCGGTGTGGGCACGGAAAGGCTGGGCCTGGTGGTGGAGAGCGGCGGACAGATCTTTGTGGGACCGGACAACGGCCTGCTTCTGCCGGCAGCACGCAGTCTGGGCACGCCAGGTAGTCCACCGCAAGCCTACAGGATTGCTTCTTTTGAGGCCCTGGGCCTGGGTTCGGCCCCAGTCTCCAACACCTTCCATGGCCGGGACGTCTTCGCTCCGGTCGCAACTCTGCTGGCCTTGGGCAAGAGTCCATCCGGTATGGGCCCTCGGGTCCGGCCCAAAGACCTGAATTTCGGAGAGGCGAAGAAGACGGACCGGGGAGTCGAGGCCACGATCATCTACGTGGACGGCTTTGGCAACCTCATCTTAAATATGCGAAAACTGCCGGCCTTTCCCGTGAAACTGATGGGGGTAAAGCTGAAACGAGTTAGGACCTATGCCCAGGCGCGCCGGATCGAACCGCTTATAACCTTGGGAAGCCATGGCTTTGCAGAAATTGCGGTCAACGAGGGAAATGCCGCCGAGGCGTTCTGCCTTAAGGCCGGGGACCGCATCGAGCTGGAGGAGATTTGAGTTGTTTGGAATTGAGTTTGTGCCCGATGAATCGGTCTTGAAGATCGGCTATATGGCAAAGCTGGCAGAGGATGCTGGATTTAAAAATATCTGGATCACAGATCACTATAATAACCGGGATGTTTGGACCACCTTAGCCGTGCTCTCAATGATGACCAATAATATCAAACTGGGAACGGGCGTTACCAATCCCTACACCAGGAATGCGGCCATCATCGCCTCGTCCATCGCCTCCATAAATGAGCTGTCAGGCGGGCGGGCTATCCTTGGCATAGGCCCAGGGGACAAAGCCACCTTCGAAAAGATGGGCATCGACTGGGACAAGCCTCTCACCCGGGTCAAGGAATCAGTCCAGGCCATTCGTGCTTTCCTGGCCCGCGAGCAGGTAAACCAGGCCGGTTTCAAAGGCGCGCAGATGGCCTTTGCCACCAGCAAAATTCCCATTTACATCGGTGCGCAGGGGCCAAAGATGCTGGAGCTGGCCGGAGCCATAGCGGACGGCGTGCTCATCAATGCCTCTCATCCCGAGGACTTCAAGTTCGCCGTGCCCATGATCAGGCAGGGAGCGGAAAAGGCGGGCCGAAAGCCGGAGGATGTGCAGATTTGCGCTTATGCCAGCTTCAGCGCCGACAAAGATCCGGTCAAGGCCATTAATGCCTCCAAGATAGTGGTGGCCTTTATCGTGGCCGGCTCGCCTGAGAACGTGCTAGAGAGGCACGGCATCGGCATGGATGAGGCGAAGACCATCTCCGAGGCCATTGCCAAATACGACTTCAAAGCGGCTATGGCGGCTGTGACGACAAAGATGACCGAGGCCTTCTCCGTCTCCGGTGCGCCCGCGGACTGCCGGGCACGGGTGGATGAGCTTCTCAAGACCGGCGTCACCCAGATCGTGGTGGGCTCGCCCATCGGCCCCAACAAGGAGAGCGCCATTAAGCTGATTGGAAAGCAGGTCATAGGCAATTGAAAATCATGCGTGGACTCTACATTGGGCGCTTCCAGCCCTATCACCTGGGGCATCAGGCGGTTTTGGAGAAGATCGCAAAGGAGGTAGAGGAGATTGTGATAGTAATCGGCAGTGCCCAGGAGAGCCACACTCCTGAAAATCCCTTCACCGGCGGCGAGAGGATGGAGATGATCTATGCCGCTTTAAGCGAAAGCGGTCTGAGAGAGCGCTCTGTCGTCACGCCTTTGCAGGATATCAAACGAAACTCTGTATGGGTCTCTCACCTGCAATCCATGGTGCCTCGCTTTGATGTGGTCTATTCCAATAATCCTCTGGTGGTTCAGCTCATATCCGAGGCCTGCATTCAGATAAGAAAGCCGCCCATGTACCAGAGAGACCTGTACTCCGGTACGGCCATCCGGAAGCTGATAAGGGAGAAATGCGAATGGTCCGGGCTGGTGCCAGCCGCGGTGGCGGCATTCATAATGGAGAACGGCGGTGTGGAGCGTCTGATTTCCGTGTCCAAGAGCGACGACCCGATGGGCGACAGCTTTTAGCCACTTGCTATTTTTTTCTTGTTTTCGGCTTTAGGCGCGTGTGATTCTAATCCCGTGCGGTTTGTATGGTACGATTATTTATCAATCATCAGCACATTATACAATATTGGGTGATTTCATGAATTTTGAACACGTCGCAGGAAAAGATAAAGGCCAGATCAGGCTCTTTGCCCTGAGCACCTGCATCTGGTGCAAGAAGACCCGAGAGCTCTTATCATCGATAGGCGTGGCCTTCGACTACATTTATGTGGACCTTTTAAAAGGAGAGGAGAGAGCCGAGGCTGTAGCCGAGGTTAAGAAATACAATCCAAGCACCTCTTTTCCCACGCTTGTCATCGGCGAGAAATGCATTGTAGGCCTGAAAGAAAAAGAAATCAAGGAGGCTCTGGGCTGATGGTGCAGGACTTTGTTGAGCCTACAATCGAGGATGTGGACAAGTTATACTCCCGTCTGGATAAAGATGCCAAGCAGGGTGGATACAATCTCAATCCCGACATGGATTTCGTGAGAGGCCTGATAAAAGGGCTCCTCATAAACGAGATGCGATATGGCTACCGGGCCTGTCCTTGCCGCCTGGCTTCCGGTGACAAATCCGAGGACCTGGATCTCATCTGCCCATGCGACTACAGAGATGCAGATGTTACTGAATTTGGCGCCTGCTACTGTGCGCTTTATGTCTCCAAAGCCGTCCTGTTGGGCAAACAGGAGCTGTCTTCCATTCCGGAGAGAAGGCTGCCTCAGGAAGATAGGGAGATGCTCCGGCAAAAGCAAAAAGCACAAGCAGAGGTGCTGGGTGCCGATATCGCAAAAGTGGCCCTCAAGCTTTCTCTGCCCGTGTGGAGGTGCACTGTCTGCGGCTATCTTTGCGCCCGGGAAGGCCCTCCTGAAGTCTGTCCCATCTGCAAGGTCGGAAAGGAGCGATTTGAGCGGTTTATTTAAAGTATTTTTTCTTGAATGGTGTCTGAAGGTCAATTTATGGCAGGAAAGAAGAAGGCTGAGCTGAAGGTAGCTGGCATGGTTTGCGTTGCCTGCACGCAGGCAATCGAGAAGGCCTTGCGTAATTTGGACGGAGTGGCATCGGCTTCCGTCAACCTGGGAACGGAGACTGCATCGGTAGAATACAATCCCGAGAAGCTGCGTCTGGCCGATCTGGAGAAGGCGGTAAGGGACGCGGGCTACGATGTGATCGATGAGAAGGTCGTGCTCAGAATAGGCGGCATGGTCTGCGCCATGTGCGTAGGTGCGCTGGAGATCGCCCTCAAGAAGCTGGATGGCGTTGTGGACGTGCGAGTGAACCTGGCGTCCGAGAAGGCCTATGTCACCTTCAATCCCCGCATGGTTGGCCTGGCGGATATGAAGAAGGCCGTTCTTGATACCGGCTATCAATTCCTGGGGCTAGAAGGCGAGGAAGCAATGGCTGACCGGGAGAAGGAGGCGCTTGCCAAGGACCTGGCAGACAAGAAGAAGCGCATCATCATCGGCTTTGCCACCAGCCTCTTTCTCATGGCTGTGATGTACCTGCCTGTGCATCAAATCATTCCCATGAATTTCATGAGCCTTTTCATGCTCATAGTATCAGCACCTGTCTTTGTTTATGTGAGCTATCCCATCTTTCGGGCCGCCTTGCGGGCGCTTTCTAACCGGAATCTGGATATGGACGTCATGTACGGCATGGGCATTGGCGTGGCCTATGGCTCCAGCATTCTGGGAACCTTCGGGATTGTGCTTACCGCGGATTTCATGTTCTATGAGACGGCAGTTATGCTGGCTTCTTTTCTCACCCTGGGTCGCTACTTGGAAGCAGGAGCCAAAGGCCGCACCTCGGAGGCCATCAAAAAGCTGGTGGGCCTTGTGCCCAAGAGAGCCACCCTTCTCAAGGACGGGCAGGAGATCGAGGTGTCTGTGGAAGAGGTGTTGGTGGGCGATTTGCTCCTGGTCAAGCCGGGCGAAAAGATTCCGGCGGACGGCGTAGTTACGGCGGGAGAGAGCTACGTGGATGAAGCCATGATCACAGGCGAGAGCATTCCTGCCTTCAAGGAGCCAGGCAGCCGTGTGGTGGGCGGCACTCTCAACAAGAACGGTTCACTAAAGTTCTCTGCTACTCGCATAGGAAAAGAGACCGTCCTGGCCCGGATCATCTCTCTGGTGGAGGAGGCGCAGGGGTCCAGGCCAGCCGTGCAGAGGATCGCCGACCGGGCGGTGGCCTATTTCATTCCCACTATCCTGGCAATCGCAGCGGCGTCATTTGTTTACTGGTATTTTGTGGCCCATAATACACTGCTCTTCTCCCTCACTGCCCTCATATCCGTATTAGTAGTAGCCTGCCCCTGTGCTCTGGGCCTGGCCACTCCCACGGCCATCACTGTCGGCATTGGCCGGGGAGCAGAACTGGGCATTCTCATCAAGAGCGGTGAAGCTCTGGAAGCCTCGGATAAGCTCAACGTCGTCGCCTTCGACAAGACCGGCACATTAACCGTGGGCAGACCCGATGTCACAGACATGGCGGCTCTGGGCGTAGAGGAAAAGGAGATGCTGCGCCTGGCAGCTTCTGCAGAGCGACCATCTGAACATCCCCTGGCGGAGGCGGTCGTACGCAAAGCCCAGGAGCGGGCCATCGTTCTGGCCAGTGCGGAAAGATTCGAGGCCAGGCCGGGAAAAGGCGTGCTGGCCCAGGTAGAAGGCAGGCAGGTTGTGGCCGGAAACAGGATGCTTTTCATGGAAATGGGCATTGAAATTGTCCCAGAGCTGCTGGAAAAAGCATCGGGCTATGAAGAGCAGGGAAAGACGGCCATGCTCATTGCCCTGGATGGCCGGGCCTGCGCAGTTCTCGCCATCTCCGACCGGCTCAAGGCATCGGCTCAGCAGGCCGTATTGGATCTGCAGAGGATGAATTTGTCTGTAGTAATGATCACCGGCGACAATGCACGAAGTGCAGCAGCGGTGGCCAACCAGCTGGGCATAAAAACCGTTCTCTCTGAGGTCTTGCCGGAAGACAAATCCAATGAGATCAAGAGGTTGCAGCAGAGCGGGAGTAAGGTAGCCTTTGTGGGCGACGGCATCAATGACGCTCCGGCTCTGGCCCAGGCCGATGTGGGCATTGCCATTGGCAGCGGCACAGATGTGGCCATTGAGGCCGGCGAGATTGTACTGATGAAAGACGATCTCTTGACCGCCGTGGCGGCCATAGAGCTCAGCCGCAAGGTGATCTCGCGAATCAAGCTGAACATCTTCTGGGCCTTTGCCTACAATGTGGCCCTGGTTCCCGTGGCAGCAGGCGCGCTCTATCCGGCATTCGGCATAACCTTCCGGCCAGAGCTGGCCGGTCTCGCCATGGCCTTAAGCTCCGTGACAGTAATCTCTTTCTCGCTCCTGCTCAAAAAGTATATACCGCCGGCAATACAAAATAGAAACATAGGAGGCTAAAAAAATGGCAATAGATCCGATATGCAAGATGACCGTTGATGAGAAGACGGCCAAGCTCAAGAGCGAGTATAAAGGCAAGACGTACTACTTCTGCGCGCCGGGCTGCAAGAAGGCCTTTGAGGACAATCCGGGCAAGTATCTGGGCAACTAAACTCATTAGCGGGTAGCTGCTCTAATTTTTATTACATAGGGAGCGCGGAGGGTCACAAATACCCCTACCTTCAGTTCGGGGATGAAGTGAACCCTCGCACGTTTTTTCGGTGGAAAATAAGTGGTCAAGTGGTAAATTCTTTCGATCATATCATGAATGATTTACAGTTCATAGTTCAACTGCGTAACTCCTAACGTTTATAAACTATCACAACCAAATCACCATCTTATGCCCAACCGCTCCGCCGATTGGCTTTTACAAGCCGAGAGAGATCTCGAGCAAGCTGAAGACTCGCGGCTTGCGAAGAGACATGAATGGGCATGCTTTGCTGCCCATCAGTCGGCAGAAAAGGCAATTAAGGCGCTTCATCTCAGTTTGGGCCAAGAGGCCTGGGGTCATGTCGCAGCCAGGCTCCTCATGGAGCTGCCGGAAGATATTGACGTTTCTGAAGAGTTGGTAGAGAAGGCAAAGGTTCTGGACAACTTCTATATACCAACGCGTTATCCCAATGGCCATTCTCAGGGTGCACCCTTTGAGCATTACGGTCGTCTGCAAAGCGAGGAGGCTATAAGATATGCCCGTTCGATCCTTGAGTTCGTCCGTTCTCAAATGGCCTGACAAGGCGGCTGTAGATCGAGCAGTGAGACGATGGGGGGAGTTGGTCTACCGGCAGCATAAAGATGTTCTTAAGATAGGCTACATTGGTTCTTACTCTCGTGGGGATTGGGGAGTGGGAAGCGACCTGGACATAATAGCAATAGTCAAGGAATCGTCCCTTCCATTTGAACGACGCGGGGTTTTTTGGGACACCGGCGAGATTCCCGTGCCGGTGGATCTGCTAATCTACACAGAAAGGGAATGGAACTGCATACCGGAGGAAAGCCTGTTCTATCAGATTATTAATCGCGATATTGTCTGGATATTTGATGGCAAAATTCCTGAAGTTATTTAAGCCACAAACACGATCCTACTACTACCATGGACAAATTCGACCTCATCGTCATCGGCTCAGGCGCGGGAACGCACGTGGCTTCTCAAGCCAGACACCAGGGCTTAAAAGTCGCTCTGCTGGATCAGGGCCCAGCGGGCGGCACCTGTCTGAACAACGGCTGCATCCCTTCCAAGATGCTCATCTATCCGGCTGATGTTATCAGGACCATCCAGGATGCAGGAATCGTGGGTGTGCACGCCGAGATCAATGAAATCGATTTTCCTGCCATAATGAGCCGCATGCACAAAGTGGTGGATAAAGCGCAGAGCAGCCTGGAAGCGGCTCTGAAAAGCAAAGAGAATTTGACCTATTTTCAGGAAAGAGCGGAGTTCATCGACGACTATGTTTTGCAAGTAGGCGGCAAGACCATTACTGCTCCAAAGATTGTAATCGCCACAGGCGCTCGGTCTCTGGTACCGCCCATTCCCGGCCTGCTGGAGACGGGCTTTTTGGACAACGTCTCGTTGCTGCGGCTGAAGGCTCTGCCCCAGAGCCTGATCATCATTGGAGCGGGCTATATCGGCTGCGAATTCGGCCACTTCTTCTCGGCCATGGGAACGCAAGTTACCATCCTGGGGCGCGGCCCGCTGGTGCTCAAAGGCGAAGACCCGGAAGCGGCAGGATTGGTGCAAAAAGTGCTCTCCCTGTACATGCGGGTGATCACCGGCCATGAGGTAGTATCCGTAGAGAGAAAGGGTGACAAGAAGGTCGTCTCTGCCAAAAATATGGAGGACGGCAGTGTCCAGCAGTTTGAAGCCGACGAGATCCTCCTGGCTGCGGGACGCCGGTCCAACTCCGATCTGCTCCATCCGGAGAAGAGCGGCATAAAGACAGACAACAATGGCTGGATTATGGTGAATGAGTTTCTGGAGACGGGCAAAAAGGATATCTGGGCGATAGGTGACGCCATCGGCAAGCACATGTTCCGGCATACGGCCAACTACGAGTCGGAGGTGGTCTCTCATAATCTGCTCCGCGCCAAAGATAGCGAGGACCGGGAAGCCGCTGACTACCATGCCGTGCCCTATGCCGTATTCACCCACCCCCCGGTGGCAGGCGTGGGCATGAAGGAGGTAGAGGCGCTTGCCGCCGGGCTAAAAGTGCTGATAGGGCGAGCCAAGTACATGGACGTGGCCAAGGGTGTGGCCATGGCCGAAGAGCACGGCCTGGTCAAAGTGATCCTGGAGGAGGAGACGGGACGCATCCTGGGAGCAACGGTTGTGGGCCCTATGGCAGCGGAAATGGTGCAGCAGGTGGTCTACCTCATGAACACCGAGTACCAGGATTTGATGCCGGTAATAAAATCACAGGTAATTCACCCCACCATTAATGAGGTGCTGGTGCGCGCCTTTTCGGAGCTGGAGCATCCAACTAATCAATTATCGTTATGATCCTCCGTCAAGTGCAGTTTCAACTCTTCCTTCAATTCAAATACCATTCGACAGATCTTGCATTTGAACTTGCTTTCTCCTTTGGATCCGGTGCCCGCCATTTCTAACACCTCGAATCGTGCTCCTCTGTTGGATGTTATTATTATTTTAGTTTTTCGTTGCGATTGGGCTAAATACTTTGCAGACCTAAATTTGATTATGGCTCAAAAATACCAGTGCACCATTTGCGGATATATTTACGATCCCGAAAAAGGGGATCCCGACTCTAAAATTGCTCCAGGAACCTCCTTTGCAGATCTGCCGGAGACATGGACCTGCCCGCAGTGCGGCGCCGCGAAGGATGATTTCAAAGAGATGAAATAGGACAAAAATCATGACGCTCACAAGAGAGATCAAACCCGGCATCAAGTGGGTCGGAGCAATAGACTGGGACCGCAGGCTCTTTGATGCTTTGATTCCCCTGCCTGAAGGAACCAGCTACAACTCCTATCTGATCCAGGGCAGCGAGAAGACAGCACTTATTGACGCTGTGGACGAATCCATGGCCGATGTGCTGCTGGGCAACCTGAGGGCTTTGGGCATAAAGAAGATCGACTACATCATCGCCCAGCATGCTGAACAGGACCATTCGGGAAGCCTTAAACGGCTGCTTGAGATTTACCCCGATGCTAAAGTGTTCGGCTCCGCCAAGTGTTTGGATCTGCTCATGCATTTTGACCTGGTGAGCAAGGAGAGAGGACAAGAAGTAAAAGACGGCGAGAAGATCTCTCTTGGAGACAAAAGCCTGCAGTTCATTCATGCTCCCTGGGTGCACTGGCCGGACACGATATTCACCTATCTGGCCGAAGATCAAATACTTTTTACCTGCGATTTTCTGGGCTCCCATCTGGCCAGCAGTGACCTTTATGCCAGCGATGAAGCAGTAGTCTACAGGGCTGCCAAGATGTATTACGCCGAGATCATGATGCCCTTCCGCCAGAACATTAACAAGCACCTGGCCAGGATTGAGGATCTGACAATTGGTGTCATCGCCACCAGCCACGGCCCGCTTTACGGAAGGCCCCGGTTTATATTGGATGCTTACCGCGATTGGGCTTCGGACAGGGTGAAAAATCAGGTGGTTTTGCCTTACGTCTCCATGCACGGGTCCACTCGCATCATGGTCGATTACTTGGTGGACGCTCTCATCTCTCGAGGAGTAGAAGTGAAGCGATTCGATCTCACCGACTACGACGTGGGAGAGCTAGCAAAGTCTCTGGTGGACGCGGCAACCGTGGTTATCGGCACGCCTACTATTCTGGCCGGAGCGCATCCACTGGCGCTTTATGCTGCCATCCTGGCCAATGCCCTGCGGCCCAAGACAAGGTATGCCTCCATCATCGGCTCCTTTGGCTGGGGTGGCAAGATGCTGGAGCAGATCACCGTCGCCCTGCCCAATCTGAAGCTGCAATTTTTTGATCCGGTAGTCGCCAAAGGCCGTCCCAAAGAGGCTGATTTCCAGGCCCTGGACCGGCTGGCGGAGGAGATCGCTGCCAAGCACAAAGAGGATCTTGATTGAGCCATCGCTTCTCCCTTATATTCTGGTGCTGCTGGCCACAGGCTTAGCTGTAGGATTCTCCTGCGGATTGCTCGGCATCGGGGGCGGCTTTCTCATGGTGCCCGTGCAGATCTGGGTGCTGACCTCCACTGGAATTGATCCCACCCTGGCCACCAGGATAGCCTTTGGAACCTCTCTGGCCGTAGTTCTGCCCACGGCTCTGTCCGGATGCCGCGGCCACAGCTGCCGGGGTGTTGTTCTCTGGCGACCGGGAATCATCATGGGCCTCTCTGGCCTGGTAGGAGCCTTTTTGGGAGGGAGCATTGCCGCTCATGCGCCCGGAGATTTGCTCAGGATGGCCTTCGGATTTGTGGTAATGTTTGGTGCGCTGAGAATGCTCTTTGCCAAAAGTGTGCAGCCAAAGGTGGGGCCTTCGCAAGAAAAGTCAAGAGATCACCTTCTGCAATATGTTCTCTGGGGACTGGCGGTGGGGGTCATATCCGGTTTGACAGGAATAGGCGGAGGCGTGATCCTGGTGCCGGCCATGGTCATTGCCATGGGTTTTGGCATGTATCAGGCCATCGGCACCTCGTCGGTAACAATCGCCTTTAATGCAGTGGGCGGGGTCATAGCCTACGTCATTAACGGATGGGGCGTGGCCGGGCTTCCCGACTACTCTTTGGGCTACATCGATCTTCTGCAGTTTGCTCTGCTGGCGGGAGCAAGCATCTTCACCGCCCAGTGGGGCGTAAAGGTAGCCCACAGGCTGCCGGCAGAAAAGCTACAGTACATCTTTGTGGTGCTGATGGTCTACATCGGGCTGAAGATGATTGGGGTCCTGGGGTGGGTGGGACTTTAGCACTCAAGGACTTTTGATCGACTTTGCGCTATTTTAATATGCTTCATTTTTTGTTGATCTCTTTTAGCATCGGCTGGAAAAGGTCCGGCTTTGCAGATATTCCATCTAGTTTTTCCCTATGTTTTTGGTTAATATCGGTCAAGACTCTATTCAATTCCTCGAAAGCGATTCGCAGCTCTTCGAAGAGTTCGAGGTTAAAAAGCCAGCAGTCATCTTCCTCATCCTCCAGACATTCAAGTATTACGAACTTCTGGAACTCCCCGCTTGCCGGAGAATATGTCTTTTCAATGGACGAAACTGAAATTAGATGCTCTTTTATGCCAAAAGCGACCGCTAAATGGGCAACCTTCTTCCCATAGCCAACCTTATGCACCCGACCTGAGACATAAGCCGTGAGTCTTTTCATCCAAATAGTAATTTCTAGGTTCTTTGTATTTGGATTTATCTTTGTTTCAGGCTCTACCCAATTGCAGTTAGCTCTATAAAGGATCAACGAGACTAGCCGTATCGTTCCAACTCAAGAATGAAGGAAATGCAGAGGTCAGATTAAATGGAGTATGTTCTTTCCCCCAAATCAGAGATCGAGAGCAGGATAAAGACGTTGCAGTCCCAGATGGGCGAGATGGATGGTGCGCTGTTGTTTCATGCCGTAGACGTGTGCTACTTTTCCGGCACCGCTCAGGACGGGCTGGTCTACATCCCCAGAGACGGCGAGCCCGTGGTCATGATGAAGAGGAGCCTGGAAAGGGCAGTGCAGGAATCGCCCCTCGATGTGAGGCCGCTCAAGAACATGAGAAATTTGAAATCTGACCTGGGCATTTCTGCCAAGGCCAGGGTCGGCCTGGAGATGGATGTGCTTCCCTGCAGCTTCTACTTTAAAGTGGACAGGGCCCTGGAAGACGCCAAATTTGTCGATGTTGCCGAAAAGATCAAGCACATCCGTTCTGTGAAGTCCGAATTTGAGGTAAGCCTGATAAAAGAGGCGGCCCGAATTTTAGAGGCCGGCTTTTCCTCAGTTCCTGACTTTCTGGAAGAAGGCATGAAGGAGGTGGACCTGATCTGCCGGATCGAGTCGGTGATGCGTTCCCTGGGCCATCAGGGGTCACTCCGTTTTCGCAGGTTCAACAGCATTGTCCCCTTAGGCCATGTCATGTGCGGAGCGGAGGCGGCCTTTCCCAGCTTCCTGGCCTCGCCCAGCGGGGGCCGGGGCACCTCTCTGATCTTTCCCCAGGGAGCAGGCTTTGCCAAGATAAAGAGAAACGAGCCGGTATTCGTGGACTGTGTGGGCATCTACAACGGGTACATTGCCGACGCCACCCGCATATTCTCCCTGGGCAAGCTGGAGCCGGGGCTGGAAGACGCCTACCAAGCCGCCTGCCAGATCGAGGAAGCGGTGGCCGCAAAGCTAGTCGCGGGCAGGACGGGCAGGGAATTGTTCGAGCTATCCGAGACGGAGGGAGCAAGGCTGGGCTACCAGGACTTTTTGGGTGGCACCAATGGCAATAAATGCGGTTTTGTGGGCCACGGCGTAGGGTTGGAGCTGGACGAGTACCCGGTGATCGGGCCCCTGGATCATGTGGTGCAAAGCAGCATGACCATTGCCATCGAGCCCAAGATAATCTATCCTGACAAGGGTGTGCTGGGGATCGAAGACACCTTCCTGACCACCTCGGGCGGAGCCGTGAGCCTCACCAATATGCAAAGAGAGATCTGGCAGGTTTGAGGGATAGCAGCGGCTCGCAGATCTAGAATGCATCAAATGCAGCAAGCAGGCTTGCTGGAGCAATGCGCCTCAAAGTGGGCCCGATTTCTGCCCCACAAAGACGAAAAGAGAGACAATAAAAGAGGCTTTGGATCTGTACCGGGAAGATCCTGAAATTCGAAAGATGGCAATTGCCGCGGCCCGAACGGAAGGGCGAAGCTACATGAAATAGGACGCGGGTCGAGGATACTGTAGATTTTGCCAGGGAGATGGGCTATAAGAAACTAGGCATAGCGACCTGCATAGGTCTCATCGCCGAGTCTCGCATCCTGACGAAAATTCTCGAAACCAAGGGATTTGAGGTCATAGCGAGAAGGCCATTCCCGGCAGCTTCGAGCCGATATGCAATCCAGTAGCTCAGGCGAAGCTGCTGGATGATGCCGGAAGTGAGCTCAACATCCTGGTGGGGCTATGCGTGGGTCACGATTCGCTGTTCATCAAGAGTTCAAAGGCACCCGTGACCGTACTGAAGGATAGGATGACCTGCCACAATCCTGCGACAGCTCTGTACGGGACGAGCTTCTACTACCGGAGGCTGCTGCAGCCATGAATGCCAAGAAGCGCATCTTTTCCGCCTTGAACGGCGGCAGAGTGGACAGAATTCCGGCCTGGCTGCCCGTAGTCCCTGTGACCGTTTCCATGATGGAGATCTCAAAAGCCCCCTGGTCTGGATCGCACAGCAATGCTGAGCAGATGGCAAAGCTGGCGGCCATGCCCTGGGAGCTGGCCGGTCTTCCCACGGCAACGGTGCCATTCTGCCTTTCTCTGGAAGCGGAAGCCCTGGGATGCCAGCTCGATTGGGGAACCGTCAACCGCACGCCTTCGGTAAAGAGGCCGGCGGCCTCAAAACCCGATGAGTTCGATGTTCCTGAGAATCTTCTGGAGCGGGGAAGGATATTGACGGCCCTTAAAGCGATCGAGATCCTTGCGGAGCACCTGGGCGAGGAGATAGTAATAAACGCAAAAGTAACCGGGCCGTTTACCATAGCAGGGCATGTCTTCGGCGTGGGCAACCTCCTATCCTGGATCAAGACGAACCCGGAGTTTGTGCATGATGCCATGAGCCGAACCGTTGAGGTGACCAAGGAGCTGGCCAAAGCCTTTCTGGCGCATGGCGCGGACATTGTAAGCGTATCCGATCCCACATCTTCCGGAGATCTCTTAAGCGGCGATTACTATGAAGAGTTCGTGTTTCCTCATCACAAAGATGTGGCAGCATCGATAAAAGCGCCTTCAACGCTGCATATTTGCGGCTACACAAAGGAGCTGTTGCCGCATATCAGGCATACAGGCTTTGACGGCTTCTCTTTCGAGGAGAAGGTCGATGTCCTGACGGCCAAGAAGATTTTAGGGGACGACATTTCGCTCATCGGCAACATCTCGCCAGTAGCAACCATGTTGCAGGGAACTCCCGAGAAGGTGACGACGGAAGCTTTCTAGTGCATGAGGAACGGTATCGACCTGCTCTCCTCGGGGTGCACGCTCTCGCCCCTAACGCCAGTAGAGAACATCAGGGCGCTGGTAAGAGCGGCAGAGCAGTACCGCGTCCCTGAGGGGCCGGAAGAGCAGCTCCTGGAATTTGGCCGCGGCCTTGCGGCCGGGAGGGCTTTATGAGAGCATTCACGCTGGGCTATGAGGCGGGAAAGCGTTTCTTGGACGACCATGAGATCTTCGAGCTGATCGAGAAGGGCCAGAAAGAGGAAACGCTCTCACAAGAAGAGAAGCCGAAGCTCACGCTGGAGGGGCTCTTGCCTGAGACGGAGCCCTTTCGCGCCATCGCCCAAAACGTTGCCGGCGGAGATGTGGAGGCGGCCGTCGACCTGGTGAAGACTGCGATCGGCAACGGCCGGGACGGCCTGATTGTGGTCACGGACGGCCTGCTCAAGGGCATGGATGCCATCTCAGTTCTGTATGATCATAAGCAGGCTTACGTGCCTGAGATCCTTCTGGCGGCCCAGGCATTGAACGCCGGCCTGCGGGAATGCGGCGACCTGGGTGCTTTGGAGAGCAAAGGCACAGTGCTGATCCATACAGCGGAGGGCGATCTGCATGACATCGGCAAGAACATAGTAGCGGCGATTGTGGCAGCCAACGGGTACAGGGTCATCGATCTGGGGACGTCCGTGGACTCGGTCCGTTTGCTGGAAGCGGTGAGGGAAAACAGTCCGGTTGCCGTGTTGGGTTCCTCGCTCATGACCAGCACCAGGAGCGCGTTCCTGGAGACGGCCGATCTGCTGGTGCAGGAGGGCATAGAGGTGCCGCTCATCATCGGCGGAGGGGCAATCGACGGGGCATTTGCCGGCCAGAGGGAGAACATGCGCTATGCCAGAGATCCGGGGGAGCTGGTGAGGGTGCTGGATGCCATCGCTCGGGCCAAAGGAAAATGAGCCTCTGATGCATACTATTTTACTGCGTTTCAGGGACTAATTTCCATTCTTGATGTCCATCATGCTCAGAGCTTCCATCTCACCTTTATCCAGAGACAGGGCGCGACCCATCGCCAGAAGGGATGGGGACGGAAGCGGTGCAAAAACGTGCGAAAGCATAAGATCTGGATGCGTTAGTGCGCTGGGCTGGTATCGTTCCACCTCTTGCCGGACTGCCAGAGGGACAAAGAGCGCTGAGAAATCCATGAGAGTGTCTAACGCCTCCAGCTCAGCTAGATGGATAAGAGGCCCCGCATCCAGAACGGCTTCACTCATCTCTGTGAAGTCCCCATTCGACGTCCTCTCGGATGAAACGCTCCATCAGTTCATCCCGATGAGTCTCCAGATAGCGCCGCAGGGCCTCGACGACCAGGCTGTTGATATCTGGAAACCATCCTGCTTGTATCTGTTCCTGGGCTCGTTTGGCCAAACCTGATGGCAGGGATGTCTTTACTTCAGACATAATATTTTCTCCCGCCGTCCTTTGCGTCCTCAATAACTACATTCAGCTCGTTTAACCTAGCTCGAATCTCATCAGCAAGCTGCCATTCCTTTTTCTCGCGAAGCTTCTGCCGTGTCTCGATCAGGAGTTCTATCAGATTGCCAGTTATCGCCTCTGCTTTTCCCTGCGACTTTTTGCCTGCTGCATAAAAGCCGAGGCCGAGGATTTCTCCAAATTCCCGAAGTTGCTCGCTTGCATCTTGCAGCCCCTTTCGAGAAATGGTCTTTTCATTAATGCGACGATTTACTTCCCTCACCAGGTCGAAGACAGCTCTCAGGGCATAAGGCGTATTGAAATCGTTATCCATGGATTCCAGAAACCTGGCTTTGGCTTCGGCAACGTCAGGATCTATGCTGGGATCAGTCGGTTTCGTTGCTGAGGATGCCGGGGCCGTTTGCAATTGCTTTTCAATGATCCTCGCGGCCTGGCGTATCCGCTCCAGGCTTTTGCCAGCCTGCTCCAGAGCCTCCTCGGAGAAGTCGATGGGGCTTCTGTAGTGCGCCAGAAGAACGAAGAAGCGGAAGGCATCTGCTTCATATTTTTGCAGCATATCTCGAATGGTCGTGAAGTTTCCCAGAGACTTGGACATCTTCTCGCCATTAACATTAAGAAAGCCGGTGTGCATCCAGTATCTCACCAGCGGTTTTTTCCCAGAAGTCGCCTCCATCTGAGCGATTTCCGCTTCGTGGTGAGGGAAGATCAGGTCCATGGCTCCGCCGTGGATATCATATTGTGCCCCAAAGTAGGTCTCGGTGATAGCCGTGTCCTCGATGTGCCATCCGGGCCGGCCCAGTCCCCAGGGCGAGTTCCAGGTCACCTCCTCTCCGTCTTGCCGCTTCTTCCAAAGAGAGAAGTCTCCCGGATTTCTCTTGGTCGGATCCGGCTCTATCCTGTGTTTCTTCAAATCCTCAACACTCTGATGCGAAAGCTTGCCAAAATCTTGAAAACGAGATTCATCGAAATAGATGCCGCTCTGTGTCTCATAAGCAAAGCCCAACTCGATCAATCTCTCGATCTGGCTGATGATCTCTGGGACATGCTCGGTGGCGCGAGCATAATAGTTGACATTAGTGACGCCCAACGCATGCATATCCTCCAGGTATCTCTGCTCGAACCTCTTGGCCAGCATGCGGGGGCTGGCGCCCGTCTCTGCGGCTCTCTGGATGATCTTGTCGTCGACATCTGTGATATTCTGCAGGTAGAAGACGCTATAGCCCCTGTAATTGAGATAGCGTGCCACCACATCGAAGGCGATGTAGGTTCTGGCATGACCTATATGCGAATTGTCATAAACAGTGGGACCGCAGACAAATAAATTGATGCGATTATTATGTATGGGCTGGAAATTCTCTTTATTTCCAGTCATGGTACTTTGGATTTTCATGAGGCCGGGGTCGGGAGTCGAACCCAATTCTCGCGGTCTGCAGCCGCGCACTTAGCCGGTCAGTCACCCCGGCACCTCTATCTCACACCTATCGTATAGGATGCACTAATACTTACGGATTGCGGCAATGAAATGGCCATGGACATTCTATTACTCTGCAATCCAAAAGTGGCATCGCACTGCGATAAAGCAAACATGGAAAAAGGCCGCCTGGAGCAGATGAAAACGGAAATTGAAAAGAAGCTGATTCATTCACAATTGTGAATGCCTCTGGCCGTGCGCTCCACGATTCCGGCTCTCTTGAAGGCATGCACTCAGGCTTTCCCTTGCCTCCTATCGCCCGGCGCTGATACTTGCATGATATATTTCTTGCACCCTAGCCGCCCAGCTTTCGAGGTGTGACTGCCTTTTCCTGCCCGACGGTACCGTTAATTTTTCCCAGAACCACGGTGGTGTTTGTGCCATTGACTGAGGCTACTCGAATGTCAGAAGACTTCTTTTTCATAAGCTGGTCTATCTGCTGATCTATCTCGGAGATAAGAGAGAAAACCGCATCCATAGAGCTGTCAAAGGAATCCTCAGAGGCATGCTTGCCGTCTCTGGCCAAAACCCGGATTTTGTAGTCTCCTGGAGCCAGATCCCGAGAGGACCATTTCCAGCTTGCAAGCTCTGACCATCTGCCCATATCCCGGCCATTGAGCTGGAATTTGTAAAAGATTTTGTCGCCTTCCGGATCCTGAGCCTTTGCCGTCCAGATCACTGTCGTGCCCTGAACCTTTGGGCTGGCAATATCTGGTGCAAGGGACTTTAAGACCGGCGGCTGATTGGAGTCTACAATAGTAATAGTGATGATCGCATCTATGAAGCTGTCAAATGAATTCTCGGGGGCATGCTTGCCGTCCCTGGCCTGGACCATAATCCTATATTCACCGGGCGTGGCGGAAGATGTATCCCAGACCCAGGAATTTGATGACGACCATTTCCTGACTTCTTTGTCATTGGCCAGGAATTTGTAGGAGATCCCGTCTCCATCAGGATCAACGGCAATCGCAGTCCAGGTAATGACGCTGCCTATGGCCTGAGGACTGGACCGGTCCGCTTTTAGCGCTGTAACTTCCGGGATGTTATTGGGCAGCAGCAGAGCAAATGTATCATCCAGAGAGCTGTCGAAGGCATCCTTCGATGCGTGCAAGCCGTCCTTAGCCAACACGGCAATCCTATAGTCTCCAGGCTTTTCCGGAGAGGTATCCCAGACCCAAGAGTTGGACGTTGACCAGCCGGTCGCATCTTCGTCGTTCTTCATAAACTTATAGTAAATCTTGTCGTTATCCGGATCGTTGGCGCTGGCCGTCCAGGTTATCATGACGCCTTTGCTCTGAGGACTGGCCTTGTCCGATTTGAGCTGCTGTAGAACGGGAGCCTGGTTGGGGCGACTTAAGGTGAAGCTCACGTTTATAATGCTATCAAATGAATCCAAAGAGGCGTGCTTGCCATCTATTGCTAGAACTGTGATCTGATAGTCTCCCGCCGGCAAGCCTTGAGATAGCCAGCTCCAGCTATTGGTTTTGGACCATTTCCTCACTTCCTGGCCATCCAGGAAAAACCTGTAAAGGATTTTATCGCCCTCTTCATCTGTTGCCTCTGCCTTCCAGAAGATTGCCGCTCCCTGTTGCTGGGGGCTGGCTCTATCAGGCACCAGGGCCTTTAGGACAGGGGGCCGATTGGAATTGTTGTCGGCATTCGATTCATTAGACTTGATAGGCGGCTTGAATGCAACTAATTTCGAAGAGGTATTTGCATCTGGCGAGGGAACTCTCACTGGCGCTGCAAAAGCCTGCACAGATGTCAAGTTCTCTGCAGTAGCAGCTTTAGTTTTCTCTTGCGTGCCGGCCCGATCAAGAGTCAGATTGTCCTTCAAAACATCTTTTTTGGCAATTGAGGTATTGTTCTGCACTTTGCTGACTGCTGTGCTGACTGCTGTGCTGGTCGCATTAGGAGTAGAACTTGCCGTTTTTACGGGCTGCAAAGCCTTCTTAGATGCGGGCTTTTTAGCTGCAGTTTGACTACTATCCGATGAGCTGCCGCCCCCCATGCTCCCCCCATTACCGATTACCTTGCTTTTAGCTTCAAAAATTACGAGAGAATTGTTCTCGATGGTATTGATTTTTGTGGAGTTTATATTGAATATTGTAGAATTTATACCAGTTGAGTTCACGACTTTAGATTTACTGCTTGACGGGTCGGAATTATTTAAGGTGTAATTCAGTGGCTTCTTTTCGTAATTTATTATCCAAGCCTTGGCGAATAGCTTCTTTCCTTCCTCTAAATATGAAGATAGAGGGCTTAATGCTTCTTGGGGCCATGTGACCTCAAGCTTTGTGGTCGGCTCGCCGGAAGAACTCTGATATGAGCCAAAGGCAAAAGCCAGGGCAGCTATTAAACAGGCCGCCAACAGGAGGATAACCAGAGCGGCACGCCTGCTCGTGATGCTTGCCCGGGAAATGCGGGGAAGGGCACGCGCCGATCCCAGTCCCCTCTTTGGCAAAAGAAGAAATCTTCTCTTGCGGGGCAGATTCGACCAGCGGCCATAGGCCACCGCCGCCAGTAATATGGCCAGAAGAGAGAGAATTGTGGCTAAAGACGGAACCTGCAGTCCTCGGGGAGTCGCCGTCAAAATGAAGCTAAATAGCCCGGCTAGCATTGCAGAAAAGGCCAGACAGAGAAATATGCGCCTGTGCCCACATAGGTCGCTTTTGCCGGGAAATAACGATAGTGTGGCAAGATATCCGGGGATGAGGAGCACGAAAATAAGGGCTGGGAGCGAGAGGGTGCCCTGCAAGGATGGGGGCGGCAAATGAACTAGGGCCAAAGCTATAACCGGGATCAACACAGACATAATTAGATGCCAGGGCGGTGGCCAGGCCAGCCTCATATTTTTTATCTTTCCTCAATTAATGATAAAACCTTTTTCCTACGAGCTTGAGTCGATATCGAGCTCAATGCCCACCGGGCAGTGATCGGCGCCTGTGACATCTTTAAGGATAAACGCCGACGAGACGCTATCCCGCAGATTTTCACTCACGAAGAAGTAGTCGATCCTCCAGCCCACGTTTCTCTCGCGGGCTCGTGTCTTCAGATCCCACCAGGAGTAGTTCTCGCCCTTTGCATGAAAGATACGAAATGTGTCTAAAAAGCCCTTTCCTACCAGCAGGTCCATCCAGGCCCTCTCCTCCGGCAAGAATCCTGAGATCTTCTCGTTGGCCTTGGGCCGGGCCAGATCGATCTCCTTGTGGGCAGTATTGATGTCCCCGCAGATCACAATCCTCCTGCCATTGGCCTTGAGCCTGTCGATGTGCTCTAAAAAAAGATCATAGAACTTCAGCTTGTACTCCAGTCGCTCCGGGGAGGCTTTGCCGTTGGGAAAGTAAACATTGAAGAGCAGGAACTGTCCATAATCGGCCACAATAGCTCGATGCTCGTCATCAAAGCCTTCGATTCCCAGAGTATATTTTACGCTCAGAGGCTCTGTTTTAGAGAAGAGAGCCACTCCGTCCCGTCCTTTTCTATCCCCCGAGCCGAAGTAGGAAAAGTAGCCCTGCAGGCATTTTAGCTCAGCAGGGACCTGATCGGCAGCAACCTTGGTCTCTTGCAGGCAGAGCACATCTGGCAGATCTCTTCTAAGCCAATCAACAAAGCCCTTTTCATAAATTGCTCTCAGACCGTTGACATTCCAGGAGAGAAGTCGCATGGTTGGCATTGCATCTAGGAAATGTTGACTGGGAATATCTTTCTCTCTTCCACGGTGCTGTTCTTCCAGGGCTGGAGCAAGAGCATGATAACATCCGTGCTGCCGGGCTTCTTGGCGTTGAATACAAAGAGCTTTTTGCCGGGCACACCAACCTCTCCCGACATTGCATTGCCAGACTGTTCGGATGAGTCTACAAGGCTCAGGTACTGGGTATCGAACTGGTTCCACCATGCAAAGCCTGTTGAGCCAGCGTTGGACTCCAGCTCAATGGTAAAATTCTCTCCAGCCAGGACATTGATGACTTTTTCGCAGGGGGCATTGTCGCAGATGCTGCCAGCAGAAGTTGTGGCCAAGGCTAATAAGATAGCTGCGACTGCAGCCAGAAATATGCTCGCTAGTCTCTTCATGCTATATACCTCAAATCTAATAGGAAATACGGGATACTTGTATGCAAACATTATATTTAGATCTATTGAGTGCAGAGCGAAAGTAATCCGGACAAAGGACTGCGCTTTCATCTTTTTTAAGAG
>JANYKI010000113.1 GCA_025361645.1 Methanothrix sp.
GTAGGTAGGGGCTATATGCACAGCAGTTGAAGGAACACTTATATTAAAGCTTACATTGTAATCAGCGAGTGAATAGGCTCCTGCCGACCCCACGCCAGCAAGTATCGGCAGCAATAAGACTATTATTTGAATTTTCATCAAGTCCCTCCATTATCTTCTCTCAAGATTGTAAGATCCAACGAAAAGGGTTTGGGTCAAATTATCGCTCTCGTGGGTAAAAAAAAGAGAATTATAATTATCGCCACAAGCTAAGGAGAAGAAGAATCGCACCGGCAAATGCTGTCCAGCTTATCGCCGTTATCCTGTCCATGCCCTAATACCTTCATCAAATCGGCCTGAGAAATGCCAGGCTCCTTGTCTCCAGCACCACCACGGAAAAGACCGTCTGCATTTGCCATCTATCCCTCTGCGATGGCTTCCAGCGCCACTTCCCCGGCCATATCTCCGCAGGCAGGATCAATCATATCAGCCTGAGATTTCGCCTGTCGGAAATGCCTTCTAGCGACGTTGTAAGGATGGAATGGGAAAAGAGGACATCCTGGCAATTCACATGATACCCGGCCATCTGCATAATTGGCCATGCAATCGCAGCACTTTGCCTTGACCGCCTGTGAGAGAGTCAACCCCCTCCTGCCAGGTGTCGTTTTAAATCGCTACTGCCTGCGCCGGTCATTTTGCGCCCTTCTTGCGGTTCACGGTTCGGCTCACTGCTCGGAGGTTGTCGCGTCTATTTGAGCCGCCTTTGCTGATCGGGTTTTTATGATCGGCCTCGCGGCCATCGCCCACCTTGAGCCCGAGCTTCGCCCTTGCAGCATTACGCTGTGATCGGGCCTGGATTTGTTCTGGTTTGCCATGATAGGTCGCATATTCCTTTTTGTAATCTCTTTTCTTTTCAGTCATATTAATCACCTAATAAAATTTATACTGTTGGTTTTTCGCGTCCGAAAATGGACAAAATTCGTCCTAAAACGTCCGAAAACGTCCAAAATGGACACATCTCCATCCGCCACTAGATAGCGAATATTATAAAAATGGGATCGCTCTATATGGAGGATGTTTATGGAAGGACATCAATGTACATTTTTGTACATTTGTCTCTCTGATTGCCTCAACTTCTTCCTCTCGTTCCGTTCAAAGCCTCTGAGGAGATCAGGCTGCTACCCTCTCCCAAGTTGTTCGATAGAATGGACAGCTCTGGCAGTATGTTTTGACCAGCTTTCCGCACTTATCTCGAAGGGCCTCACAGGACCAGGCTGAATATTCATAGCTCCATGTTTCCAACACTTTGTTCAGGCTAAAATCATGATCATAGTCCTTTTGGCTCTGGAATAGCTGAGCTGTGGCTTCTGCATCCAGACCTATTTTTTTGGCCTTGACTGCCATTGCCAATCGGAGGAGATGTCCATCTGAGCCTTCCAGGGAGATCTTATCTTCCAAGGCTCTATGCATACAGTAATCCAGGGTGTCGCTGGAGCATGTCTTTCTCTTGGTTTCATTACGGATGGATACCTTAGGCATTCCCTCAGAGCTGGACTCCGATAAATCAGGGATCTCCAGGAGATGCACCAGGCCGGGGTGAGGTATAGGACCTTCCAAATGTTCGAAAGTATCAGCATCCAGGAAGGCAGATCGGCTCTTGCTCTTGTTGTGATAGCAGACCGGCAGCTTAACCAGGTTGCCGTACTTTGCATCTTTGCTATGCAGACTCTTTTGTTTGGGCCAGGCTTCACAGTCTACTTTAGCCTCAGAATTGATCTGCCTGATGAAACGATAGGCGTTATAGGTTCGAGTTTTGCTGATGAATATCCAGAAATGGTAAGAATCCATGGTGCCGGAGGCTTCCAGCAAAAAGGGTATGGAGTGGGATCTACAGGTTGATGCTAACCTAGTTACCTTCTCTCTTGTGTCAGTTTCTCCATTATGACTGTCTACGTCATCGCAGCACCAGGTCACAGTATCATCAAGACCAAGTTCATAGAGGCCAAGCGTTACCTCTCCAGTCACATGCCGCTTGAAGTTTTCGACGGTGGGGGGCGAATTGTATTTGTAGAATTCCCACTTTCCTGTCTTAGAATTTTGGCCCTGACGGGCATGGCAATCTGTCCGATTCACGAACATGGAATAAAGCAAACTCGAAGTAGAATCAAGTTCAATTTTATTCTTCGGAAAATTATAAATTCCGACTTTCGCGGCATTCTCTCTATCTATATCTATAGAGGAAATGCCGTGATTTCCGGAATTTATAGAATTATCGTTATACAACTCGACTCGTTCAATGAAGTCCTCAACAGATCGTCTCTCAGAGTTTGTGGAATTCTTTTCCTCGCCGTGTATCCTAGGAACCTCGATCTCCTGACTTACTTGAACTTCGAACAGAGGCGTCTTGATGGTCTCGCCCTTGCTGCCCATGGTCTTCTTGATTTCCTTCAATCTAAGCGTGCGGTCTATTCCCCATTTTGCGGTTTGACGTATCTGATCTAATCGGCACCCTACAAAATAGATCTTTGATTCAACAATACCCTCAGGGTCCCTCACCCTGTTGACCGCCTGCCAGGTTGCAGAATGGACGGCCTGCAATCTCAATGCCCGTGAGTAGATCCATTTCTCCTCATGGTCTTTGCCCCATGCCAGTGCATCGCAAGCATTGGCGGGAATTTCTGCCAGGCCAACAGTGATGCAGATCCTCTCTGATCGTTCGACCCCTAGACTATGATCGCTCCTGTAGTAGTCTACGAAAATATCTTTGAGTCCGAGGTTGCCTACCTCCTGCATTAATATCCTGGCCTTGCGGTCGTTTGGCGCTAATAGATAGATAGGTTGCTTTTCGCGTTCGGCAATGGCTTTGATGGTCTGCAAGATGTCTGGAAGCTTTTCATAGAAATTCCTGGAATTCAGTTTCCAGCTATCAGGGATTAGGGTTAGCTTCTTTGTAGCGCCTCGTAGATCTGGAAATATTGTGCTCTTGATCTCTTTGCCGGCCAGCTCGAAGAAGTAACCTGGCCGGGGCTCAAAGAGAGTCCCTGAGACAAACAGAACCTTTGCACTGTCAACGTATTTGGTCAAGAACTCGTTCAGTGCTCTCCATTGTCGCACCTGGCCTGCTGAGACATATACCCCGCCGCCCTCGCCTTCGTCTTCGCTGATGTAGCCGATTGATATTTGGACCGTGCTCAAGATGGTGATGATATCTCTGAGAGTTAGAATATCTTCATCCGGCAAATCGTGAGCTACTGCCAGCTTTCGGAGTTGCGCCCATGCCTTCTTGAGGTCTTTCCATTCCAGCTTTTTAAAGTTGGATAGGCTCTTTGAGAGGTGCTGTGATGCATGGCCGTCCTCAGCTCGCACCATGAGTTCCTGGATTTCCTGAATATGGCTCTGGCAGAAGTCCAGCCACCTCTGATACACTCGCTCCAATGCCGTGTATTTTGCGGGAATCTTCAGTGACGCAAAAGCCCTCACACTCACAGCCGAAGGCAGGGAGAGAACATGAGCCTCATCCGGCATGACGACTTCGGCCCTGGAGATCTTTGCCAGGATCTTCTTTGCCATCTCCCCATGACTCAGCATTAGGGCTTCTATTTTCGCATACGTCAGCCCCATGACTTTGGGGTCCTTTGCTCGCAGGATCGCCAGGACCTCGCACCATCCAGATTCATTGCATTTCTGGCAATCGGGCAGGGTCAAGGGCAATTGCCTTAAGATAGGATTCTTCTTGAGATCCGGCTCGATTAAGGGACACTCGCTATTACCTGGAATCCGCACCGCGCCGCTCGCTGCCTTTTCAACTGTCTCTTGCAGTATCCTCCGTGTTGGTGCAAGCATCAGTAGAGGCCAGCCCCGCCGCTCACATGCCATGACTGTTGATGTAGTCATACCTGCCCTAATGGGCTTGGATACGGCGCAGCTCCCAGATTCTATGATCACTTCTGCTGCACTGACAAGTCTTTGATTACAGGAGAAATCTGTTAGTCTCTCCTGCCTCGTTGCACTCGCCATCTTCAAGCCCTCACGTCTTCTTCAGGCACCACCACCCCAAAGCATAGGACCTCCCTCTTTGTTCGAGTTGTCTTAATCAGTTCTCGGAGTTCTAATGCTCGGACACGTGTACGTAGAACAGATTCAGATCTTTCCAAAAGAAATGGTCTTATCACGTCACTAATAGAAAAGCACTGAGTCGTATTAACACGATCCAGCAGCGCCTTATCCAGGTAGTCTAGTTCTTTCATCATGCTTTAACCTCTTGAAAGAGCTAGCCAAGTGTTAGGCACCTGTTTGTCTTATGGCTCGTTTCCTACTTATACGAGTACTTATACGTATAGCTTAGGTGCCTAGGCCGATTCTCGGACCTGCCAAGATTCAGAGGATCGGTTCTAGCTCTTTCATCATTCTTTTGTTATTGTTTCCTCTCTATGGGCTGCCAGTACTTAAACCTTATTCTCAGGATGGGATAAAAAACTTATTTAGCGTAAGTATTGGTGCTTGATGTTTATATTATAATAATTATTATACCTATGCGGGGCGAAAGTAATCGGTTCTATCCCCGATGACGCCCCGAGCGTGCAGGAGAGCTGGCAGGTCCACCAGGGAGAGCCGTCCGGCCCGGCGAGGAAACGCCCCGGACCTCGTGGAGACCGGACCGTCGCGCACAAAAGCAATCCCCAAAAAAGAGAGCCTAATTAGTTCTATGGCATTTTCATCAATTACTGCAAGAATGTCATAGAACTATTTGGAGCAAAAAAGAGACAATCCGCTCTACGGAGGATTGCACTTCTCGCAAGGCCTATATCCAGCAGATCTAGCTTCATTTGGATTTGAGAACCAGCGACGATTCTCAGGAAGGATTTTCTGAGCCCAGGCGCATGAAGGATAATGATAGACTTTTGTATCCGAGTTAGCTAAGTAGCTGCCACCATCATTTCCAGAAATGCCATTTTCATTTGCATTAGAGCACTTGCCCAATCTACAGAGAGAAGCATCCCTGTTGTTCCTGGCATTCTCATTGTTGGGATCTAGCCGGAGGGCTTCGTCATACACTTGGATAGACTCGTCGTACTTGCCCATCAGAGCGAGTGCAATACCCTTGTTG
>JANYKI010000114.1 GCA_025361645.1 Methanothrix sp.
CGCTCCCGCAGCGGCCCCAGCTTGCCCATCGAGTCCTCGAACTCGGCCCGGAGCGCTTCTGCGGGCTCCCGTCTGGCCGGATCGATGGCCAGCTTCTTGCTGTTCCTTTTTAGCACCGCCAAAAAGCTCTCATAATCGTGCTCGTAGTAGCTCTGCAATTTGGTCTTGGGCGTGAGGTCCTCCACCTTTGTGCCCAGGTAGCCCTCCAGTCAGTCCAGGAAGCCTTTGATCTCCGATTGCTTCTAAGCCCGGGTTCATCTCCAGCATTTTTTCCGCCAGGAAGGCCTGGTGAATCGTGCACTACATCCGACCGTTCCCGCTCGGCGATGAAGTTGCCAGCCTCGTCTTTGGGCAGGCCATTGCCAGGGGGCCAGGATTTCCGTGAATTTGCCCTCGGCGTAGAGCTGCTGGCGGGCTGGGGCGGGCGCGAGCGACAACCGCTGTAATAGAGTTTTATGCAAGGCATCAATTGCGTTACTTTTTGCGGCTAACGTCGCTAAATCTTAAATAGCTATATCTAGTATTATTGACCCAAAGCACTTTATCAAATGGAATAACAATCATGCGTCCAGTCCATAGTCTCAGGGATTTGAAAGAGTTGCTTCAGGCAGGTTTCGAAAACAATGAAGAATCTCTTGAAGCATTCGGGAAAACCTACTCAACTCAGCTTAAGGCTTATTTAATCGAGAGCAATAGGCCGAATCCTGGATATTTCAAAAGTCCTCTGGGCACATGGGAGAAGATCGACAGAGCCGGATGGTATCTAAACCAGGATTATGAATTATCGAATACGCTTTTCCTGGACTGTACGAGAGATCGAGTTTGGATTCTCTATAGTTTGCTGGATGCTGGGGATTCCGATTCTATTGTTGAAAAATGGGTTAGAGGCACAAATGGTCTCGATAGCTGCTGGCTATCCAGAGGGCAACTCCTGCATTGGGAAAAATTTAATGGGTGGAGCCGTAGAGGAATTGGACTTCGATTCTCCGATGGATTATCTCCAGAAGAAAGCGCGGGAAACTTCAGCTTAAAAGCCTGGCATGGTGCAAACCGTTACGTTGAAGGACTGGATGAGATACTCAATATGGCGCAGGATAGATTTGCAATCCATAGTGTAAGATTCCAGAAGAGATCTGGTGGGTCTATATCCATATCAGCCGAGTGGTATAGTAACGGAAAAATTACAGTAAATCGTGCCACGGATGTGGATGAAGTGCTTATCTCCATTGCAGAAATGGCAAATCGGTACGCTGATTCTTTAAAAGAAGCAACCGACCTTCGCGACAAAACCTTGGCTGCCTTCGAGATAGATTTCAGTCAGAGCATTCCTGTGGATGAATTTTCCCGTACTGTTATCAAAGGGCAAGGCAACATGAATCTCTGGCTAGTGGAAGTGGAAGCCGAGCCAGATTTCCGTCGGTTTAAAGGAATTGATCTTCATACATGGGATAGAGTTCTGCTAGACGTCGGGCCGAATTATGTCTATCTGACCATACCCGGCAGCGGCTGTGTTAATGGTGCACCCAGGCTGGCCGTAGTTCAAGGAGAAGATAACTCCGGAAAAGCCTCCATCTACCATGACGGGGTGGAGGTATTTGCCTGAATTACGACGATCGAATCGTTCTATGGCGAAATACGATTCAGCTCTTTCATCAGCATAATCGGCCAAAATTTGTAGGTCCTTTTAAAGCCGCAAATATGGACTATCTGATAGAACCTCGATTTTTAACTAAGAAGGGGGAAGACAGGACACCTGATATCGTAGGAAGCGGAAAAACCGGTTGGTTGGTCTTGGAAATTACTACCCAATCGGGTTCTAAAGAGCCCAATCTGCGATCATATCTGTCAATAGATCCCAGGTATCTAACCCAGCATGGTCTCACTGCCAATGACGGGCAGCCTGATGTTGTGAGTAGCAGATTATCCTTTGTGGATGATGGGCCTTATTGTCAGTTGATTGTAAGAGATCATCTTGATGTAATAAAAGTGGAGCATATCTATAATCAATCACTTAAAGATGCACTCATAAAGTCGCAAGGAGCGGATCTTAGAAGGCTTCCCGGAATCGCTATTACCTTACTTCCTGAGATGAGACCTCAAGAGATTCGCAGAGGTCTCATAGACATCGTTATGCATCTTTTTAAGCCTGGCTCCGAGGGAAAGAGCCTAATTAATATTGTGGATGAGGGCCTGGAGAGGCTGTCTGGGACAGTAAGTGTTGCCGCTAAGTCCAAGCTCAGGGACAGCGTGAAAAGAGAAATGGATGGCTTATTAAAGGGCGCCCTGAATGGATACCTGCTCTATGATGAGATAGATGGCGTTTACAAATCAACGGATAAGTTTAAGCCTCATCCGAAGACGATGGAACGAATCGCTTTGGCATTGAAGGATTGGGCCGGAATTGGGCCGCAAAAAACCCTCGATCCCTGGACAAACCTTTAGCTTCTTTTCATTTTCCTAAATGAATGATCTCCAGCTCTTAAGTAATCTAGGCGTACTGCATAACGGTCATCTCACTCGGGCAGGACTATTGATTGGAGGAAAAGATGAATCCATTAGAGAACACGTTCCGGGTTATGTTTGGACCTATCTGCAAATGGACAGCGAAACAAGCTATATCAATAGACTAGATGGTCATCAGTCAATTCCAATCGCCTTGGCACGTCTGACTGATAAGATAATGGCAAATAATCAGCTTACTACGGTTGAATACGGCGTATTTCACTTTGAATACAGGACTTATCCGGAGATCGCCTTACGCGAAGCGTTAATGAATGCATTTTGTCATGCGGATTATCGCATGGGTGCCCCCTTGCTCATCAAACATTATCCTCAAAAATTGGAGATAAGCAATCCCGGCGGTCTAATTGGGGGAATATCACCTCAAAATATCCTTCATCATCCTCCGGTGCCCAGAAATCCGCATCTTGTGGACGCGCTCATAAGGTTGCGATTGGTCAATCGGGGTAATTTGGGCATTCCGCGCATGTTCAAATATATGCTCCTCGAAGGAAAAGAACCACCGATCATCGAGGATGAAGGTGATACGGTAAAGATAACATTTTATGCAGGAGATCTTTCCGTTCCATTTCGTTCCTTTGTGGCAGAAGAAGGCAAAAAAGGCTTTGGGCTTACTGTCGATAATCTTCTAATCTTACAGTACCTTTTGCGCCATACAGAACTGGATACCCAAGGAGCTATGCGTATATGCCAACGCAATGAAGCCGAAGCTCGCGAGATTCTTAGCAAGATGGAAAAAGACCTCGGCTATCTTCAGCAAGGTGGCACGGGGCGCGGGACTTATTGGGTGTTGCATCCTGAAGTTCATCGCAAACTTTCTGCAATATACAAATCCAAAAGCTCCCAGCGTATCGAATGGGATGTAGCGAAGATAAGCGTATTGGACATCTTAAAAAAGAGATGTAATGATAAGGAGAATGGGCTGACCAATTCAGAAATACGCCAAATGACTCGAATGGATCGTAATCAAGTCAAACGGCTAATGGCGGAATTACGAACTGAAGGGCAGGTATTTCTCCAAGGTGCTGGCAGAGGCGCAGTTTGGATCTGCTCAGGTGCTGTCAATCGGCGACAATAACGGTTTGAACCATTTTTTGCGCCATTTCCAAGATAAATGGAGCAAAAAAATGGTTCAGGGCCCATTTCTCTATCTTCAGCCGAAGAATTACGGCGATGAATCGCGAAATAATATTATTACACTTTTCCTTCCACAATCCCGATCTCCTCTTCCGTGAGTCCGTACAGCCTGTAAACCGTCGCATCGATCAACTCGTCCGTCTGCCTGATCCGCTCCCTCAAGGGCAGCAGTTTGCCCAGCGATCCCTCGAACTCGGCCCGGGGTTCGGGCTCCCTTCTGGCCGGATCGATGGCCAGCTTCTTTCCGTTCTTCTTGAGCACCGCCAAAAAGCTCTCATAATCGTGATCGTAGTAGCTTTGCAATTTGGTCTTGGGCGTGAGGTCCTCTACCTTTGCGCCCAGGTAGCTCTCCAGCCAGCCCAGGAAGCCTTTGATCTCCGTTTGCTTCTAAGCCGGGTTCATCTCCAGCATTCTCTCCGCCAGGAAGGCCAGCAGATCGTGCACTACATCCGAACGCTCCTGGCTTGCGATGAAATTGCCCGCCTCGTTTTTGGGCAGGCAGGCCTCAACCTGGGCCAGGATTTCTGCGTGCTTGCCGTCGGCGTAGAGCTGCTGGCAGGACCGGGGCGAGCGCGCTCGGGCGCGGGTGGCTAAGGAAATACGGTTGATATATTATTGAAAAACAGCATCAATCAGACGTTTCTTGACAAGCTCCTGGTCGTGCAACAGATTATAGACTTCGATTCCTGATTTTTTGGCACTTTCGATCTGATGCTTGTCGTTGGAAACCAAGATCGCTTTTTCTGCCTTGGCGCAGGCTATGTAAAATGAATCCGATGCCCTTGATCCCGTTTCCCGAGCGATGGAAAGCGCCTCTTCGAAGATTCTGGATGTGTTGACGAAGACCAGCTCTGCAAAGATCTCCTCGCAGATCTTTGGGGCCAGTTCCTTTTTGATCCTTCTGGCAATTTGCCCTGTAAACTCTACTTTGAAGAGATCCGGTTCCACTATTGTCAGACCATTTTCCTCCAAGATAGAGAGCAAATCTTCTGCCGATCGTGTCCTTTCAGAGTTATATTCAAACAGAAGGTCGATGAAAATCGAAGTGTCTAATACGATCATCTTCGCTCCTCGACGAATTCTTCCATCACATCCTTATCCACTTTAATCCTGAATCTTCTAGCCACACTTGTGATTCTCCCCGGCTTAAGGACCACGAAAGCCTTCGTTCCCTCGCAGAGGTCAATCTCTTGCAGGGGCTTGAAGACTCCACCCTCGTAAACCACTCGAATCTTTGCGTCCGTTCCATCAGACATATCAGACCTCTTGATTCTCAACTTGCGACAATAGAAAAAGGTGCGTTTAGGATAAATAACATGTCAACTACCGTGTCCTGAAGGGCGCGGCTTGCGACTACGCAAAAAGTCGTGTCGCGTAGGGGTGGCTGACTCTTCATGCTGACTGCATTGTGACGGAGATTGGTCCGCTTGGCACCCCTCTTACTGAAAGAAGAATCATGTGTCAAACTCTCATCTAGGCCATTGCTGGACCTCGTGCCTTCAGTAAGATATTTTGTCCCTCTGCGTCTGAGCGATTTGGTTCTGAAGCTGTTTTATCCCTACTACCGAGGGTGCCCTACCATTTCAGGTATCGCTCCGCCAGATCACGTAAAACACACAACAACGAATGGATTTGTGAGCATAAATACTTTATGAGACCGCCCAATTCCTCCCCACCCTGAAGGATGGGGACCCCTTGGGCAACGAGTTGAAACAAGCCAAAAGCATATTCATCTCCAGCATCTTCTCCGCCAGGAAGGCCAGCAGATCGTGCACCACATCCGACCGTTACTGGCTTGCGATGAAATTGCCCTCCTCGTCTTTGGGCAGGCCTTTGCCAGGGGGCCCCGATCTCGGCGAAATCTCCCTGGGCGTAGAGCTGCTCTAGCTCCACTCCCAGGCGGGCGCGCGTGTGGGAAGTTCGCTGATATCTGGCATTCAGGGACTACAGGCTTGGGAGCCGTTTGCGTTCTATCCTGCGGTTTCTTCTGACGGGGTGCCACGCGCGGTGAAACGCGCGAGTTGATCTGGGCAGGCTTGGAGACTTGGCGGCGGAGCGATTAATGGAACGGGCAGGGTTTGTTCCAGCGAGTGCTCCATTAATTTTTATAAATATCTAAATATTCTCCGGTCGGGCCCGGCTGACCGACGGCTCGCTCATTGATCAGACTGCGCTTTAAGGCCAAGTGTGGCAAGAATTGTCCTTCTCTCATCGGAACTTCGCGGCTTCGCGCCTTCGCGTGATACTCGAGACTTCGTCGCACGAAGCAACGGAAGATGGAGATTGAAGGGCTGCTGTGAGATTCTTGGGATAACGGCCTCACGCGAAGCCTTGACCGGCGCGAAGAAGCCATAATCGCTGACCTCAAGCACTATCCTGTGATGAAGCTCTTGGGTGTTCTGTTGCGTTCTCTCTTCCTTCCACAATCCCGATCTCCTCTTCCGTGAGTCCGTACAGCCTGTAAACCGTCGCATCGATCAGCTCGTCCGTCTTCCTGATCCGCTCCCTCAAGGGCAGCAGTTTGCCCAGCGAGCCCTCGAACTCGGCCCGGAGCGCCTGTGCGGGCTCGCGTCTGGCCGGATCGATGGCCAGCTTCTTGCTGTTCTTCTTGAGCACCGCCAAAAAGTTTTCGTAATCGTGATCGTAGTAGCTCTGCAATTTGGTCTTGGGCGTGAGGTCCTCCACCTTTGCGCCCAGGTAGCTCTCCAGCCAGCCCAGGAAGCCTTTGACCTCCGTTTGCTTCTGCTTGTTCATCTCCAGCATTTTTTCCGCCAGGAAGGCCAGCAGATCGTGCACCACATCCGATTTTTCCAGCTCGGCAATGAAATTATCTGCCTCGTTCTTGGGTAGGCAGGCCTCCACCTGGGCCAGAATTTCGGCGTGCTTGCCGTCGGCGTAGAGCTGCTCTAGCTCCGTCCCCAGGCGAGCGCGCTCGGGCGCGGGGGTGGTGAAGGAGATGCGGCGGATGGGAGTTCGTTCAACGAAAACGGCAGAAAAGTTGAAGCTATTTCCTTGCAAATCAGTGCACACACTGTGAATAAACATGCGAATTGAGGAGGAATTTAGGATTCCCAAGAGAAAAAAATCGTCTGTTGGTATAATATATGCCTTATTATTGGCATAAAAGTTTGATGAATCTAGTGTGAATCTTGCACTTTGAGCTATTTCTGGCCAGAAAATCTTTGGTTTTTCGAATTCATCATAGTAATCGCAAGCCCGAAGCTCCCACCAGAATTGGCCTTTATCGTACCTCTTTTCAGCAGATTCGGCGAACGGTGATAGATAATTGGCGATTGCTGGATAATCCTCTTCAAAATCAGTCCAAACGACCTTTGATCCCGAGAATTTATTTCGGGTCCATCCATTCGGAATTAAAATCAAATATTGATCGCTTTCTGGCGTTTCGTATCTTTTAACATCTTTGCCTACCAAGAAAGGCTTGATCAATTCGACACTCTTAGGATCTTCTGAAATAAGTCTTTCCCGTGTTTTTTTATCAATTACAAATGCTTCATTTAGCCCGGTAAGAACACCTCGGAATATTTTTCCGTTTATGTGCTTGCCTAACGGAATGCCCAACGAGTCTAGTTTCTTTAATAACCTTTGAGTTTTCTCGTTAGCAAGAGACCATCCGCGATTATTTAGAGATGATCTGTCAACAGAATAGAGATGCTCAGAAACATAATTTTCCAAATTATCGAAATTAAGCGTGTCAACCTTCACAGCATTAAAACTAGGTCTCAACGGTGAATTAGATATGCGCAAAATGCACGGATAGGTCGTAGCCGTTTCAAATACTGGCAAGTCTCCAAAGTCAATGATCTCTTCCAGGTTTAGGTTTTTCATCCAGATTCTCAAAGGCTCGCCATAGCTTGCACGCATCCACTTGTTTGCCACGATATACGAGAAAATGCCGCCCGCATTAAGCAATGAAACTCCACGTTCTATAAAATATACATACAGATCGGCAATGCCGTGATATGCTTTATAAGTCTCAAGGTAGTTTTTATCTTCACTTATTTTCTCTTGCCTTACATACGGTGGATTCCCGATCACCACATCGAATCCCCTATTCAACCCAAGAAAAGCCTCCGGAAACTCCAGCTCCCAGTGGAAGAATCGCTTCTCCCGCCCCAGCGCCTGCGCCCGTGTGAACCACTCCTTCTCCCGCAGTCTGGCCCAGTCCGGATACTTCTCCGGGCTGAGGTGGTTTTGCAGCTCGTAGTAATCGTCATCGCTCACGTTGTTGCCAAAAAATGTGGACAGCCAGACGTTGGAAAGCTCGTTCAGCCTGCGAGAGAGCTCCGATTCCTTGATCTGGCGGAACTGATCCTCCTTCCACTTGACCATCTGCAAATTATCGTCCGGCAGAGCGGCCATGAGGCTGTACCTTTTGAGAAGCCCGCTCGTGTGGCTCTTCAGCCCAAAGCTCCAGAGCGGCGTCTGCTCCGCCTCCCTGCCCGGCAGCACCGTGAGCCGGTCCAGCTCTGCTCCGATGAGGCTGTTTCCGCATCTCAAGTGGTGGTCCAAAAAGCTGAGGGGCTTGTTGGAGGCCACTGTGGTCAGCCACAACGATAATTTGGCCAGCTCCACGGCCATGGGGTTGAGATCCACTCCGTAGATGCAGTTCCTGACCACTTCCCGACGCGCCCAATGAATGTCGTTCTCCGCAATATCTTCAGATTCCAGGTCCTCATGTCTGGCTATCTCTTTGGCATGAATTATCTCCCTGGCAATGTAATCAGTAGCCTCGACCAGAAAATGACCTGATCCCATGGCCGGATCGAGCACCTTTAGGGAAAGCAGCTTCTTGAGAAGATCCTTGCGAAGCTCCTCTGACCAAATGGCTTCCTCCATCATCGGATCTATCAGTGGCGCAAGTGTGTTTTTCACCAGGTGCTTCACGATATATTCCGGTGTGTAAAAGGAGCCCGTGGCCTTTCTTTCTCCCTTATCCGTCACCAAATACAGGCCGCCCGCCTCAACGCGGTCTGAGAATTTCTTGCCGGCTTCGCTCGCCGGCAACCAGACCTCCTTGCCCTTCTCTTTGACGGCCACCATTGGCACCTTCGCCAGGTGCAGCTTGTACTCAAGAATGCCTTCATAGATCGATCCCAGGTGCCGAATATCCAGGGACGAATAATCAACGAAAACCATTTTTCCCTCGCCCGGGGAACGAGCCAGAAGGTCAATGGCCTCTGCCAGATATGAGTTTCCTATCTTCTTTTGAGAGAGAAAAGTATTTTTCGCGGGATCGAAGAGCCCGCCATTGTATGCCGGTATGTAGAACTCTTCCTTAGCATAACCAAAGGCTTCACTACCATCGTTTATGAGGCGGAACAGGTCCTTTAATCCCTCCCAGTAAGTGGATCTGACCGCAAGCATAGTCTCGCCCTGATCCATCTTTCCTGAGATTTCCTCCTTCAGCTTGCGAAGACTCATTTCCTGGTAGTGTTTGTTGTCAGTGTTCAGTAGCTTCCTGCTCTCGGCGTAGAAGATGAAAAGCATTCGGTAGAGCAGGCGCATGGAGTTATCCTGCACATCTCTTATGTCTTCCAACGCATGGGACAGCGAGTTCGATTGCTCTGCATAAAAGCCTTCAGCCAAAACTTTCATTGCTTTATAAACATTCTCTTGCAGATCATTTCCAATCTTCTGGGCGTATGCCGCGCTCTCCTCCCTGACTAGATCCAGGAAAGATGAACCGAGCGGCACCTGGGGAAAGGCTGCCAGCCGGAAGAAAAGATAAAAATACTTGAAAAGAGTGATATCGCCGCTCTCCTCGATCCTATTGATCAGCAGAGGAAGATTTACCTCATAGTAACAGTCCATCTTGACACTGGTGTCTTCGTGGTAAAGCCTCCACATTCTCCCATTGGTGAGAATCGCCCACTTGGGCGGAGTAGCTCGGAGATAAACGTCTATTTGGAAGCTGGGATTGGTCATCTCACGATGCGCTTTTCCCTGGCGACTTTTGTCCAGTAGCACATTCCAGGCTTTGGCATCTCCTACAGCAATGGATTTTTTATAGAAGCCTTCCGCGTCCTTCTTGTGGGAATAAGCATCTTCCAGAGTCTCAATATCAGGAAAGAAGGCATAGTCTGGTTTCAGAGGATCGTGATGTAAGCCTTCCTGGACCCCGTAATGATGACCAAGTTTGTCAAACACCGGCCGGACCCAATTGTGCTCCAGATCAGCCTCAACGTACTTCTCTAAATTTCTCTTCTTCTTCTCGAAGATCTCTTTTATTTGCGAGTATGCTTCACAAAGATGAGCATCATCATTCCATTCTGGAACCTTCTGGATCATATTCTCTAGGTAATGATTTGAAAAAAGGCCGCTATTATTAAACACGTCCCCCGTATTGATTATCTCCGCAGATGCCGCCAAATATTTCTCCCTCGGATAGTCTCAACCATTGCTCACACGAAAAAGCTTGCGGAGGAAAATGCATGCCGCCAATTCAGGCAACAATTAAGGCACGTCCCAAAATCCCTCACCCTCTTCCAGACGCAATCATGCCCAGGTGGGCTGTGCATTGAAATCTAAATTAATCCGGCAATTCGAATTCTCGGAGCATCATCCCCACCTTGAGCTTGATGTCGGGAATCTCGTTATTGACAACATCCCAGACGATCTCCCACTTCACTCCAAAATAGTGATGGATTAGCTTATCTCGAAGTCCTGCAATCTTTCGCCACTCAATGCCGGGATGTTTCTCCCTGAATTCGTTCGATAAGTTTTTCGTGGCCTCACCTATCACTTCGAGGCTTCTCAGCCAGGCCCTTTGCTTCTCTCCGTCTTCCATCAGGTCTTTAAAATCGATACCGTCACTGCTCCCCTCTAGAAAGTTGATCTCGTCCAGGATGTGCTTCAAAAAGACGGTGTCATCCTTGGTCAGCCCAGACCACCTCTTTTTTTACGTATGGCGCAATATAAGGGCTCAGGGAGTCAGGCGTGACCAGTTCCACTCTCCTAGCAAAGAGGTCTTCAAGGAAGAAGGATAGTTTCATGAAGTTATCGAAGGTCGGCTCTTCAAATTCCACCATTATATCTACATCACTGGTACCTTTTTCATCCCCACGAGCAAAGGAGCCGAACAGGCCGATCCTTTTGACATGAAATCTCTTTTTTATCTCCTGCTCATCTCGTCTCAAGATATCAATGATTTTCATAATTGGATCCTGTAATAATCTGCAGACAAAGATTAAAAATCTGTCTCTCTTGGCTTCAAAATTGAATGCAAAAGTTTGCGGTTAGTACTCATCAATTGGTAAAAAATGAAATAATCAAGAAATCAAGAACCTCAAAAGCGAAAAGAGAAAAACAAAAAGAGCGGGCCTTCAGGCCGTCTTCATCCTGGCCGCTTCCTCCAGTCCCAGCTCTTTTATGGACTCATCTCTCATCTTGAACTTCTGGATCTTGCCGCTCACGGTCATGGGGAAGTCGTCTACGAACTTGATGTACCTGGGAACTTTGAAGTGCGCGATTCTTCCCTTGCAAAAAGCCTTGATCTCCTCCGCACTGGCAAAGGCGCCCTTTTTGAGCTTGATCCAGGCCATGATCTCCTCGCCGTACTTTTTATCGGGCACACCAATGACCTGCACATCGCTTATGGCCGGATGAGTGTACAAAAACTCCTCAATCTCTCGCGGGTAGATATTCTCTCCGCCCCGGATGACCATGTCCTTGAGCCGGCCCGTGATCTTGCAGTAGTCCTCCTCATCCAAGGTGCCCAGGTCGCCGGTATGCAGCCATCCTTCCTTGTCCACGCACTGGTCGGTGGCCACCGGATTGTTGTAGTAGCAGCGCATGATCATGTAGCCGCGAGCGCATATCTCGCCCGTCTCCCCGCGGGAGACTATCTTGCCCGTCTTGGGGTCCACGATCTTCATCTCGGTATGCGGCATGGGCCTGCCGATGGTCGAGACCCTCTGCTCCAGGGAATCATCGGTGGAGGACATGGTGATGCCGGGCGAGGCCTCCGTCTGGCCGTAGGTGATCACCACCTCTCGCATATTCATGAGGGTGCTCACCTTCTTCATGAACTCAATGGGGCAGGGCGATCCAGCCATAATTCCAGTTCGCAAGCTGGAGAAGTCGTATTTGGAAAAATCGGGGTGCTCAAGCTCCGCGATGAACATGGTGGGCACTCCGTGTACAGCAGTGCAGCGCTCCTTCTCGATGGCCGACATGACCAAGACGGGATCGAAGTACTCGGCAGGCAGCACCATTGCCGCTCCGTGCGTCATGCAGGCCAAATTGGAGAGCACCATGCCAAAGCAATGGTAAAAGGGAACCGGTATGCAAAGCCGGTCAGTGTCCGTAAACTTCATGCACTCGCCAATGAAGTAGCCGTTGTTCAAGATGTTATGATGCGTGAGAACTACGCCCTTCGGGAAACCGGTTGTGCCCGAGGTGTACTGAATATTAATGGGATCGTCGAAGTCCAGGCTCTCTTCCCTCTCCTGCAAAATCTCATCCGGCACCTCATCTCCCTTTTTCAGCACATCATCCCAGGACCACATGCCCGGCTGCTTCTCGCCCCGGATCATCACTGCCGTCCGGAGGAATGGCAGTTTCTCGGAGTGAATCATGCCCGGCTGAGCCGTCCTGGCCTCGGGACAGACCGCGTAGAGCATCTGCACGTAGTCCGAGCTTTTGAATCGGTCCATGAGCAGCAGGGCCTCTGCCTCCGACTGACGCAGAGCATACTCCAGTTCGTGCGTCCGGTAGGCAGGGTTGATGTTCACCATGATGATGCCCGCTTTTGCCGTAGCGAACTGGGTGATGATCCATTCCGCCAGGTTTGTGGCCCATATAGCGAGGCGGTCGCCCTTCTTGAGGCCCAGAGCGATGAAACCCTTCGCGGCGCGGTCCAGCTCCTTTTGCAGTTCGCGATAGGTGTATCGCGTTCCCTGGTGGATGGAGACAATTGCGTCGTTATCAGGGTATTTTTCCGCTATTTCATCGAACATATCGCCGATGGTCTTTCCAATAAGCGGTTTCTCCGAGCCGCGAAAAGCATAGCTGTGCGAGACTTTGCCTGGCATGAAGTTGCCTTTCAATCGCTAAGGGGATATAACAGTATCTTAAGGCAGGTTTAGATAATGTGGAAATTAATGCGATAGATTCCTCGCCGTTTTGACCGACAGGTATATAATCAAGAATGATGGTCTAGAGAAGGTTACATTTTCGTCGATTCAAAGAGATTTGTTGAGATGTTTTTTGTAGCAAGTTCGATTCTTTGAATCGATCCAAAAGGTACGTGAATTAAATGTTTGAGAGAAAATATGAAAACAGCGGTAGCGGCGGCAGCAGCGGCGGCTACAATAGTGGTCCCAGAGAAATGACAGACGTAACTTGCTCAGAATGCGGCAAGCAAACCCAGGTTCCCTTCAAGCCGGACGGATCCAGGCCGGTTTACTGCAGCGAGTGCTACCAGAAGCACAGACCTGCCAGGTCACCCGGAAGATATTAAACCGATTTGATTTGATCTATCTGTTTTAGCCATAAATCGGCTATGTGGGGCGACATTCTGCCCTGCAGATTTCAACTTTTTGGCGTATTACAGCTTTGTCTCAGAGAACGCTCTTCTGAAAGCATTTGGCCGGGCGAAGCTAATGCAAAATATATCGAGACCTTTGTGGGGAACGAAAAAGGAGCAAGAGGATTTTGATTGAGCACAAGCAGACCGCAATTCTCGATCCCTCATCAAATACGATGATCGAGGTGGACGAAGGGATAGCTCCACTGCTGCAAGTCATCTGGAACTCGGGCATCATTACCTGCAATTCATGTCAGGAAAATAAACCGGGCATCATCTGGATTGAGTTTCTCGCCGCAGAAGATGCAGAAGCTTTTTTAACGCGCGTAGTATCGGGCTTTGATCCCATTAACAGCCCTGCAGCCGACAACTGGCTTTACTCCAGAATAACGGGTGCAGATGGAGGCTGGCAATATACCGCCCATCCTCATGATGCCAGAGAATACATCGATGAAGAGGACGGTTGCATAGAATTGAACGCCTCCCAATCGTGCGGATTTACATTATCCATATCCATCCGCTTTCCTATGGGAGATTACGAAAAACTGCTCGATCTTCTTGACGGAAAACCGCGAAGCAAAATTGCTGCCCAAGGATTATAAATAGCTGAGGCTAATTCTAATTTATAAATGCCGTAAATCAAAATAAGGAGCCGAAATGACCTGTGATCTTTGTACTAGAGCACCGGTGGGTGCATGCGTGGGCGAGACGTTCTGCTCGTCTCTCCATTTGACGGATGAGGACGCCTGTGGGCTGGCGGCTGAAATATGCCTATCCTGGTGGCAGAAGAGAGACGACGAGACTGCGATTGATGATCTGCTCTGGGAGATGTCGGAGAATCGAATTGATGAGTTGGCTTGTGATCCCAAGAAGGCCAGGGCGTATTTGGCTGAGAGGAGTTTAGAGCGCTGATCCGGCTCTTGGCTCCTGTATTATTCAATTTCCTCGGCACAATGTAGATCACATTTCTCACCAACTCGCTTACTTGGCTATTCCTCGATCAAGACATTGTGCCTCTCGAAGAACTCTCTTAAGGCCTCTTCGACCACCTGGCTTTGACCCCGTAAGCTGCTTTTGGACTGTACGGTGTAAACTTTCAGAGTTTTCGCCACCTATTCGGATAAGGTCAATGTAGTTTTTTGCATCGTTCATCATAACGCGGCTTCGTGTTTATATATTTTATGTATCCAAAAATTTAGGTACCAAAATCTTATTATGCAATAACATTCTATTAAATCTAGATTCATAAAAGGAGGAATAAATGGCTGATGCGCTGAAATAAAAAATGATTATTATAAAAAATGATTATGGATGTGTACATAAATGGCGGACTTGATGGCGATAGTGCTCTTCTTAATAGCTCTGATACTCGGAGTATTGGGAGTACGTGGTGCTGACATATCAGGAGAAGAAGCTAAGATAAAAATAAGTGATATAGCGAACAGTTCCCACCCCCTGAAGGGCGGGGCTTCCCTGCTGCTTCTTCGTTTTTACGTCGTCATAGTCCTCTGGCAGCGGTCTTTGTTTTTGCGGGATTTTTCGTTTTTCCGCAAGGGCAAAACACTCCGCTTTCATCCCCGTTGTTGTAACGCGCCAATAACTATTCAAAGCATGCATTCGAGTTATTATTTCCGCAGGCAACCGATATTCAACCACAGTACAGCTAACCCTGGTGTCAAGAATTGATTCTAAGCCAAAATCAAGTTCATAGGACATTAAACCGTATCAAGGCACGCCTTGACAATAATGCCTTCCTAAGTCAATACAGCTCTGAGCAGCCGCTACGATCTGAGCTGTTCAGCACCGATCAGCTGGTGCGGCATGCTAAGGCGCTGGCAGAACACCATGAGGTTGATCCAATACCCGGCAAGGACAGGCTTTTGCCAAGGCTGGCTGAGAACGAGGCGATCCTGCTGCAGGCATACGAGCTGCTAACAGAG
>JANYKI010000120.1 GCA_025361645.1 Methanothrix sp.
TTTCAACGGTCAAAAAGAACTCCATTTCAGTTATCGACGCTATTCAGGGAGCCTTTGAAGGGAAACCATTCATTCCTGGGATAACTTTGATTTCGGTCTGAATTCTTAATGATTTAGTGGGTAGGGCTGAATAGTTACTAATATTTTTGATATGATGATTTTGCATAAACTTTATAAAGCATCCAATCACAAGAATTTATGGTGTTCTGATGAGATCAGGCGGAATAATACTGGGGGCACTCGTGATTCTTGTCGTGTGCTCTATGGCATCAGCAACTCTGGATGCCAAAGTCTATACCCTTTGTGAAAAGAATATTTCAATTGACTTGACACCAAACTTTCGCTTAATACCCGACAAAAGCGCTAGTGGTTCCGATGGAGTATTCGGTCATGGCGTCACAATCACGGGCATTGGATCGAAGGGAATGGCCACGCTTTCGATCATGGATATTTACGATGAGACAATGAAATCGTTCGATACGGAGACATTATCTCGACTTCTTACTGGCGGAGTGTCGTTAATTTCTTCTTATTCAAGTGACTTAGAGACGGGGAATTTCACAGGCAACTGGTCTACCGTTGCCTATAACGGAGAAAACGTGACAGTTAATACCATGGATACAAAAGGCACTCTCTTTAGCGTGTATGGTAAGAAGGTAGATATGGCATTCTGGAATCTCGAAGATAGCAGATATGCTTATCTGATTTCAACGTTCGATAAAAATACTACTAGCAAGATCATTAATACCCTGGAGATCAACTGAAAGTTCCAGGGCAGCACTCTTTTTGCTTTTCGATTCAGATATTCTCTCCCTGGTACTTCCCGGAATACACCTTCTCCGCCTCTTTTTCCAGCCGCATGAATACCAGTTGCATGAGCCTTGCGTTCTTCTTCAGCCGCAGCCCGTTGGGATTGTAGACCACCAGCAAACTCTGGCTCCGGCCCCGGTAGCCCGGGTCCCAGAGGGCCGTCTCCAGGCTGGCCCCGCAGCGTAGGAGTGTGGATCTGGCACGGGCCAGGGCGGCTACATCCCTGGGAATGTTCACGATCTCATTGAAGGTCACCAGGTAGGCGCCCGCGGCCAGGTCAATCCAGCCTGACGGATCGAAATCCATCGGCTCCGTCCGGGGCAGCTCTCTCTCAATGTTATCAAAGGCTACCGCCCCGGCGGATGTGAAGCGCTCAATCTTTTGCAGCGTCATTTCCATGCCGCACATCTGCGTCTGCGTTTCTGGGTCGATCATGGATTCCACGAGGTTTTGCGCCTGGCTGCCGGTAATAATGGTCATCTTAAGACACCTTGCAAAGCTCTATTAACTATCACAGATAACTTATTTGCGGGTGCATAAGCCAGTGTTCGAGCTTCTCTTCCTGCCTTTGACAATCGTCATCATGCTGCTGATCTTAGTTGCGCCCCTCATCATCATCTACCTCTTTCTCCGGCTCTCTGAGACGGCCTTTGAGATGGTGGGCTTTAGCCACTGGCATGCCACCCTGGCCGTCTTCGGCTCCATCCTGGGAAGCCTGGTGGACTTTCCGCTCATAAGCTCCCCCATTTCATCTTATCCTGACTGGTATGTTTCTCTAATGAGCCTGGGTTCCATAGAAGCTTCCACCACCTTTCATCCCCTCTACCTGGCCGTCAACCTGGGGGGTTGCATCATTCCCCTGCTCATATCCGCCCACCTTCTACTACGCGGCCAGGTTAGCCTGAAAAAGGCGCTGCTGGGCATGGCCGTGGTAGCTGCCATCACCTACTGGGTCGCACAGGCCATTCCCGGCGAGGGCATTGTCCTGCCTGTCTGGTTATCGCCCCTTCTGGCAGCAGCCATGGGCCTGCTCCTGGCAGGGGGCTTTCGCCGCGCTCCGCCCCTGGCCTACATCAGCGGCACCCTGGGAACGCTGATTGGAGCCGACCTCTTCAGCCTGCTTACTCCCGGAATACTGCCCGCCCTCTCGCCGCTGGAGCTGCACCAGGCCCGCCCCCTGGTTCTCTCCATCGGCGGAGCCGGAGTCTTCGACGGCATATTCCTGACGGGCATCATCGCCGTGCTTCTGGCAGCAGGAATCGTCTGTCTCTTACGGGGAAACTGCAAAGGTGTGAGGGCATGATGTGCAGGAGTGCGCGGGACCTACTGGCAAAAATAATTGCTTTTTAACATACATTATCAGAGAGCAATTCATAGGAGGGAATGAAACGAATAGGCGATTACTAATGGGCATAGTACTGGTTGTTGCTATGGTCGGAACGGTCGGTGCTGCCAACTATATGTACGAGAAGGCATCAGTACAGGGCGTAGGATACAAAAACGTTGAGAAGATCATTTCAACTCAGAATGGATTTAATGGGTCCAAGCTTGTTGAAAAAGAATCAGGAAGCGGCAACGTTATCACCGATAAGACCGAGCTGGAAGCGGAAAGACAGATCGGCAGCAGATGTGGCGGTTCTTCCTTTGTGCAGTTATCCATTTGGAAGGATATCGACGAGCCGGATTGGTCAGATTTTATTGGAGACAACTACGGAGATTTCGGGCCCTGGGGATCACCGGTTTACTGGGATGACTTCCTCCCTTATCACATCAAATTCAGGTATCGTCAATGGCCAACCGGCTTTGGTCCCATGGATTATATCAACTACACCAAGCAGGCAGAATTCGAATATATGCCCGTCTCCTACCAGACCGGCACATACGACCAGAAATGGGCAGATAAGCTGTGCGTGCAAAACTACAGGATCGGTGCGGTTATGACCGAGATGTACACCCATGCCGAGCACCTGCAAAGAACCTCTGAGATCAAGACTAGGAATTATAAGAACGAAAACGCATCGTTCTCTATTTGGGCGGAAGACAATGAAATAAAACGTTATTTCAAAGTTCAATATCCGCCCGTGCCCTGCTGTACAGGCGTTCTTGAGGCCAATATAAACTCGAACGTCATCGGCATGGCCCACATCGGCTGGCTCTCCAGAGATCCGCTCGCCGACCCGCAATTGAAAGGCCGCCATGCTGAGTACGGCAGATCTGTCGAGGATCTGACTGGAGTCTTTTCCATTGAGAAGTTCATCCAGCTTTGGGGCAACTCCACCTGTGGCTCCATCAGCGTTGACTGGCTACCGTGCACATGATTGCATGAAAAATTTGCTCCATTTTTTTGACTGAATTAATTTTTGGCTATCCCCTACAAGAACCACAGCGCAGCGGTTTATTTTTTCAAGATCTTATAAACTCCGGTCACAGAGGATTCTACTGTCCCATTACTCTCCTTCGCCTTTTTCTGCACCTTAATTACTTCCGCCCCGAAGAGGAAGATCTGCGCCGAGTAGTAGATCCAGAAGAGGAAGACCACCAGAGATCCGGCTGCTCCGTAGGCGGAGCCCACGTTGACCAGGCTCACATAGGCCTCGATGCAAACGTTTCCTGCCGCAAACAGAAGAGCTGCCAGTGCCGAGCCGGGAAGCACCTCTCGCCACTGCAGCCTCACCTCGATCAGAGTCTTGTAGGTAGCGGCAAAGAGCAGAGTCACAAAGGAGAAGGAGACCAGGAACATGAGAAGCCGAAGCAGCCCCAGGTGAATGGGCAGAAACTCCTCGATCTGCCTTCCTGCCGGCTGGAGAAGGACGGTGAAGATGGATGTGGCCAGCAGCATAAAGGCGACCAGGGCGATGAGCAGATATGAGCGCAGGTAAGAGAGGACGGTGTCCACGAGAGGAACGACGTTGTCCGGGATCTTCCATATAATGCGAAAGGCCTTCCTGGTATGAACGAAGAGACCGGCAGCACCAAAAAACAAGAGACCGACGCTGAGCAAGGTAAAACGGAAGGACACGGCCTGATCGAAAGCCTGGTCGATCAGCTCGCTTGCCACTTCTGGCATCTGCTGGCCCACCAGATCCTGGGAGGTAGCCACCACCTGACCATCGAGAAAGCCATTCTGGAATAGCGAGTTTATAAATATTAATGATAATATGAGTAACGGCACAAATGAGAAGAGGCCGTAGTAAGCGAGAGCGGCAGCCAGGAGCGAGGCATCGTCTTTGAGCCACTCCAAAATTGCTTCTTTAAGTGTGTTATATATATCAATTAATATCATAAAAGTAGTCATAATAGTATTTGCGCGAATCATTTCTATTAAATAAATATATGGACGAAAAAATTTGCAAATATCATGACCGGCTTTGTCCATAAATCCCTAATCTGCCTAGCTTCACCATCCACTCATTGAAGTGTGGACATTCTTTCCTGATAGCCTCTATCCCAATTCTTTGAGCTATTTGATATCCATATGTCACCTTTTGATATGATTTAAACAAATTAAGTATCCTCTTAGAAGGCGCGGTCTCAATTCCATCGTTTATTTCTTCTGGAGTATGAAATTGATCCCGAATGATTTTAAGCTCTTTAAGCTTGGAACAATCATGGTACGGCCTAAGAACATCATCCATAATTTTCACGTCGCTAAATAGTAATCCTTCAAATTCATGAAGCTGTATGTAAGGAATGAAACGCTGATTAGGTATCTCCTTTTTTAATGCATCTTCAAGAATTTTTATTTTATTATAATGGCCTCTTGTCCCAATGGCTGAATCATATTTTGGAAAATCGCGAGATAATGCATATAAATCAAACATCGTTGTCAGATAGGCTTTGCGATCTTCATCAAGCCACCACTCAATATCACGTCTTATCTTCTCAAAAGAAGGCATTCCACCCCGAAAAATAATTTCCTGCTTTCCATGCTTAATTATATTTAGCCCCCTTATTTTCTTTCTCCCTGTTTCGACACAACGCGCTCCACTCACATAGACACCACATTTCGCGAGTGGTTCATTAAGAATTCTTCTCACAAATGTCTCTTCAGTTTGGCCTTCTACAATAAAATTCACCCTAATTGTAGTAACCATTACGTAGGTCTCCCACCCAAGACATTTTTTTCCCAGAGTTCACCCAGCGAATATTCTTCTAACCAGGATGATAATCGCTGTGGATCGACGCGGGATATTGCTGTTTCGTACATACCGTTATTTTCATTTCTTTCAACTATAAGCAAATTTTCTGCATCAAATTGGTTCACAAGCGAAACAGATTGGGTGGATATTATGATTTGTGTCCTTTCAGAGGCGCTTTTAATCAAAGATGCCAATACAACAATTGCATAAGGATGTAATCCTAACTCTGGCTCGTCAACCAAAATAGTGGATGGCAATTTTGGCTGCAATAAAAGCGTTGCAAGGCACATGAAGCGCAATGTGCCGTCTGATATGTGATGAGCAAGAAATGGGTAATCTGAGCCTCGCTCATGCCATTCTAAGCGAATGAAATCCTCATTTCCAGGGATTGGACGGAGGAGGAAATCATTAAAAAAGGGATTTACTAATCTAATAGTATCCCTAATGGTTAAATAATACTCCTCTTTCGTATTTTTAAGCAAATAAAGAAATGCAGCCAGGTTGCTCGCATCCGGTCTTAAGTACTGATTATCATTAATGCTCCCGGTTCTCTTGACTTTTGCAGTATCGCTGGTGTCGTGGAAATGATAAACCTTCCAGCTTTTTAAACTATCATATACATGAGAAGCTACTTTGTTATGTTTTGACGATTCTATTAAGTTGCTTTCTTTATGACCAGTACCTAGCCCATCTATGTAAGGGCTTTCATATGTATAATAATGAAAATAGCAATTCTCCTCTTCAAAGACCAACCGATCATCAACAGTTGGTGCCAAGATGCAATGGTACGCATTATAATATGCATTAGTTATATTAAATTTAAGATAAATTTGAATTGTGTCCGTGAATTTTTGACCATAATATAAAAGTGATTCAGATCCCCCTTCTTGCATTACATAACGCTGCAAATTGCCTTCAATTATATTATTTAGTAATTTAAATAAAGACACAAAATTGCTTTTCCCAGCGCCGTTAGCGCCAATTAATACATTGAGGTTGGTAAGGCTAAGATCTAGGTCTCTGATCGACTTATAACCCTTAACTTTAATTTGATTCAGTGACATGGAATTGGATCATACTTATGGGTGCTAAACATTTAAAATTGCTGCCTCATCTAGAGATATAATACTATCTATATTCAATCTAAATTTGCTGCTATGGGATTACTTAATCTGATAATGCTTGTCCTGATTAATGAATATAGATGCATTCATTGATAAAATTAAAGAGAGCACCCGGCTTACGGCGCTCCCTTCAGATCCTCTCTTTGGGTGATGTTCTTGATCTCCTGCTTCAGATCATCAGGCAGCCCCTTGATCTCCACATCCAAAAAGCCCCTGACGATAACGCTGGTGGCCTCCTCGGATGATAGACCGCGGGACATGAGGTATTCCAGCTCCTCCTCGGAGATGCGGCCCACTGCCGCCTCATGGGACATATCCAGGTCCCGGCTCTGGCCGTCCAACTCCGGTATGGAGTAGATTCTGCCCTTGTCAGATAACAGAAGGCCGACGCACTCCAGGTGGGCCCGTGCGCCCGGCACTCTGCCGGTCATCCTTCCCCGGGCGATGACCTCGCCACCCACACAGACCACGCGCGAGATGGACTCGGCACTGGTCTCGGGTGCATTGAGATTGACATTGCTTCCCACATCAATATTGCCCATGGTGGCATAAATCACCGTGTTGAAGCTGGCCACTGCCCCGCGGCCGGCAAGCGTTGCCGTGGGGAATGTCTGAATGGTCTTGACCGGTTTTAGAAGGATGTAGTTGTTGGAGAGCGAGCCACCCTCGGCAATGGTGATGCCTGTTCTGGGCCGCACCTCGACCTCTTTGCCCCAGCTATGCACCATGGTAAAACTCACCTTGGCATTCTTCTGGATGAAGAACTCCGAGACTCCAACGTGCAGTCCCCTCTGCACATGTGCCGGAGTGGTACAGCCGGTGATGACATGCAGCTCCGAGCCCTCTTCGGCAATGATGACGTTATGCACGCGCTGGTTGAGGTTGCTGGATCCAAGATACAGACAGCTCTTGACCGGAAATACGGTCTTCATGCCCTTCTTGGCGCGGATGAAGTAGCCTGCCGGTGGCGCTGCCGCTACTTCTGCCGTGTACTTGTCGGCATCCGGTGCCACCAGCTTCCACCAGTAGTCCTGCAGGAAGTCGTACTTCTCCAGGGCGGAGGCCATGTCCATGATCTCCACACCCTCGTAGAGAGACTTGGCGATGACTGGTGTCTGGTCCATCTGAACAAAAGAGCCTGAAGATTCGCCGTCCAGCTTTACGCCCACGTCCATAGCCGCCTTCTTGACAACGCTAGGCAGATCTTCGGCATTGGCTACAATGACCTGGGGTTTGGCCTCGGACTCATAGCTCTCCAGGTCCACATCTGTGCCGTATAAGGCCTTCTTGTCCCGTGCCTTTCTGGCCTTATCTTCTATACCGGACACGTGCATCCTACACACCCCTCATATCCGCTTTTTTTTATCTGCTCCAGGATTTCGCCCGGATTGCCGCTGCAGACGATCGATCCGCCCAGCATGACATGGGCTCGGTCCGCTTTCATATAATCCAGAATATGGCCGAAGTGGGTGATGATCACACCGGACTTGGTCCTCTGGCTAGGACGCTGGTCTTTCTGGGTGAGAGTGTTTATGGCTTCGCCGATGAGCTTGATATTCTCCAGGTCCACGCCGGAGTCCGGCTCATCCAGCATGACGAAATCAGGCTGCTGCGCTAAGAGCTGAACCATCTCGGAGCGCTTTACCTCGCCCCCCGAGAAGCCGCGATTGACATCTCTATCTGCAAAGGCCTCAAAGTCCATCTTTTTAAGAATGGCCATTGCATCGGCCTTGGGATTGATGATCTTGATGAGGTCTCTGAGCCGCAGGCCGCGAATAGCCGGAGGCCGCTGAAAAGCCATGCCTATGCCCAGGCGTGCCCTTTCGTCCATGGACATATGCGTGATATCTTCTCCCTTGAATACAATGCGCCCACCATCGATAACGTACCTGGGAATTCCAGCGATGACATTCAAGAGAGTTGTTTTGCCCGTTCCATTGGGCCCAAAGAGAACGTGGGTCTCGCCACGACTTATTCTAAGGTTGAAGTTCTTTAGAACCTGCTTACTGCCGATGCTGACCGACAGATCTTCAATCTCCAGCAGCCACATCACCTCCAATCACCATACCAATCGATCGTAGGAATATAATATCTTTTGCCGAAAGCCTGGAATCCAGCATTGTCACCTGCATGAAATCGTTTTTGCGATTCTTTCTGTGACCATAGTTTTTTTAGGAACAGCTATTGCTGACGAGTTACAATGGGGCTGCTCCAAGCGAAAATTTGGCACTGAAATCCTCTGTCATCAGTGCGAGCATGCCCAGTGCATCCGCCTTGGCACTACCATCCGCCGTCCCCTCCAGTTACTGCTTCAATTGCTTGCCGTCACCAAGCCTGGTTTATAAAGGCAAAGAGGATTACATCGTCCGTGGCACTGCATATACCCGTTATAAGCTCGCTGTTGCCAATCGAGATGACTATCCCGCCAGCCTCTTCAAGCCTGCTCCAGATCTGCCGCCCTGTGGGCTTAACAATAATTCTGCCCGGACCTGGGTGAGCATCTACAGTTTGGATGGAAGCTACATCTACGGTTTTTGCGCCCTTTCCAGCCCATCTGATATGGACGGCCTCTGGTTCGCAATTCTTAAAGGAAAGACACCGCCAAAGAGCGTCTACCTGACCCTGAACGACCGCAGATGCAAAATTGTCTTGAAGTCAAATCTGGTTAAGATAAGTTAGTCTGCCAGAAGCCCAGGCGATGGCCTGATCTCTTTTTTTAACTCAAGATACTTCAATGGACATAGCTTGCATCGCCCGCTCCTCTACCTTATCGATTTCCCGGCAAAGCCTGGTATAGCTAAGCATAACTCTGCCAGCCGTCGTCTCCCCGCAACCGAGCAGCTTGCACAGCTCCCTATCGTAATCCTCAAGATCAATATTTCTCTTCTGCAGATACTCATGCCCCCAGGGCCCGGCCACTAAATATTTGTTCAGTGGATCGGAGCTGCTCTGATAGTGCTCCAGCATGGCCTTGGCAGGATTTTCCAGCCGGTCGAAGGTCTTTTGCAGCGCTACCGCCTTCTTATGCTCGTCGGTTTTGCTGGCCAGGCGGGGCCGCCAGACGACAGCCTCCAGCGCCGCCACCAGGACGGCATCTAAATTGAGATGGGCGAAGCGAATGAAGTTGGCCAGCGTTTTTGCATCCCGGGCTTTCGCCGAGGACTGCACGTAGACAGAGATCTTGCCGATCTTCTCCGAAAACTCGTCCTGGCGCAGAGGCACGAGCATGCTCTGCACCGCTTCGATGGCCTCTGCCAGCGAGCCTTCTTGCTGGCCCGCCAGCCCGCCGCTCTCTTGCCCGCTCGTCCTCTCGTTTGCCATTTTTCCGTCTACCACATGAGCCGGGGCAAGATTCTCTGCCCGGCCAAAAGGGCGCTGGCATCCTCGGCGCGCCGGGTGACCTCAGCCCGGTCCCCGCAAATCAGCACCTCAGCCGGGCGGGGCTGGCCGTTGTACTGGGAGGCCATAGAAAAGCCGTAGGCCCCGGTATCCAGGAATGCCAGCACGTCAGAGCGCGCCAGAGCGGGCAGCTTTCGGTCTTTGGCCAGAACATCCCCGGTCTCGCAGATGGGTCCCACCACGGTGTAGGTCTCCTCGGCAGGCGCATCGATGCGGCTGGCCACCACGACATGATGATAGGAGTCGTAGAGCATAGGCCGGGCCAGGACGTTGAAGCCGGCATCCACAGCCACGAAATTGACATGGGCCCTCTTGACCACGTTGACCGTTGTGAGCATGACCGTGGTATCGGCCACAATGCTGCGGCCTGGTTCCAGGATGAGCTTGGGGGCAATGCCCAGATCGCGGCAGCGGTCCTGGAAAATAGGCAATATCGCCGCCGCCAGGTCGTCGGGCGTGGGCGCAGGCAGGTCGGGATGGTACTGGATGCCAAGTCCTCCGCCAAGGTCGATCCGCTTCACCTCGCCGCCCGCAGCTACGACCGCAGCTGCGATGTCCATCATCTTGCCCGCCGCCTCGGCAAAGGGCGTTGTGTCCAAAATCTGCGAGCCGATGTGGCAGTGCAGGCCTACGGGCCTTACCCCTTCCTGGCCCATGGCCCTCTGGTAGGTCTGTGCCACCTGCTCTGCCGGAATGCCGAACTTGGAGGAACGAAGGCCCGTGGCGATCTTGGGATGGGTCTTGGGGGAGACATCGGGATTTACCCGGAAGAGGATCTCCGCCTCGCACCCCATTCGCTTCGCGGTCTTAGCGAGATGCTCCAGTTCCTCGCGCGAGTCCACGGACATGCGCACACCGGCCTGGATGGCCATCTCGTGATCCTTCTCGCTCTTGGAGTTGCCGTTGTAGAGGATCATATCCCTGGGGATGCCGGCCATGCGCACCACGGAAAGCTCCCCTGCCGAAAATACATCCGCGCCCATGCCTTCCTGGACGGCGATGCGTAGCAAGGTGAGGTTGCCGTTGGCTTTCACCGCGAAGTACTTGTCCGCATGGGGAAAAGCGCGGTGGTAAGCGCGAATGTTCTCGCGTAGGCGGCTCTCGGAGGTGACGTAAAGAGGGGTGCCCTGCTGCTGGGCGAGAGCGAAGCAGTCCACGTCTTCCATGAAAAGATGATCGCTACGAGAGGTGAGATGAGATTTAGGTCCGAACATGATTTTAATAGATCTCTCAGGGATTACTAAATGGTTTCTATGCAGAAGAAAAAACAAGATTGGCACTCAGCAAAACCGGTCACTCATTATTGGCTTATGCACTCTCGACTACATCCCTATCTTCAGCGCCGACACCATGGAGATATCGGCCCTGAACGTATCCCTGCAAGATGCACTCTGGACACACACGATAAAAGCTTGCAAGTTATTCATAGTGCATGTTGGATGAGGATGATTCTCGGGACGACATCTGATTACTTAGCTGGCCAAAAAGGAGGAGGGAGTGGCCTGGAAGGCGGTACTCGATTGTGCAGGCAAGTGGCTCCGTCTTCAGACGGTAATGGAGCAGAGTCCAGGAGCCGAACCATTGGGGATGAGCTTGCAGACGCGGCCCTCTAAGCCGACCTCTACATAGCCGCCTTTGGGTTTGGCATCGAAGTCATGAGTTACCAGATAGAAGGCCAGATCCTCTGCGTCCATGCGGGGATCATCGAAAGACGATATTGTGGACTTTAAGTCCGAGAGGGAGGCATTCGATGCGCCGACTGTTGGCAGTGCCAGCATGATCACAATCGAGATGAGACATATTGCACTTATTTGCTTCCAGGCCATAGTTACTTCTAACCACTTCGAGAATCATATAGACGATTGAGTACAACCTGGATGCTAAATTTTAACAGATGAGATCAGCGTGACATCTTGATCCTCGATCCAATCCTTTCCTCCACCCTTACCACCTCAATTCCCGCCTGCTGCAAGAAATCCAGCGCTGTGCCGTCGGGGTAGCTCAGCTGGTAGACCACTTTTGTCACTCGGGCATTGATCATCATCTTGGCGCAGAGGATGCAAGGCTGGTGAGTGCAGTAGAGCGTTGCCCCCTCGATGCTGATGCCGTGCAGGGCCGCCTGGATGATGGCGTTCTGCTCGGCATGCACCGCCCGGCATAGCTCGTGGTGGGTGCCCGAAGCCACACTCTCCCGCGCGCAGCCCACCACGTCGCAGTGCTCCAGGCCGGAGGGTGCGCCGTTGTAGCCGGTGGAAAGAATGCGCTTGTTTTTAACAGGAAGAGCTCCTAATCCTGAAGATATTCACATCTCGGCCCCGCGATTGGGTCTATTTGGCCAGATGCTTCAGCTACCCCCCGAAAAAGACCTTCGTGCCCATACGTCATCGGTAGCGATATCCGACAGGAGGCTCTCGTCGATGATACAAAGACGTGTGCCCAGATCGCGATTCAAGGCAAAGCCAATTATGTTTTCCATGAAAAAATATATCAACTTATGCTATAGTAATATTCTTCTTCGTGCAATTCGACTAGATTTGTCTCTTCTTTTATTCGGGCATACGATAAGGAGCTTTCTTCGATTGGAGAATATAGTCCCTCTTTGGTATACTCCAGAAATTTCAATAGTATCTCTAATTCGGCCTTCCCTTCCCGCAACATCTCTCACACCTCATTCTATATTTACGCTTTTACTTTATAATTTTTTTGCTAACTTTCGATTCGATTTCTTTTTCAATTCCGTCTAGATTCATTTCAAAGCCACAATCACATATTAATTTGTTACCCTTCGGGAACGGCTTTATTCCCTTTATTTTATAATCCTCATCGATTTTTGGCTCATCGATAAATTTAGCGTAAAATTTATAATTTTTCTTGCACTTTTGGCATTTGATATCTACTTCGATCACATTTGTATTTTTATTCGGCACAGGTCGTGGAGTTCCTGCATTAATTGCTTGCTTAAACAATTTATCCTTTTCAGTAACTATGATTTTATAATTAGTGCTGCTTGAAAATATAATTCTGATGATTGTTTGGATTCGATAAATTATTTCTGCTAACGTTGGATCGTCATCTAATCTCTTTATTCTTAGTCCTATATTTTCTAGATCGTCAATTTTAAGTGAGCGTCCGTGTGTTCTCCATTTGCTGTGGTTTGTTAACTCCTTAGCGATTTCATCTGCACGTTCTCTCTTCATTTCATCGGTGACCGGTTTTTTCCTGGTCTCAGTGACGATCCAATCCTTGAACTTATACTTCGCAATCCATTCTTTCACGATGTCTTTCGCGAATTCAAGTGAATTATAAACACCTTTTAGTTCGCTAGGACTTATCTGTGCTACCATTGTTGCATCAAATGGATTTAACATACCATTTTTCTGCGCTTCAGCCTTTTTTTCTTGCACCCACTCCATATAATCATAGGCCGAGCCTACCGTCCGGCCAATTCTTAATTGTGCGTCAATTGGTCCAAGACTACCTGTCTTGGTCATAAATATCTCATCTCCGGAAAGAGCCAGAATTGTGCCTGCGCTCTTTGATTCGCCAGATATTACAAAAACTATATTTTCAAATTTTTCTCGAATAAATTTGCCAATCTCCTCAGCCGCTTCACCGCTTCCTCCTGGTGTTTCAATATAAAAATCTAAACTATCCAATTTAACATCTTTCAACATATCATATATCGTATAATAATCGTCCATGCTCAATGCTAAATCAGGTATTTGTTTCCCAATTGCGCCCGCATATACAACTAGATGTGTTTTTCTCAAATTATTATATTGCTTTATCAAATTTATTAATTCATCTTCTAGGCCCATCATTGTCATTTTTCTATTAATATACTCATTCATAAATCCCATTTTATCGCCCCTGGAAAATTTTCTTATTTCTGTATATTATCGAGATATTTTCATGGTCTTTAGTCGCTAGGCAATTTAAGCCCAAATATGATATTTACTTTATTTTTTCCACCGGAATTCCAGCTTGCTTAAAAAAATTAAGCAACCCATCATCGGGATAATCTTCACAAAAAACCACTCGCTTTATCCCCGCATTTATGAGCATTTTCGTGCATATTATGCATGGCTGGAGGGTGCAGTAGAGTGTTGCCCCTTCTATGCTCACTCCGTGTATGGCCGCCTGGACAATGGCGTTCTGTTCTGAGTGCACCGCCCGGCAAAGTTCGTGATGCGTTCCACTTGGATATTCCGCGCGTGGACAGCCAGTATCCTCGCAATGTGGTAATCCTTTTGGAACGCCATTGTATCCAGTTGAAAGAATTCTCTTGTCCTTGACCAACACTGCTCCGGCCTTTCTTCGCAAGCATGTGGATCTGCTAGCTACTACTTTTGCAATCTCCATGAAATAGTCGTCGAGCTCGGGTCGGTCCATAGTATTACCTATCCAAATCGAAATTTTTTTAACCTTTTTGCGGTCATTGAAGGTTGCTGCTCTTTGCGCGGCGGAAGATTAATATTCTTTTCCCTACGCGATTAAAGGCCATGTCGATTCATTGGGCTGACGTCATCGCCGAGAAGCTCGAAAAGAGCGGCCTGCACACCATCGCCACGGGCATAACCCCCTCCGGGCCGGTTCATATCGGAAACATGCGCGAGGTCATGACGGCAGAGGCCGTCTACCGCGCTCTTCTGGACCGGGGTGTAGAGGCAAAGCTCATCTACATCGCCGACACCTACGATCGCCTGCGAAGGCTCTACCCCTTCCTGCCGGAGAGCTTCACCGAGCACATCGGTAAGCCGCTCTCGGAAATACCCTGCCCCCTGGGATGCTGCGCCAGCTACGCCGACCATTTTCTTAACCCCTTCTTGAAAAGCATGGAGAGGCTGGGCATCAAGCCAGAGGTCTACCGCGCCGATGTGCTCTACAAAGAGGGCAAGTACAATGAGGCCATCAAGACAGCCTTGCAGCACAAGGACGACATCGCCCGCATCCTTAAAGAGGTCTCGGGCCGCGATGTTCCGGCGGGCTGGAGCCCCTTTGATGCCATCTGCCCCACATGCGGCCGCACCAACACCACGCACGTCACAGGCTTTGATCTGGAAGGCGAGACGGTGGACTACGAATGCTCCTGCGGCTCGAAGGGCACCGTCTCCATGAGTGGCGGAGGCAAGCTGGTCTGGCGGGTGGACTGGCCAGCCCGCTGGCCCATTTTTAATGTTACTGTGGAGCCCTTCGGCAAGGACCACGCCACATCCGGCGGCTCCTACGACACAGGCAAGCGCATCAGTGAAGAGATCTACGGCTACCCGGCCCCCTTCCCCATGGTCTACGAGTGGATTCATCTCAAGGGCGTGGGCGCCATGCATAGCTCCACAGGAATTGTGGTCACCATCCAGGAGATGCTGGACGTGGTGCCCCCTGAGGTCCTGCGCTACCTGATCATCAGGAACAAGCCAGAGAAGCACATCGAGTTTGATCCCGGTCTGCCGCTGCTCTCCCTGGTGGACGAGTACGACCAGCGAAAGGGCGATGAGAGGTCCATTGAACTATCCAATATCAGTAAGAGCGGGCCCTTCGAAATTCCCTTCCGCCACATGGTTACGGCAGTGCAGATCGCTCGCGGCGATGAGGACGGTCTCTTCGTGGCCCTGAAAAGATCCGGCTACGATGTCATCACGAGGCGTGAGGAGATCTTAGGTCGGGCCAGAAATGTGCAGACGTGGCTGGACAAATACGCGCCGGCTTACGTCAAGTTCCAGGTGCAAGAGGCACTCCCGGTCGCGGTCAAGAACCTCACTCCCGAGGAAAGGCAGAGTCTCGGCATCTTGGCCGAGCAGGTAGAGGAGAAAACGGCAGCCGAGATTCACGAACTGGTCTATGCCGTGGCCAAGGAGCAGGGCCTCGACTCCAAGAAGTTCTTCCAGGCCATCTACCTGGCATTCCTGGGCGATCGGCAGGGCCCCAAGGTGGGCTGGTTCCTGGCCAGCCTGGAGAGAGGCTTTGTGAAAGCCAGGCTGAAGGAAGCGGCTGCTGCTTAAATGCAAAGGTGACTGGGGCAATCATGGGGCACAAGATCTACCTATCCGGCCCGCTCTTCTCGCGGGGCGAGATTGCCTGGGGGGAATGTGTCAAGAGATTCTTAGAGGACAGGCTGGATGGCGTCCCAATAATCTGGCCCCATGAGATCGTCCCCTGCCTGGCTTTGCCGACAGAGATCTTTCAGGCCAATTTGCAGGCCTTAAACGAATGCGATATCATGGTGGCCATGCTGGACGGCTCTTCGGTTGACGACGGCACCGCCTGGGAGATTGGCTACTTCTTCATGCAGGGCAAAAAAATCCTGGGGATAAGAACGGACTTTCGCCGCGCCGGAGAAACGGATAATTCTCGCGTCAACCTCATGATAGAGTGCTCCTGCCAGGGCATTGCCGGCGGCCTGGAAGAGCTGGCAATGGATCTGAAGAGGCTCTTAGATTGATCTCGCCCGTCTTTGACGCGCCCCTTCTTCTGGTGGAAGGAGAAGAGCGCGTCCTGGTGGCCGCCGATCTTCACCTGGGCCTGGAGTATGAACTGTGGCGGGGCGGCGTTTCTATTCCCAGCCAGACCGAAAAGATCCTGGCCGGATTGCTGGGCTTTTTAGCCGAGATAAAACCGGACAGGCTCTTGCTTTTAGGGGACATCAAGCACAACGTTCCAAAGACGAGCTGGCAGGAGAAGAGGGAGATCCCCGAATTCTTGCGCCGGCTTTCTGCCCAGGTTTTGGTGGAGATCGTGCCGGGAAATCATGACAGCAACCTTGCCGACATGGCCCCCCTGGGTGTGCGGGTGCGTCCGTCCTCCGGTTTTGTGCTGGACAATGTGGGCTATTTCCACGGCCACACCTGGCCGGATGAAAAAGTTATGCGTGCTGTTGCCCTGGTGGCGGGGCACCTGCATCCGGCAGTAAGGCTCCCAGATCCTTTAGGCCATTCACCTTCCCGCCCCGTTTGGGCAAAAACGCGGCTTGTGAGTCGCGTGGTGCAAGAGCATTACGGTTTTGCCAGGGATAGTGAGATCATCATCGCCCCCGCCTTCAACATTCTTTGCGGTGGACTGCCCCTCAATGAGCTGGTCGAGGAAATGCGCGGGCCGCTCCTGGCCATGGCCAACTGGGAGGGGGCACGCCTCTATCTGCTGGACGGAACCAACCTTGGCACCCTGGCGGAGATAAAAGCGTTACAAAGAAAGCCTAGCAAAGCCATAAGAATTATTACCGATGCTATTCTTACCAGAGAGGGGATTAAGAAGTGAATGATAAAGAGAGGCTTTTAGAATTGCTCAAGGACAAATCCCTTGAGGTGAGGCCGGTCACCCTGTCCTCAGGCAAAATCAGCGATTATTATATGGACTGCAAGCGCGTTACCTTAAGTGCGGAAGGGGCCTACCTCACCGGCAAGCTGATGCTGGAGATGATCCGGCCGGAGGTTTCAGCCGTAGCCGGTCTCACCCTGGGCGCGGACCCCATTGTATCATCCATCTCGGTTGTAAGCCATATGCAAAAGAGAGGCCTGGCGGGCCTGATTGTGCGAAAAGAGCCCAAAAAGCACGGCACCATGAGCTATGTGGAGGGGCCGACTCTGCAAAAAGGAGCGATGGTCGCTATGGTGGAAGACGTGGTCACCTCGGGAGCATCCCTTCTTAGAGCCATTCATCGCATTGAGGCCGCAGGCTATCGGCCTGTGCAAGCACTGACTATACTGGACCGCCAGGAAGGCGGAAGAGAAGCCATCGAAGGACGGGGATTTATGCTGCAAGCACTGTTTACTCGCGATGATTTGGATATAAAGGAAAGCAAATAACAAAAACAAAAAAAAATATTCAAAATTTTGCTAAGCAGGGTTTATTTCCCCGCCAGGGGGCCGTTCTCCCTGGTCAGGTGCAGGGTTAAAACCATCCGGCGGCACATCTTCAGGAAATCCGCTGCCTGGCGTCCCATTGGCTGGTTGCGTATCCTGCGGCGATACTCCGCCAGGCAGGTCGCCGCCTTGTGGCATCACAAAGGGATCCGTACCCATCGGATTTGATCCATCCGGCCCTACACCGGGTGTTATCTCTCCCGGCCCAGGCTGCGGCTGGGGCTCGGGCACAGCTGAATCTGTAGCAGTAAACGGCGCTTCCAGTCGAAGATTGCGCCAGGTCCCATCTTCCGCGTAAGATATCTCAGAAACGATCCAATAATTCCCGCTCTGCTGCGCCGTGAGGGGATAGCTGATCTGCTGCATGACACCAGGGTACAGCTGTGTGCTCTGGCCTCCCGCGTTCGCGACAACTCCAGAAGGAAGGCTGGGCACGACCACAGCCTGTGTGGAATTCAGTCCATTGTAGGTCAGCGATACGGTTACAGTTACCATCTGTCCAACCTCAGCCGATGGTACCAGATTCTGAAAGGCCGTAAGCGCCGTAAGCTCTGCCGCCGCCGGCCCCAATAATAGCCCCACCCCAATGAGCAGAAGAATGTGCCCCAATCCAAAATGCTTCATCGGATCTCTATTGTTCTGCCTGCGAGATTTAAAGATACCTGTCATACGAGATTGATATGAGATATATTCGATGCCTTGATACTCATTTCGCTCAAATTGCCGATACCTCGCTCCTTTCCATACATAAAATACTTATTTGGTTTGGTGATATTATCATCAGATGGACGTCTCTTTCTCTGCCTGGCGGCATTCGCGAGAAGAGAGCTTGCAGCTCAAAGGAGATAGCTTCTCCTTTCTCTTCGATAGGCGCTACACCAATCGGCTCAACCGAATGAGCCGTGTTTTCTTCGAAGCCTATGTCGTGGCCACTAAAGAACTGGCCGCGCAGGAAGACCGCTTCCCCAGCCTTAGCGAGATAGACGCCAAGATGGAAAGCGGGGCAGTTTACGCTTTCAAGGATCGTTTGATGAAGAATACCGAGTTCTTCGAAGAGGTCAAGATCTCCGGCGTCTCCTACCTGGTTCCGCGCGCACTCAAGTTCGTGGATGTTAGCGGCACATATACCGATTTAGTCTTGAACTTCGAGGAGGGCATCGTGGTGCTGCCCACGCGAAGGAAGACCCCCTCGCTCCCGGATAGCCCAATGCCGATAGAAGAGGACGAGCAGGAGCCAAAAACGGCTCACGTGGATGAGATCGCAAATAATGCGCCCGCCATTGCCATAGATCAGGACGCAGAAGCAAAACTGCCGTCTTATCCCCTACACACACCGGAGGCCTTTGAGGAGATCTCCCCGGCAACGGATACAGTAGAGACGGCATCTCCCAGCGAGCCTGCCGAAAAGATAGTAGTAAATACAAGAGAGCCGGAGAAGCCCCCATTGCCCAAGAAGAAGATGGCAATGCCGCCAAAAACAGTCACCTTGCTTGGCGCGGCCATCTTGCTGGCTCTTCTTGCCGTTGTATCCATCTACGGCCCATCGCTAGTACAGGCACCGGTACAGCCAACGTTCCTGGTTTCGTATTCCGCATACCTTTCCAATTCCAGCAACGAAAGCTATCTGGGCCTGAACATCACCAATCCCCAGGGAATGGCCAACGATATGGAAATGTCTCTGCCCCAGAATATCGACCAGAGCATCAGTGCCAGAGGCGGAATTGTGACCATCTCCCATGGAGAGAATACACTGGTGCGAATGAACTCCACCGGAGACGCCAGCGTGAAGATATATCTGCAGGGCAATCGGACAACATCAAGAGCGCCCATTCCTATCGACATCAGCTTTTATACACCGGAAGGCTTCGACACCAAGCTGCAGGTTAACGGCAAGGACTACTTAGTCACACGCAAGAATGAGGCCTTGGTCTTGATGTTCAACCTGACCGAAGAAGGGGTAAGCTTTGAGCAGAGCTACACCCGAAAAAATTAGACTGGCGGTAATAGCCAAGAAAAAGGATGCTGATGCGGCTCTAAAAAGGGTAGTATCTCTTGGGGTTTTTGATAAGAGCCGTAAGGTAATAAAGAGACAAAGTCATGTAGAGATCCCTGTCATCAGATCCGTCTCCGGCTGCGAGCTCGTTTTGCAAGAGGACCCCGCCTTCTACAATAAAAAGCCGGATCTCTTCCATGCCTTGCAAGGAAAGATTCCCGAAGAATCTACCCATCTTATTCCGCGCGGCTGGTTCTTACTGGGTGAGGTTATAGTAGTCAAAATTCATCATGACCTGACGGCGTATGAGCACCATATCGGCCAGGCACTTTTAGACTTTTATCCTCGCTGCTGCACGGTCTTAGCTGACGAGGGCATCTTTGGCCCCTTTCGCGAGCCCGTACGAAGAGTTATCGTCGGCAACAAGACCCAGACGGTGCACAAAGAAAATAAAGTGATCTTCAATCTGGATGCAAGCCTGGTGATGTTCTCGCCAGGGAACCTTATGGAGCGCATAAGAATGAGCCGCTTTGGCAAAGGCGAGTATGTGGTGGACATGTTTGCTGGAATTGGCTACTTCACTCTTCCCATGGCCGTTCATTCCCGTCCTAGGAAGATCGTGGCCATTGAGCTGAATCCCAACGCCTACCATTATCTCTGCCAAAATATCCGGCAAAACCATGTAGGAGAGATCGTAGAGCCGGTCTTAGGTGACTGCGCGAAGGAGACTCCACATGCCGTTGCCGACAGAGTAGTGATGGGCATGGTCCAGGTAACCGACCAATACCTGCAAAAAGGCATTTCCGCTCTGAAGCCGGGAGGCATACTGCATTATCATCAGACCATTGCCGCCAGCATGTATCCGGCCGCAGCCATTAGAGATGTGACAGAGGCGGCGGCAGCTTTGGGCTGCCGGGCCGAGATCCAGAACTGTGTTCTGGTCAAAAAGTACTCTCCCGGAGTAGTTCACGCCGTGATCGATGCCCGAATCGATAGAGATTTTTAGCAGGAGATCCTATTTGCAGCTATGATTGTCAAATGGCTCGGACACTCCTGCTTTCTTTTAAAGAGCGAAAACGGTCTTACTCTGCTCCTGGATCCGTTTCATGAGAATGATGTGGGCTATGCTATGCCGATAATTGAGTCGGACATTGTAATCATAAGCCACGACCACATGGATCACAATAATATCGATGCCGCAGGAAGCAATCCTGATGTGATCTTCGACCCCGGCTATTACATCAGCATGGGGATGGATATCACGGGCATAAAGTCGTATCATGACGCGAAGAGAGGAAAGCTGCGGGGCGAGAACACCATCTTCTGCTTTGAGCTGGAGGGCATAAGAGTCTGTCATCTGGGAGATTTGGGGCATACTTTGACTCCATCCCAGGTAAAGGCCATAGGCCCGGTGGATCTGCTCTTTCTGCCTGTGGGCGGGAGATATACCATCGATGCCGTGGGCGCGAACAAGGTGATGAAACAACTGCATCCGGTGGTGACAATACCCATGCACTATCGTACTGGGGCCTTGGGTTTTGAGCTTGAGCCTGTGGACGATTTTCTTAAAGGCAGAGAACCTGTAAAGCCGCAAGAAAACCTGCAACTGGCCAAAGAGGATCTGTCCGGTGAAGGCAAGGTGGTGCTCCTTAGCTGCCCTGGGGCCGAAGGGAGCTAGCCAATCGATAGATTAATAACTACCTGCTGCAAGGGTAGAGGCGAAGCCCGGTAGTGTAGCGGTCAATCACAGGAGGCTCTGGACCTCCCCACCCAGGTTCGAATCCCGGCCGGGCTACTATCTTTTCTGTATCGAATTGCGTTTCAGGGTTCGAGGTGATCTCTTTTCAGCTCGTCTATTGCATCAGGCGTGAGACGGATTTCTGCTAATTGAATGGCACCCATGGAAGAGATCATCCTGGTCATCAGATCCGAGATGGAGCGTCCAAGATCCTCATCCTTGCTGGATAGGGCCATGGACAGGGCACATCCCATGTTATAGGCGGTCCAGCTGGCATAAGTGAAATGGACCATAAGATCCTCCATTCCTCCTTCAATCCAGGGGCCCTCTGAGTCAGGCCCGATCACCCTCGATCTGATACTCTTGAAGCTCTGGATTTTTGCCTCAAACTGAACTAAGCCATCTATCATAAATACACATCCTGGCAGCTTTCAGAGTCCTGCATCATTCTTCCTTGCACGGCTTTAGGCTCTTTTTGCCCTGACTACAATGACTATATTCTAGCATCCTAGTTCCTATTTAACTTGTAGGATTGCGAAGGACGAACATCGCTGACCACGGGTCAGCGAGAGTTTCGACGAGAAGTCGAAACATCGGTAAGTCCCCCTCCTTCAGGGTGGTCTCCCGGACTGCGAGCCCGGGGGAGTGGCTGACAACGTCAACCACTGGATGAAAGCGGAGTCCTTTGCCCCTGTTTCTGCCTAACAATAACTATTTAATATCATAATACAATCATCGATTAATGCTTAAAACGTATCGCTACAGGCTCAAACCTACAAAATCTCAGGTTACGATCTTAGAACGGCAACTTGAGCTTTGCAGATTTGTCTATAATGATACGCTTGCATATCGAAAGAATGCGTGGGAATTAAAGCAAAGAACGGTCAAACGATTTGAGACTCAGGATAGATTACCTAAACTGAAGCTGGAGGTACCCGAACTCAAGGATGTCTATTCACTGGTTCTTCAGAATGTAGCTCTTAGGGTGGAACTGGCGTTCAAAGCGTTATTCCGAAGGGTCAAGGCAGGAGAAGCACCCGGTTATCCAAGGTTCAAAGGAAAGAGTAGATACGATAGCATCACGTACTCCCAATCTGGTTTTGAGTTGGATTCCGAAATGCTCCATCTTTCCAAGATTGGAGATATCAAGATCAAGTTGCATAGGCCGATTGAAGGTAAGATTAAGACCTGTACTATTCGCAGAATGCCAACTGGTAAATGGTTCGCTTGCTTTTCCGCCGAGATGGGAGATATCCCACGGCCTCCTTGGAAAGATGGATCTGTTG
>JANYKI010000121.1 GCA_025361645.1 Methanothrix sp.
TTTCAACGGTCAAAAAGAACTCCATTTCAGTTATCGACGCTATTCAGGGAGCCTTTGAAGGGAAACCATTCATTCCTGGGATAACTTTGATTTCGGTCTGAATTCTTAATGATTTAGTGGGTAGGGCTGAATAGTTACTAAAAAATAGCGATAAAAACAAAATGTAACCTATCTGGCGGTGGAGGTCTCCATGACTGAAAAGTCGTGGCCCATTGAAACGACCATGTGCCCCAGGCAGAGGCTCACACGCGACGGATGGGAAACAAGATCTATCGACATTAAAATTCAGTTTCCCATGGGAAACGCTTAGCCGAGCCTTGCCATCTTCCTGCAGTACATCCAGCTCTGCGGTGGCCTGAAGCGAAGCTCCACAGGGCTTATCCTGTGGGCTCTTTCGATGCAGATTGCATGCAGAGGCTTGCCTCCCAGGGCCTCGATCATCGCCAGAAGCCGCTCTTCCTTCGTCCCGGCGATCTGCATTCCCAGGCATTTCTCTTCTCCGAACCTCTCCCGGAGGACCTCGCAGTCCATTGCAGGACATCTGAAGAATTGAGGAATACCCGATTCGTATTTGATGCCAAAGGTATTAGTATAACTTTAATTCATTAAATGCAATATGGAAGAATCGAAAAAAAACGCAATTAGGGACAAATTGATTGCGTTATTCGAAAAAAGTATGAGTACCTGGCGTGACACTGGTTTGATGGTTGTCGCAATGGATGATTCCATCCTAGAGCTTCTGCTTGAAGAAGATGGATGGGTGGAAAAGTTTTCCGAGAAATTCCTTGGAAATAAAATAAATGATCTCATAATAAAAATGGTTCAAGAGGATAAAGGCAGCCTCATGGCAGCTAATTATTTGGACGAGATGATACATGAGCTTGATTCGTTTTCTATAGAACAGGTACTATATATTCCACTTTTCGGCATAGAAAAGCCTCGTGACAAAATAGACATTGGAAATGTTACAGTCAATTGGGTAGATGCCACGAAGGCTAGCGGCCTAATAGAAAAAGTTAGCACCGACACTCATGAAATAGATCGTATTAACAAGCATATCAAAGAACATGTATGTGCCGAATTCCATTGCGTGGCAGAACCATTTCGCGCATTAGAGCGAGCAGAAGAAGAGACTCGACGCGCGGTTGATCTAATACGATATGCGATTCTAGCCTTATACTCACGTGGTGCAAGAGTAGCTGTTGGTTTGCACGGAGAGTTTTGCTACTCGTATCGTTACGTGCCAATAGATCCAATCGGCAAAAAATCATTTGCGTCTGAAGGAAAAATCACGGGTCCACTGTACGATTTTGAATTTTCAGCAGAAAATATTGAAAAGATGAATAGAATCGGTATCAATAAGCTATCAGATATGCTTCGAAAAGACGAACTGAGTGATTTCGAAGATAAATTGTTGTCAAGTATACATTGGTTCGCAAACAGTCAAGTAAGAACAGAAAATGAAGATAGGTTATTGAACTTAATAACATGTTTGGAAATATTTTTTACACCACCACAAAGTGATAAAGATCCTATTACTCAAAACGTTGCTGAAGGCGCTGCTCTGCTTATCGGCAAAAACGTTGAAGAAAAAAAGGCGATCATTGAAGATATTAGGAAACTTTATAGTCTTAGAAGCAGCTTATCTCACCACGGAAAGGGAATTGTCCTGGATTTAGATGTGCGGAATTTAACACAAATTAATCTTGCTGTATTAGAAACTTTAATTAATAAAAGTGATGAATTTAATGACCCGTCTAAACCAGCCAAAAGCAGAAAACAGAGACGCAAAACAGGAAAAAGCAAATCGAAAAAGGACAAATTACAGAAATGGATTGAATATACAAGATTAGGTGGTTCACCGGAGAAATGGAGCGAATATTCCGGTAACTAATGAGATAAAAACGTAATACTCAGCAGCTTGCTACGCGAGTGCGCCGCCGCCGTTTCATCCATCATTCCCTCGCCTCTAATGCAAATTTTTGAGCTTTCTTTACTCCTGGGGCTCGGCCCGCACTTCAGCAAGGTAGCAGTCCAGGCAGACCCCCTCGCCCGGGCCTATGTAGGCCAGCTCGTCATCACAACCTGGGCAGTAGCCGAACATAATTCACCGCGGGACTGAGAGGCTGCGCGGGGCGGGGGCGGCGCACGGCAAAGATCCGGGCGGGCTGGTGTGGCGGGCGGGGCGTCTTCCTGGTAAAAGTAAGGAGACCCGGACATCATGGCGCGCAGTAGGCCGGCAGCGGGGGAGATCCGGGGGCACAGGGACGGGCAGCAGATACATTACATTTGACACTCGCCTGAATTTTCTTTATCCATGCTCTCCTTTTCTCAATTTCCCTCTGGCCAGGGAGGCAAAAATCCCCAGGATGCAGAGAGCAGAAAAGACGGCAAAGGCCACCTTCACGCTTGAAAGGAACAGGGGATAATACTGGGGCGTGATCTCCACCTTTCCCAGATACAGCGAGAAGACCATCATGACAAAGCTCATGCTGGCGACCTGCCCCACCAGACGCATGGTTCCCAAGGTTGCCGACCCCACGCCGTAGCAGCGCGGCTCTACTGAGGACATGATGGCATTGGTGTTGGGCGATGTGAATAGTGCCAGCCCCAGGCCCAAAGTGATGAGGCAGGCCACGATGAAAATGAGGCTTGTCTCTGCACTTAAAAAGACGAATGCTAAGACGGCCACAAATGTGAGAGCCATTCCAGCGGTGGCCACCAGGCGCGGCTCCATTCTGTCGGAGAGCCTTCCCGTAAATGGGGAAAAAATGGCCATCATGGCCGGCTGGGCCAGCATGATCAGCCCGGCCTGATCGGGCGCGAGCCCCTTGATGTACTGCAGATAGAGGCTCAAGAGGAAGGTTATGGCAAAGGTGGCGCTGTAGCTGATGAGCGCCGCCAGATTGGAGTAAGCGTAGACCCGATTATTTTTGAAGAGGCGCACGTCCAGCACCGGACAGGCCACCCCCGACTCCCAGCGAATGAACAGGAAAAAGGTCGCCACTCCCACCAGGACCAACGCGGCCCCCTGCCACGCCGGAAGAAGGGAAAAGCCGAACATAACGGCTACAAGCATCAAGCTGTAGATTGCCGATCCAGTGAGGTCGAATCTGTCCTCCCTGGCTCCGGCCCACTCGCCTTTCAGCTTCCACATCCCCAGAGCCAGCGGAATCAGCCCCAGGGGAACGTTGATGAGAAAGAGGCTTCTCCAGCCAAAATACTCAGTGAGCAGGCCCCCCAGGAACGGCCCCAGGGAGAGGCCCAGGTAGACGGAGGCGGCATTGATTCCTAAAATCTTGCCCCGTTCTTGCAGCGGGAATACGCTGACTAAAATGGCCGTTCCAGTGCCGAAGATCATGGCACTGCCGATACCCTGCAGAATCCTTGAGCCGATAAGGATGGTGGAAGTGGGTGCAAAAAAGGCAATCAGGGATGATGCCGTGAATATGAAAAGACCAATGAAAAAGACCTTCTTCATGCCGTAGATATCAGCGATCTTTCCGAAGGGCACCATGAAGACGGCGGCAGAGAGCAGATAGCTGGTGGCGATCCAGCCTAAAAGGATGGCATCCATGGAGAACTCGGCACCAATGGCGGGGAGAGCAATGTTGATGGAGGAGGCCATGAAGGGGGGCAGGAAAGAGGTGAGCGTAGCGATGATAAGAGCGCATTTTCTGATATCCGAGCTTGTGCAGGTCTGCATCCAGGGACTTGATGGCAGCTTCATCAATTAACCTTTGCTTCACCAGTAATTCAAAAGCATCCTTCTCACCAGAAGACTCCTCTCTTGGACTTCTTCACTTAAAAGCAGTACCGGAAGAAGACAGATCATTGTATCGAGATATGCAGCCTTCAGCTCCATAAGCAGCTGTGCTCCAGCCGGAGGAAGATCCTCTTGCAGTCGCATGGCCACGTCGCGAGAGACCTTGATGAATAAATTGAGATGCATCCGGGCATCATGGGGTGAGCAGCAAAGCTTGCCCGTATCCTGGTAGACGCTTCTGCCCAGCTCCTGGAAGGCCTCGATGAAGAGGCTGAAGGCAGAATCGTCGGCATCGCAACGGCCATGCGTGGCTGCGTAGCCGCAGCCGGTGCAAGCTCGATCCCGGTCGTACTGGATGCAGAAAGGACAGGTGCCGGGCCGGGTGGGCAGGTGGCCGAGCAAGGTGAGCACCAGGGCACGGGTGAACTTATGCAGCTCCGCCGCCTGCATGGTCTCCAGGCGGCAGGAGAAGAGGTCAGCCCAGCGAACGTACTCAGCGCAGGATGCGGTGACGGCATCCTTTGCCGCCTGCAAGGATTCGAGGTCAATGTCCTTTGCTGCCGCATCAAGCTCTTTTGCGCGATTGGTCATAATATCGGATTAGCCATTCATTTCTTTTTGCTCTCTAAAAGCTCAATAAGCTCTTTCAAAGTGTACTGGTCCATTAGCTGCAAAATTCTGTCCATCTCTTCATAAAATTGTCTTGTTTTCATCATGATAGCGCTCATTTTCTCAGCTTCCCGGCTGTGACCCTCAAGATTTTTCTCGATTTGATTGAGAGCCTGCAAGACCAAATGGACTTCCTCCTTCGCAGCAGACAGAACCACCGGCCTCCTTGCTTCCGTGTCAGTCTCCAGAGCATAACGATGTTGCTTATCGCGATGCTGCTTGCCCACCGGACCTACCACACGACGGGCCAAGCCGAGGTTTTCGAGATAGCTCATATTTGAGCGCACTGTCGTTTTGCTGTAGCCGGTCTTCTCTGCCAACGCATCAAGAGACATGGGTTCACTTTCCAGGAAGAGGGTGCCTCTCAGTATCCCCATGGCATCGCTCCAACCATTTTTTTTGGAGGTTCTGATGCATGCATCAATAATGGGCTTCTTTAGCGCCAGCATTTCTTCATCGTTCACAATAATCAAATCAATCACAAAGTTTAAGTATTTTGCGTTTATTCGGTTCGTTCTGCAAAATCCGAATAGAAGGTTTTATTGGCATGATCGGCTTGGAACGACTCGGGGTGTGGATTACCAGAAATCCCGCAATAATCATAGCCGCAGCAGTTCTCTTGACACTGATCTCGGTTCACTATGCCCAGCAGGTAGAGAGCCAGGGCATGAATACAGAGACCTTTGTGTCAAAAGATTCGGCCCTCTATCAATTATATGACCACCTCTACCAGGAAAACTTCGCCGTAGATGGCAATGTGATTCTGATCGAGGGAGATGATGTGGCAAAAGTTGAAGCTCTGTCGGCCGGCCTGCGCTTATCCGATCACATGTTGCAGGTCCATAATGTGGTGAGTGTGCGGAGCATAGCCGACATTGTGGCCGATGCTGAATACCAAAGCAGTGGCATCCGCCGTATTCCCACTCAGGAGAGAATAGACGAGATCCTGGCTGGCGTCGGCCCGGCTGTGCAGGGCCTCATGCCTGATCGCAGACACGCCAGGATGATTGTAGGGATGCCTACCGCCCTGAAAGCGTCTCAACGTAAAGAGCTTCTTTCGGAATTAAATAACGCGGTTGATTTTGCAGAATTTCCCGCAGGTTACGGCGTCAGCGTCACAGGAGACCCATCTTTTCAGTCCGCGATTCAAGAGACTATGAACAACAGCAACGGCTCGGTCCTGGCTCTATGCGCAGTGCTGATGATTGTAGCCCTGCTTCTGGTCTTCAGGCACGTCAGGTGGCCGCTTCTTCCGATACCGGTAGTCTTCCTGGGCATAATCTGGACATTCGGGGCCATGGGTTTTTTCCGGATACCCATGAGCATGGTCACATTTGCTGCTTTTCCCATCATGATTGGAATTGGCATCGACTATGCCATCCAGTTCCACAACCGGATAGATGAGGAGTTGCTCAAAGGCAAGAACTCCGTGGAGGCTGCCATCAGTACGGTTAACCATGTGGCCCTCCCGGTGATCATCGCCCTGGTCGTAACGGAGGCCGGCTTCGTTGCACTTTTGAGCTCCTCTGTCCCCATGATCAAGGATTTCGGAATGGTCTGTATCATAGGTCTGGTCATGTGCTACCTCTCCGCTCTCTTTGTGAATGTGACGGTCCTTTATCTGTCTGAAAAAAAATTGCCCAGAAAAAAGAGGGCGGAAAGCCATTCGGAAAATGGTTCGAAAATAGGCGCTTTCATAGAGAATGTCGCAAATTTCTGTGTCGAAAAGTGGAAAGCAGTGCTGGCCGTGGCTCTGATCCTGGCCCTCGCCGGAAATTATGCCGACACGCTGGTCCCCATTGAGACGGACACGAAGAACTTCATTCCCCAGGACCTGCCTCCACTGATCGATTTAAAACACATGAAAGCTTCTTTCGGCGGAACTGACTCAATTAAGTTCTTGGTTCAGGGCGACGACACCACAGACCCGGAAAATCTCAGGTGGATGGATGATTTCAGCAATTACCTGCTCACTTCCAGGCAGGATAGGACAGGGAGCGTTACAAGCATAGTCACCTATGTAAAAGCCGCCAACGAGGGAGCGATACCTGATGACAGAACCCGGATAAGAGAGATAATTGCCTCTCTACCAGAGGCGGTGCAAGATACCTACCTGAGCGGTCATAACCTGGCCATTGTGGATGCAAATATAGGCGATGCTCAGGCTAATCTGGGGACGGAAGGTATGGCCCGGCTCATCAAGTCATACGAAGACGATCTGGCCTGGATGACTCCGCCACCTGGAGTAACAGTCAGGATAACAGGCCAACCGGTGCTCATGACCACGGTTATGGATGCACTGACTTCAGGCAGGGTGGAGATGTCGCTGCTCGGCTTAGTCCTGATCTTCATCCTGCTCCTGATAATATACCGAGACCTTATCAAGGCCCTGCTGCCGGTGCTGCCCATGCTGGTAGTGATAGGATGGATGGGGGGAGTTATGTACTTCGGTGGATTGAAATACACTCCCCTCACGGCCACAATGGGGGCCCTTGTCTTAGGCGTCGGCTCGGAATATGCCATACTGATGATGGAGCGCTTCTATGAGGAGCTTTCTAATGTTGGTGATCCTTATGAGGCGCTGAAGATCACTGCCAACCGCATAGGTTCGGCTCTGGTGGCATCGGGAATGACAGTCATCTTCGGATTTGCCGCTCTGATGTCCTCGCCCTTCAACATCATCAGCAACTTCGGGCTGGTGACAGTGATGTCGGTTGTCTTTGCCCTCATCGTGACCTTTACAGTATTTGTGGTCCTGATGATTCGCATGGAGACCAGGCGTGAGGTGCTGGAGAACGCCAAACAAGAACTTAAGAAAGCAATTGCGCTAATCAATAATCAATCGGGGAGAAAAATCAATGGAAATTAAGTTTGCCATAGCTATGGCTATAATGTTGACACTTCTGGCTACTGCTTCTGCCCAGAATACCTACATACCTTATGAGCTTGGAGGAGACAATTACTATACCATGTACGGTAGTCCGGATCTCTCCGCCAGTGTTTCCGGGACGAATGAGTTCGAGCGCGGAGATACCGTTACGCTGTATTTGGATCTGACCAACTACGGAAGGATCCTCGGTTTCAAAGAGGATCTCACACCTCAAAACCCCAAAGAGTTCGCTCTAGCTGCGGCAGAATTGCAAGAGGAGTATAAGAAGCCTACCGCTTTGGGGATCACCGCCAGCCTCAGCTCAGAAGTCCGGCAGATCGATGTAAAGTCCGGCGACCAGGTTGTCGCGTCCCTTAAATCGGGAGACAAGACCCAATCACCCTTGAAGTTCACCCTGAAGATAGGAGAGCATGCTCCTGCTGGAAAATATCCGCTCCATCTGAATATGTCTTACGACTATCAGGACAATGTTCGGGTCTATGCCTCGACCCTTGTTAGCAGCGGAAGCTCTCCCGCTCTGGCAAATTTCCGAGAATCCTACATCTACCAGAAGGCCAACCAGACGCTGCCCATCACCATCACCGTCAAGAAGCAGGCGGACTTTCTGATCTTGAACAACTCCGGAGTTCTCTCAACAGGAGCCAAGAAGACGCCAATTTCTGCCACCTACAAAAATATTGGTGAGGACCCCATCAAGGATGCAGTGGCAAGGCTGTCCATCTTCAAGCCCTTCTCATCCACAGACGACCAGGCCTTCATAGGCACCTTGCAGCCCGGGGAGGAGAAGACAGTGGTCTTCCGGGTGGACGTCGATTCCGATGCCACGCCCAAGGACTACGCCATTAACAGCGAGATCAAGTATACTGACCTAAATGGCGACACCGTCATCTCGGAGAGCATGAAGATACCGGTGACGGTCAAGGCCGCCCCCACATCACTGCTCCTGCCCGCAGGGATTGTTATCATCATCATAATAGCAGCAGGGGGATACATGTACCGAAAGAAGCAGAAGAAGGCCTGCTAATGGATGAGATAATAGTATTGTCAAGCTGGAACGATCGTTTTTGGGCCTGGTTGATCGATGTCCTTCTTATGGGCATCCTCTGGTACAGAATTGCGATCGTCTTAAAAATAGATGCGTTAGGCATTAGCGGAGCCCTTCTGCTGGCAGCAATATTATTCATTTATTGGACTGCATTAGAAGGTTATAGAGGTCAGTCGCTGGGGAAGATGCTCTTTAACATAGTTGTAACCGGTCCCTTTGGAGAGAGCATTAGATTTAGAGACGCCGCGGTAGAGTCATTCGGAAAGGCATTTCTGCTTCCCGTCGACTGCCTCATAGGCTGGTATGCTCTTCGCATAAGCCGGCAGCGTTTATTCAATAGGATATCTGATACTGTTGTCATCAAGCGAGCAGAGTAACGTAAAGGAGGGAGCAAAAAGCCGTCGGAAGCTTCCCGCTTCCAGCTCCTCTTTTGCCCACCAACCACGCTAGTACCCCCTCTCCGTTCGGGTCATGTTATTGTAGAACTTGAACTTGTCTTTGTCCTTGTCCTGCATCAAGACATAACCTATCCTTTTGTCGTCCACATGCTCTGCATACTCCTCTTTGGCGTCATCCCGGCAGGAGGAGCATGCTTTGCGGGGAATGGAGACGCAAAAGGCGCTGTTCAAAATGCCGTAGCCGCGTTGGGCGGATGTATTGATCGTCATGTAACCGGCGCAGTCCGGGCAGAGGCGAACTACCTCTTCCTGGTTCTCGTTGATCATGTCCGTGTCGTAGAAGACACGCCTCTTCCTGCGGTAGAAGTCACCAAGGCTTTCCAGTGCGTCTTTTGTCAGTTCGTCCCTCTGCTCCCAGATATTCTGCACCTGAGCCACGGTGTGCTCGATCTCCCGCACCATTCCCTCCGTCTGCACGAAGCGACCGGGCACATAGTCCGGCTCCTTGACGTGAGAGTAATCGAGGCCGGCCATGGCCTGGATGATGCCCGTGTTCACATAAGGCAAGGCCGTCTCCACGGCGTAGCCTCCCTCCAGGACGCAAAGGTCTGGGGCCAGCTTTTCATTGAGCCGGGCGTAGCCGTTAGCTGAGAAGCGCATATTGGCCAGCGGATCGGTGTAGTGGTTGTCCTGACCGGCCGAGTTCAGGATCAAATCAGGCTTGAACTCATCGAGGATGGGCAGGATGAGATTGTCCAAAACGTAGTGAATGCCCTCGTCCGTGGTGCCGGGCGGCAGGGGAACGTTCAGCGTCCTGGCGAGCGCCTGTGGTCCGCCCATTTCATTGACGAAGCCCGAGCCGGGATAGAGGGTGTGGCCGTCCTGGTGGAAGGATAGGCAGAGCACATCCGGGTCATGCCAGAATATATCCTGGGTTCCGTCGCCGTGGTGCACATCGGTATCGATGACGGCGATCCTCTTGTGGCCGTATTTGGTTCTCAGGTACTCGACCAGAATGGCCATGTTGTTGATATTGCAAAAGCCGCGGTTACCGTGCACCACACGCATGCTGTGATGGCCCGGCGGCCTGACCAGCGCAAAGCCGTTTCGAATCTCGCCCTTCTCCAGGGCATCAGCCAGGGTCAGGGTGCTGCCGGCGGCGATGAGGTGCGCCTCTGTCACCTGGCTTCCCACATCGGGAACGCAGAAATGGGCACGAGCCACGTCCTTTTCCTCGGCCAGGCGGGGCTTGTACTCCTCAATTTGGGGCAGGTCCATCAGCCCCTCCTCGAAGATCTGGTCGCGGGTGTAGAGCAGCCGCTCCTCTCGTTCCGGGTGAGTGGGCGAGATGGCCCAGTCAAAGGCGGGGAAGAATATGAGGCCCGTCTTGCATTGGGAGGACATTTTCAGCACCGCCCCCAGGAGGGCAGAAGACCGGCCGGAATTTCCATTCGCACGTCCATCAGCCTTCCCACAGTTGACCAGCCTCGAATCATATTGAAAACCTCGCTGTAAGTAACCTCGGCCTCGCCGGCATACTCGCCGATGCCCAGGCGCGCCGCCCGCTCCGCCAAGAGTCGCCGGGCTAGCCGCTCTGCATCTTCTGGAGTCATCTTTTGGTCAGTCACCCGGCCCATGAGACCGTCTTCGGCCACGCTAAATTCGCCTTTCTCTGTGTCGATGTGCAGGTTCAGGGTTAAGGTGGGCCGGGCCACAGCGGCGCCGATGGCATTGGCCACTGGCGCATACTCGGGAACAATGGCGGCTGCGCCCAAGCGGGCGGCCACCAGCGGCACGAGGGGGGGAGCGCCTCCGCCTACGCCTACAACGCTTTGGGCAGAGAGTTTCTCTTTTTTCAGGATCTCCCAGATGCGATAAGCAGGCTCTTGCTCCCATTCCCTGAACATCTCATTAACCTCAAAGACGATCTTGTCCACTACGGCATCAACGACCTTCTGAGCGGCCTCCCTGGCAGTGCAGCCCAGGCTCTGCGCCACGATCTGCATGGCTTTCTCAGCCTTGGCGGCGTCGCCGATCTGGGTAAGCCCCAAAACCCGCAAAGCATCGGTGGGCGTGGGTCCATTTCCACCCATGCAAAGCGGCGAGCCGTCCCGGTGCGGCCCAACGGTCAGGCTGCCGCAGCAGCTCTTGGTGCCAGGAGCGCAACTCTCGGAATCAGGATCGCAGCCCTGACTGGAGACAGCTACTGCACTGTCGCCGCCGATGGCTACCGACTTGACGGCAAAGGCCCGCACCTGGGTGAGAAGAGAGCCAACCCGCGCCCCTTTGGCAGAGAGGAGGGGCTTGCCGGAGAGGATGAGCGCCAGATCAGTGGTGGTGCCGCCGATGTCCACGACCACACAGCTTTGGCCCGGCTCTGTAAGCGCCAGTACCCCCATAATGCTGGCGGCAGGCCCGGAGAAGATGGTCTCTACAGGCATCTGCACCGATTTGTCCAGGGGCAGAGTACCGCCGTCCGCCTTGAGGATGTAGACCGGTGCTGAAATATTGCGCTCCTTGAGAGCAGCAGCCACGTCTTTGGCAAAACGCTCATAGCTGTCTTTGGTGGCGGCGGTGAGCATGGTTGTCGCTGCCCGGCGGGGGAAGTTGAGTTGACCGGAGACTTTATGCCCCAGCTCGATCTTGGCACCGGGCAGCGCTGCGGCCAATATCTCGCAGACCTTTAGCTCGTGGGCATGATTTCTCTGGCAGAATTTTCCTACCACGGCCACGCGGGAGAGGCCCTGGGCCCGGATACTTGCCCCCGCCTCTTTGATCTGGGATTCTTTGAGCCGATCGATCTCTTTGCCGCGGAAATCGATAGCACCGTCTAAGATGATGCTCTCGCCCAGCGCGTAGTCCCTGGGATTGGTTCCGGGCCCCGGTATGAGCACCAAAGCCACGGGATCAGTCTTGCCCTCTGCGATCATATTAGTAATCAGGGTAGTACTCAGGACCACTCGCTCGATCTTGCCGGTATCTATGCCCTGCACCAGCTCGTCCAAGGCCAAAAGCAAGCACTTCAACAGGTTATCGTGATCTGTCGGCACATATGCGGTCTTGACAACCTTACTCCCGTCCACGACAACGGCATCGGTGGTGGTGCCGCCCACATCAATTCCTATAAGCATTTTAATCTCGCCTTTCGCTATGCGCTAAGATCAAGAGGTATATCGGCTTTGTGGTCTTTAGGCCGGAACTCTGCCAGACGAAAAACCTTGAAAGTTCCATTGAAGCATTCCTGCCAGAAGCTTTTTCGGGAGAGCGGTTAATGAGTGCGCCGGAGGGCAAAGAAATTGCAGGCAGAGGCATCAGTGACAACGGCACCCGCAAAGATCATCGAGCTGATGGAGAAGTTCGAGCGTGACCAGGATATCTATCGATCCAGCCAGTACAATGAGACCGAGCTAAGAACGGAGTTCATAAATCCCTTTTTTGAGGCGCTGGGCTGGGACGTCTATCATAAACATGAATGCCGGGCCGATAAGAGAGAGGTCAAAGAAGAGGATGCAATCGATGTTGAGGGAAAGATCAAGAGTCCCGACTACAGCTTTCGCCTCTTCGACAAGAGGAAATTCTTCGTGGAAGTGAAGAGGCCCTCCATAAATATCGAATCCGGTGTCTATCCCGCTTACCAGATAAGACGTTATGCCTGGTCTGCTGATCTTGCCATCTCCATTCTCACTGACTTTGAGGAGTTCTCGGTCTACTACTGCCGGGCGCGCCCCTCCAAGGATGATAAATCCACCAAATCGCGCCTCCTGTATTTCCGGTACGATCAATATGCAGAAAAGTGGCCGGAGATTTCCGCCCTCTTTTCCCGGGAGGCGGTCCTCAACGGTTCCCTCGACAAGTATGTGCAGTCCCTGCCGCAAAAGCGGGGCGAAAAGAGGGTGGACGCTGCCCTTTTGGACGACATCTCAGAGTGGCGGGAGATGCTGGCCAAAAGCATTGCCCGGCACAATCCCGATCTGGACACGGTAAGCCTCAACTTTGCCGTTCAGACCATTATCGATCGGATCATATTCCTGCGCATCTGCGAGGACCGGGGCATCGAACGTTACATGCGCCTGAAAGACCTGCTGAGCGGGGAGCCGGTCTATCCCAGGCTGTGCGAGCTGTTCCTCCAGGCTGACGATCGCTACAACTCCGGGATCTTTCATTTTTGCAAGGAGCCGGGCCGGGAGAATCCGGATACCATCACACGAGGCCTGGAGATAGATGATGAGACCCTCAAGAATATCATCAAGCGCCTCTATTTCCCGGAGAGCCCTTACGAGTTCTCCGTCCTTCCAGCGGAAATTTTAGGCCAGATTTACGAGCAGTTTTTGGGCAAGGTCATCCGGCTGGATGAAAGCCACAACGCAGTGGTGGAGGACAAGCCGGAGGTAAAGAAGGCGGGCGGAGTCAAGTACACGCCTGCCTACATCGTCGAGTACATTGTGCAAAATACCATCGCTCCGCTGCTGGAAGGAAAGACGCTGCCGGAGGCCGCCGCCTTGCGAGTGCTGGATCCGGCCTGCGGTTCGGGCTCCTTTCTCATTGTGGCCTACCAGCATCTTCTGGACTGGCATAAGGAATGGTACATACAAAATCTGGTGCCTTTGATGGAGAGCGGCAGGATGGCGGAGATCAGGCGGCTCCTGCCCGCACCTGCGCCCACGAAGAGCAAGAAGGGGCGCAGCCGGGAGCCGGAGCTGCCC
>JANYKI010000122.1 GCA_025361645.1 Methanothrix sp.
TGATGAGATTTGCGCCCCTCCATTATAACGCGTATATGATTATTATTAATATTTTAAATTTTTGGTCAAATATCGCACATTATGATTCATGGAGTATCGGACGAAAAATCGGGTTTTGACTGGGTGGCTGAATAGTTACTCCGGAATAATCGTAGTTCTCCGTTCGTTCGTCCTCTGTGCGCTCTGTGCCTCTGTGGTTATATTCCGTAACCTTTGGTTTAATTATCGAAGAGAGCCGTTTTTTATTCTGCCGTAGCGATTTGCAGAGCCTCCCTGGCAGAAAGGCCCTTGTGCACCACCCCGCAGATGCGGCGGGTGATGAGTGCGGGATTTTCATGCTGGAAGACGTTCCTGCCGATGGCCACTCCTCGCGCCCCTGCCGATATCGCTCCCTCGACCATTGTGAGCAGGTCCAGCTCCGACTCCACTCTCGGCCCACCGGCAATGACCACGGGGATGGGGCAGCACTCCACTACGCGGGCAAAGCTGTCCGGGTCTCCGGTGTAGTTGGTCTTGACAATATCCGCGCCAAGCTCTGCTCCCACCCGCGCCGCATGAGCGATGTACTCCTCCGCGTATTCATCTTTGATCTTCTTTCCCCGCGGATACATCATGGCCAGGAGCGGCATGCCCCATTCCTGACAGTTCCTGGAGACCTCGCCCAGAGTGGATAGCATGTGGCTCTCGTCCTCTGCGCCGACATTAACGTGAATGCTCACGCCGTCCGCACCGATCTTGAGAGCCTCCTCTACCGTCGCCACCAGCACCTTGTTGTTGGGGTCAGGCCCCAGAGCCGTGGAGGCGGAGAGATGGATGATCAGGCCCAAATCCCGGCCATAGCCGCGATGGCCGAATACGGCTGCACCCTTGTGCACTATGGCGGCGTCCGCCCCGCCCGAGGCCACGGCATCGGCGATGGCCTTGACGCTTTTTATACCCTTGATGGGACCGACACTCACCCCGTGATCCATGGGAATTATGACTGCGTTTCCTGTTTTGCGATTGAATATCCTCTCCATGCGAATCGATGTTCCTCTCAAATCGGCCCTCTCCTTTTCGTGTATGAAATCCGCTCTGATATCTGTTTTTGATTCTAATGTATTATTTAGTACATTAAAGTACTTACTATTACTACAATGAACAAATTATGTGTATTTATAGTTTCCCTTCCTCAGCAAGCCTGAAATAGTGGCATGATGCCCTTTCTTCGGAGTGAATTCAATTATGGGTGGCAACATATCACGATTTATTCGGCTGAGAGAGGCGAGTGCAGTAGCATCGATAATCTGCTTGCTGGCAGTTTTTTTCCTGAGCTTTCTGACAATCTCGGCAATGGCTGGCACAGAGACCGGAGAGTTCTGTCCTACCTGTCCGGACTGGACCAACCTGGACGGCTGGCTGGCCAAAAAAGATGCCTATGAGCGGGCCCAACTAAGCAGCCAGCAGAGCGGCCAGACGGCTGGCCAGCTAAACGGACCGGCAAGCAATATTCCAACCACTGCCAAAGCAAATCCTCAGAAAAAGGGCTATGCAATGCCCGAGCTTTTCGCCAGCGCCGCATCCATAAAGAGCGATCAGGTTATTCTGGATGTGAGGTCCATGCCGGATTACCTCTCCGGGCATATTCCTGGATCAAGAAGCCTGTACTGGAAAGATCTGCAAAGGAAGGGCATTCTTGATCAGGCTCAAGCTAAAGGGGCCTTTGGCCGCGCCGGAGTGAACGAAAGCGATCGGCTCCTCGTCTACGGAGATTCCGGCGAGGGAGCTTCTTTCGTCTTCTGGGCTCTATGCTATTTGGGGCATAAGAATGTCAGCCTGCTTGACGGGGGGATAGAAGCGATCCTGGAAGCAGGAGTTGCCCTCTCCACAAACGCACCGGCTCCTATGCCTTCTAACTACACCACCCATATTGTGCCATGGCTCCTGGTGACGCCCGACAACCTGGAGAGCATGCTTGAACTATCTGATGTTAGGGTTTTGGATGCAAGAGACTTTTTCGAATACGGCCAAAGCAGGCTTCGCAAAGAGTCGATCTGTCTAAGTCAGGATAAGCTCTACGAAAATTCCAAAATTATGGATGCCAGCACGCTGGAAGATCTTTTTGGCAGGCGCCTGGAGAAGTCTGGGACGGCCATCGTCTACGGCACCCCGCAGGCCTACTCTCTCTTCTACAGCCTCCGGCTCATGGGCTACAATGCCACCTTGCTGGAAGGTGACTGGTGGAAAGAGACGAAATGGGCTGTGAGCAATGTAAAATAGACTCATTCCACACATTTTTTTGGTTAAAAAGTGTTCCTTAAACATCCTTAAGCAGCGCCTTCACTGCCGTCTCAATCGCCCGGACGGAGCCTTCTAAGGGCATCCAGCCCAGCTTTTTGATCTTCTCAATGGAGAGCTGCATAACTTTGACGTCGCCCTTCCAGCCCCTGCCATCCACGCCTCCCGTGTAGCGATATCGAACATCAGTGAGGCCCATCTGCAGGGCCACGATATCTGCGATCTTTGTCACATCTACAGAGTCCTCGGAGCCGATATTGAAGACATTGATCTGCTCGTCCGAATGCTGCACACAGTGCTGCATAGCCCGCACGCAGTCTTTCACCTCCAGGTAGGACTTCTTCTGCTGGCCCGAGCCCAGGATCTCCAGCTCGCGAGGATTTTCTCGCAACTTTCTTATGAAGTCCACCAGCACGCCGTGCGTGCCCCGCTCTCCCACGATATTGGCAAAACGATAGATCCAGGACTGCATCTCAAAGGTATGGCAGTAGGAGGAGATGAGCGCCTCGCAGGCCAGCTTGGAGGCACCGTATAGAGATATGGGCAGAAGTGGCCCGTAGTTCTCCGGCGTGGGAACCGTTGTCGCTTCGCCGTAAACGGTGGACGTGGAGGTGAAGGCGATTTTTTTGACGTCGCATTTTCTCATGGTCTCTAAAAGGTTGTAGGTGGCCAGCACATTTTGCTCCAGGTGCACGCGGGTGTTTTCTGCGCCCAGCTTCACATCCGGATTGGCGGCCAGGTGAAAGACATTGTCCACTCCATCCAGGGCCTTTTCCAGTGCAATGGTATCGATTAGGTCTGCTTCTAGAAGACGAAAACGGGAATTATTTAGATGGGGCGCGATAAACTCTCTCTTGCCCGAGCTGAAGTTGTCGAGGACGGTGACCTCATTTTCTGGCAGCAGGGCCTCTACGAGATGGCTGCCGATGAAACCGGCACCGCCGATAACGAGGATTGATTTGTCTTTGAGCTTTAGCATATCTTTTAGCATCAACTCTTGGTTTTTTGAAGTCAGGGAAGATATAACTTACCGTTGGGGATGAAAGCTGCTCAGATACGTAATTTAATTAGCTAACATAACCTTTTTATGGTAAGCTATTATGCTTTAGAGCAGGGATTGAAAATGGATAGAACTTTTCTGAAAACGGCCCTTGTGCTGATGACGTTATCAGTTTTATGCAGCGCTGTCGGGGCGGTAGAGGGAGAGAGGCTGAAGCTGGCTACTACTACCAGCCTGCAAGATACCGGTCTTTTGGACGTGATCAAAGACAAGTTCGATGAGAAGTACAATGTATCATTGGACGTGGTCTCCGGCGGAACCGGCATCGCCATCCAGTATGGTGAGCGCGGCGACGTGGATGTCCTCGTCGTCCATGACAAGGAGAGGGAGCTGAAATTCATCAAGGACGGACAGGGTCTGGAGAGAAGGTGCATTGCCTACAACTACTTCTACCTGGTCGGACCCAAGGATGATCCCGCAGGCGTAAAAGGTATGAATGCCTCCCAGGCTCTGGCCGGCATCATGGAGAAAGGCAAAAGCAATCCGGCTAAGGTGATGTTCATATCCCGTGGCGACAACTCCGGCACACATGCCCGCGAGAAGCTGCTCTGGAAGAAGGCCGGCTACAACTACTCTGCCGTCAACTCCTCCGGTCCCTGGTATATCGAGGCCGGGCAGGGCATGGGCGCAACCTTAAACATTGCCAATGAAAAGCAGGCCTACACCATCTCAGATATGTCCACTTTTATGGCATACCAGGGAAATCTGACGCTCGTCCCCATCATTGAGGGCGGAAGCGAGCTGCTCAATGTTTATGTAGCCATGGCTGTGAACCCCAAGAAGCATCCGAACGTGAACTGTGAGCTGGCCAATGAATTCATAAACTACCTGGTCTCCGATGAGGGTCAGGATCTGATTGCAAGCTATGGCACAGAGAAATTCGGCAAGCCCCTCTTTTCGCCAGCCCGAGGAAACTGCGATCTGATCGGCTGCTCGGTTGCTGAGTGCGCCGTGCCCAGCAGCGCTTCTTGTGCTGCCGCTTAAGTGAGACTCAGTTGATCTCAGGTGAGCTTAGGGCAAGGCAAGAGGTAAGATCGACGGGGATTAGGTGAAATTGGTTGGAAGAGATCTACAGCGGCCTCTTGCGGGCCCTTGAGCTGATTGCAGCGGTAGACCCCCAGGTGGTCGAGATCACCTTGAGGTCCATCTTTATCTCGCTCTCTTCCGCCTTTTTAGCAGGCATCATCTGCATACCTCTGGGAGGCATCATCGAGTTTCGCCAATTTTGGGGCAAAAGGGCATTGATAAATTTAATTCAGACCTTCTACAGCTTGCCAACGGTGACCGTTGGCTTGCTGGTCTTTTTGCTCATCTCCCGCTCCGGGCCGCTGGGAGGACTTAACCTGCTCTTCAGCCCGAGCGGCATGATCTTCGGTCAGGCCATTCTCGTCAGCCCTATTATGATTGGTCTGACCATTACCGCTCTGGCGGGCGTCAGCCCCCAGATCAGGGACACGGCTAAATCATTAGGCGCAACGGAGATGCAGATAATAATAACTGTAATAAAAGAGGCACGCGTGGCGGTCATGGCTGCCGTGCTCCTGGGATTTGGCCGGGCGCTCTCCGAGGTGGGCGTGGCCATGATGATCGGAGGGAACATCCGGGGCTACACACGAGTTCTCACCACGTCCATAGCTTTGGAGACCTCCATGGGCAATCTGGAGCTATCCATGGCTCTGGGAATAATTCTCATATCCATTTCGCTGGCGATCAACCTCTTGCTCAACCGATTTCAGGGGAGATAAGAATGGCTCTCCTGGAGGTACGTTCTCTAAGCAAAAGCATCGGCCCGGCAAAGATTCTCGAGGGAATCGACCTGACGGTAGAACGGGGCGAGATCCTGGGCCTGATCGGGCCTACCGGCTCGGGAAAGACGACACTGCTGCGCCTCATTAATTTGCTCGATGAGCCCTCAACAGGTTGCATTCTCTTCGACGGCAGAATGGTTTTCGGAAAGCCGGAGAAGGAGTTGCTTTGTGCCCGGCGCAAGATGGCCATGGTATTTCAGAAGCCGGTCATGTTCAAGGCCAGCGTGGAGACGAATGTCTCCTATGGCCTGAGGATGAGGGGTAGAGTTGATGCGACAGGGGGGGAAATGAGTATGAGTGACATGGTAGAAGAAGCCCTGGCAGCAGTCGGGCTCTCGGGCTATGAGAGCCGCGATGCCAATACCCTATCCGGAGGGGAGACGCAGAGAATTGCCCTGGCCAGAGCTCTGATCCTGCAGCCGGAACTTCTCCTGCTGGACGAGCCGACCGCCAATCTGGACCCCGGGAGCGCCGCCTCCATCGACAACCTCTTGCAGCGCCTGGCCGGGAGCAGGACAGCGGTGATTTTAGCCACGCATAACATGCAGCAGTGCCGCAAGCTGGCCGGCAGGGTAGCCGTGCTGCAAGCGGGCAGGCTGATGGCCGTGGGCAAGAGCGAGGAGATAACTTTGCCCTGGTAGATTGGGTGGAAGGATGCTTTTATCATCTCATAAGACCATTTTGACCTTGCGAATGATGATGCCAGAAACAGTAGAAGTAGAAGACGGGAGCAAATCAGGAGACGAAGAATCCCGGGATTCATTTCTCACAGAAAGGCAGATCGAGGTGTTGCAGATGCGTCTGGCCGGTCGGTCCCAGCAGGAGGTAGCAGACAGCCTGGGCACCACCCGCTCCAACATCAGCATCCTGGAGAAGCGAGCCCATCAGAACATCGCCCGAGCAGAGCGAACGCTGCAGCAGTGGATGATGCTGCGTGCTCCCATATCCTTACAGGCCAAGGCGGGAACGGATGTCTTCGAGCTGCCCAAGATGATCTTTGCCGCAGCGGACGAAAAACAGATGCGTCTTCCCATCACATCTCTGGATATTGTAGTGCAACTGCGACGCATTGCCCCCCGTCTCTTCAAGAAGAGGGCGCTGGAGAGAGACGCCCGGATCTTTGTAACGGAAGAGGGGGAGGTGCTGGTGGAAGGATTGGGGGAGTGATGAGATGCTTTCAGAACCGCTTCCAGTACTGTTCGTCCCACAGCCTTAAAAGGCATTTCACGAGCTCTTCTCAAGTGTATCTCGAATTTCGTCTATCATCTTTTCAAGTTTTTCGTATCTATCGATCACTTTAGCTTTAAATATTGTTCTTTTGGCTTCTAAAACGGTATCCTCATCTATTAAATTTACAAATTCTCCAATAAGACTGAAGGAATAGCTATCTGCATCTAACTGGTCTGTTAAATCTTTAATTTTCTGTTTCCGCTCGGCTCTATCGTTGCTCGTAGGCAAATTCATAAACCTATAGTCAAAAAAACCCAAACTGAGTCGGTCTTTAGGTGCTTCTTCACAGAGATCTCTTTTACACTCTCTTGTTAAACTTTCTTTTATTCCGTTGGCTAATTCGTCGTGCTTATGATGCCATTCTTTGTTGGTTTGCGAATAGTCTTTTATCAGATCTCGTAAATCTTTTGAAGCTAGATATTCGCTGGTTTCGAGCCGATCCCAGAAATCACGTGCTTCATCTTTCCATTCTTGAAAGTACCTTGTTTCAGAATAGTATGGATTATGCACAAATTCTAAATATTCAAACTTGTCTCTTTTTAGATATATCGGTTTGATTAATTCGTTCATCTCTCTTACTAGATGATCTTCTAACAAATTATTTTTAGAAATTTCGATATTTTTGCTAGAATCTTTCACCAAAGCAAAAGTTGCTGTCGCTAGTATGATTGTAGCAATGGCAACCGGATCTAAAATCTCCATGAAGGAATCGAATCCAAAAGGCAGGGTGGCGTTTGGATCGTGTAACTTCACATACAAGCGAGGAACAAAGGTGATTAAAACAAAAATTAAATAAATCGAATATATTAAAAATTTCTTTACAGTTCCTACGTGCATGGCACACTCCTTATTCAATTTACACTTCCAGAACTGCCACCAATTCTTAGTCCTGGCTTCTTCCTGGCTTTGTAGTGATTCGTTGGGCATATCTCATGCACCTAAATATCTGCCTTGTACCCTTTTGGTTCATCCACGGTTTCTATCGTGGCAATGGCTTGCTTGAAGACCAAGAGCTGCCCTTTCGCCGTCTGGAGGAGGATCTCATAGGGGTTGTATCTTTCGATGGTCCCTGTAACTGGCTGACCTCCTGAGACTAGGCGGATAATGATCTTTTTGCCCTTGAGCTGGGGGATGAATTGCGGTGAGCCTTGCTTAACTTCGTCGGTCATGCTTTAACTTCTCCTAGCGCCTCAGAATGGTTGCCTTTCTTCTTTTCTTGCTGAGATCAATCCATTCCTGCTCTGTATTTGGGTAGTGTGCCGAAATTGTTGTAATTTCGTAGATGCCCTGTATCCCACTACTATCACTCCTCGTCCATCGATAAATACTTATTACCAGTTATCCACTCCTCATTAATATTGATCCATGCCCGACCCCAGGCACGCCCATACGCGGGCGCGAGGGAGATCGGGCAGGGGCGGGAGCGAAATACGGCGGTGGGTGATGTGGCCACCCACCAAGACAGCGCCGAGGTGTGAATCCGTAATATTCGTCAAAGAACATCCGAGAGCATCTGCCGGCGCGGGCCTTCCGAGTCCCGCAGGAAGAATCTGGGTTTCAGCTTTCCCCTGACCCGAACTCTTGCATAGACGAGGATTTTATCATTCCGCCCGGACTTTTCCGCCAGCAATGCCTCAAGAGTCTCCTTTTCCATTTCCGACAATTCGATCTCGCCCTCTCGGCCCGTCGACCAATCAAATATCCGGACTCTGTACTGGGTTTTGATATGCAAGAATGTGCCCTTCTCTCGATCCTCAATCGATCGTATGCGGCAGGCATACTCTACTGGACTGTCGAACTCCTGGCATGCCTCATCCGGCCGACACAGCCCCAGGTCGGCTATTCCCAGATCGGGGTAGCCTTTGCTCTGCCGTTGCATGGCCCGGCATTTGGGGCAGTGCATCTTCAAGAACCATTCCTCAAAGATCCGTTCCTCTACAGCGGCTACACCCGACCAGAGCTGCATTGCCTCCTCACGGCTGTAGCCTGCCTGTCCCAGGAATGCGGCCAGGATGGCGGCGATCCTGTGCTTGCCGCTCTGGGCTGCCGCCCCCCCGGCCATTATGCCCTTGATGCAGGGCGGAAAAGCCTTCGCTTCTGCCGGCTCATGGGCCGTCCAGAGCATCTCCTCCCGTCGTTCCACAGCCTGAACGGATATTGGTATCTCCTTTCCCTCCCCGGGCAGAGGGCTGTGTCTTTTGGAAGGCATCTTTATGCTCTCTTGTGGCCTCCCACGAAATAGGCCTGTGTGTCCTTGTCCCCTCGCGCCTGCTGGGGCACGGGCGCAGCGCCTCTGCGGGACTCATAATCCATTCTCTCCTTGAGGATGCATTTGCCGCCCCTCATGCCGCCTAGCGGGTTTTTGGGAGTGCCCATGGAGTTCATGCAGCGGGCCATGACAGCCGCGCCCCGTGCCAGGCCGTCATCCACGAAGACCACGTTCTTCTCCACCTGCTCGTATAGCCCCAGCTTCTCTATCTCCTCCAAAATAAGGGCCGGCTTGCCGCCGCTGATTCCCGCCCGGCCGGTAACTCCCAAGGCCGTATTCCTGGTGACGACTCCCTCCTCTACACCCACCTGCACCAGCCGGCGGGCCACGCGGGCCATGGCCATGTCCAGGGTGCCGAAAAGGATCCTCAAATTTTTGGATTTGTAAAGATCTTCTCCTATTTTGGAGAGCTTGCAAAGGTCGCTGCCGTTCACTCCCACATCGCAGCCGATGAGAACGACGTTATTCAAGACCGCAGCCTGCGGGCACACGGGCACGAGACCGTATTTGGTGCGGCTGGCCGGAACCTTCTCTATTACTACCAGCTCGTCGATCTGATCCGCGTACTGCTGCGCCTCTTTGCCGTAATCAGGCTTGATATTGCCGTCAAAGATATCCAGTGTGGCTCCGGTCATCTTGTCCACCAGTCCCGTTCCCTGGACAATTGCATCGGGAATGGCCCCGGCCAGACCTAGAAGATTGCCGATGGTGTAGGCATAGGGAAGATCTCCACTGGTCACTCTACCGTCCAGTGTGGTGCCGAAGTCCATGGAGAGGCAGGGATTCCTAAAGTCCACATCCGTCCAGCGGCTGCCTTCCTTTATGCCGGCGGTAGCAAGTTCCCCCTCCATCTCGTTGGCTACGACTTCCACGCCGGTAGAGCCCTGCGGGGGAAAACAAGAGGCCACGGCTCCCATGAAGATCACCTTCTCAATCATGGTGTAGCGCTTGAACTTTTCCAGGATGTTATGGATGCTCATGGCCGGTGTCATCAGTCGGGGCGGAACGCCGGCATCGAGGCAGCCCTTGGCTAGGGCCTGGATGAAGGCGCCCACCTGGTCTGGGGAATCCAGCTCGGCCACCACGCCCGTGGAGCGCACCACGAAGTGCAGATCGGTCTTGATGTCCAGGCGTGCCCTATCATGGCTCTCAATGAGGGTGTTTTTCACCAGTTCGGCAATAGACTCTTTGGTAAGAGGCGTCCCGTTGATGGTATGGGCAAATACCTCCTCACCGGCTTTTGGTCTGCGCACATCTCTGGTCATCTTCACCGTCTTATTGACGATGTAGGTCTTGCCGGTGTTCATGTCCGTGGCGGTGAGTATGCATTTGGTGGTGGTATTGCCCACTTCTACCGAGGCCACGATGTAAAATGGTTTGGTGTGAAGATCAAGGTAGTTGAAGGGCGGGCTACTGGCAATGCGTGGTGTGGGTTTGGACTTGAAGAGGCGACCGAAGTTCATGGTGAGAGGAAATAGGAGGAGGTGAGATTAAAGCTTTGGGTGGGACGATTCCAGTAAAAAAGGTCACCTAAATAAACTGAGAGATAATCCGTGTAACCCAACAATAGCCTTTAAATAGAATCATCTCCATTTAAAGTCCAAGTACTTTCTGTTCGCGCGATCTCCTCTCAACAGAAATTCTATCAGGTGAAATGAGCATGGATCAACCAAGTATAGATCAACCAAGTATAGATCAACCAAGTGCAGATCAACCAAGTGCAGATCAAACCGAGAAGAAAAAGAATGAATCGGTGAATAAGTCAGGGCGCATGGCCATATTAGAGGAAGACAAAGCAAGAGAGGCCCGCAGGTGGCAGCGCAAAAGGGAGACCATCAAACGGTTCGCTGGGACGAAATGAGATTGCATTAGCTTTTACTCATTGGATTAGCCGCAACAGACTATCACAATCGTCTATATCTATTGAGAATAGAACGGGAAGGCGGCGATCCGCGGCAAATACGGTTTTAATCCTCCCTCCTTTACCCGGATCTCCCTCTACTCATGTCTGCAGATACCTTCCCGGAGTTAGCCGCTAGGCATGCTGTGACTCTTGGCATAACAAAAGAAATATATATCTGATGTAGCTATGTGGTAATTGGTGAGGGGGCTTCCTGTATCGACCAAGACTGTTAATCCCTTCTAGGATACCCTTATCACCATTCACCCTTTAACTTGTAGGATCGCGAAGGACGGATTACGCGGACCGCGGGTCAGCGAGAGTTTCGACGATCATACGGCCTTATCTTGATCTTCCTACATCGTCATTATCTGGTGGCATCTTTTTAGCGACACTTTCCCTCATCTTTTCGTCTCCTGTGCCCCATGATACAGTTTCTTCATCCTTCTCTTTATCTTTTTCAGACAACACAGACACCTCTGCACATATTGCACTGCATTTAAGGCATGCAATGCAGATATATATTCTTTCTGCTGTATTAACCAGCTTATGTAATAAATAATAAGAAATAGATAAATATTATATTCGCTGCAATGCCCAACAATAAGAATTTGAAGCTATATTCTATAAATTCTACCTTATCATCAATAGTTTTTTTATTTTCTTTAATTGCTTTTGAAATCTCCCATGAAAGTATCCTAATTATATCAATTTGTTTTCTATTTTTTTTGGCATAATTTTCAATTAAATGTTCTGGGTCTGGAACAATGACCCAATCCTTTTTAATATGATATGCCATCAAGGCACAAAATATGGATAAAGCTAATAAAATAATTCCTACTATAAATATATAGCTCGTTAATAAATAATAACTGCCTGATTTAGGAATTTTATCTAAGAGATATCCACCCAAGCCGCCTTCTAAACTTATTATTATTCCTGCAAAACCAATAATACCACTTGCCTTTCCATCAAGCGTATCTATCCTCGCCCAGTCTACACTAAATCGCTCCTTGATAACTGTATATATAAATTCGTCACGCTTTTCTAATTTCTCATCCATCCATTTAGGAATAAGCAGTAAACTTATTAATAAACTTATCTCAAATACACATGTGCACTGCTACAAATGTCAACCTAATCCATGATTTCGCTATTTGCTCACAAGTTGATTCTAAACCAATATAACAAATTGCAGGATATGAATTCTGTAAGAGTTGCAGCGGCGGAACTCGCCGCATGCAAACGTTATCCAATTGCTTCATGAAAACGATTTCATGTAAGCAGATCCATCTCTAAGTAGGATCTGTATACTCTTGCACAGATGATAGGGCACAGATCAATCCTTAATCCCTTCCATGGTCACTGTGAAGACCGCTTCGCCGTCCGGCAAGTTCGGTGAGTCCACCAGTCTGGCGATGCGCTTTTCGCCCTTGGACTTTCGCAGATACAATCTGAAAGTAGACGTATGCCCCAGCACGTGCCCGCCCACGGGCTTGGTGGGATCGCCAAAGAAGGTGTCCGGCTTGCTCATGACCTGATTGGTCACCAGAATCAGGGCATTGTTCAGATCGCCAAAACGCATCAGGTCGTGCAGGTGCTTGTTCAGCTTCTGCTGCCTGTTGGCAAGAGTGCCGCGTCCTACATACTCCGCCCGGAAGTGGGCCGTCACGGAATCTACGATGATCAGGCGCACGGGATATTCCGAGTCCTTGGCCTTCTCCGCCAGGTCCATGGCGCTCTCCGCCAGGAGGATCTGGTGATTGGAGTTGAAGGCTCTGGCCACGTTGATGTTTTTTAAAAAATCAGCCGGATCGCGCTCCTGGCCGTCCGGCGCGGGGGGCAGGCCCTTCACCATCTGAGCGATGCGCTCCGGCCGGAAGGTGTTCTCCGTGTCGATAATGATAGCAGAACCGTTCAGGCCGCCCATTTCTTTGGGCAGTTGCACGTTTATGGCCAGCTGGTGGGCCACCTGCGTCTTGCCCGAGCCGAATTCACCGTAGAGCTCCACTATGGACTGAGTCTCCATCCCCCCGCCCAAAAGTTCATTGAAGCCCTTGCTGCCGGTAGTGATCTTGCCCACCAGCTTTCTGCGCTCTAGTATTCGGTCTCCCGTCTCAAAGCCGCCCACATCGGCCGCTTCCCGGGCCCCGGCAATGATCTTGGCCGCAGTGGCTTCCCCCACCTCTGCCGCGGCCACCAGTTCGCCTGGAGAGGCAACAGCTATAGCTTCCACGGAGCTAAAGCCCGCCTCGCGCAGCTTTTCCGCAGTGGCCGGACCCACACCCGGCAGATCTTCCAGTAATTTTGTCGGCATCTTCCTAGTTCCTTAGAATATTCCTCAAATGAGAGTAAAGCAGATCATCTTTAACAAGGTTATCCAGGCGGGGCGAAAGTAATCCTGGTGCGCCATCCGCAAGACAATTCCAGCTCCTCGTTCCAGCCGCTCTTGGCCAGGGCATCGATCAGCACCGCTTTGTAGCCCAGATCCAGGGTCCGCAAGAGATCAACATGCTCTGCCCAAAGAACCACTTTGATGCGGCCCGTCTCATCGGAGATGTAGATATTGGCCACCCGTCCGGCTTTCCCGTCATCTCTTTGAAACTCCCGCACCTCTCCCAGACCCGTCACAAAGCCAGAGACGCTGCAGAGCATGCCCGGCTTGAGGTCGGCTATGGGCATCATTATCTCTGAGAACTGCACATTTTTGCTGCTCTTCAAAACTGCGCTGTAGCTTCCCGTCTGAATCTCCAGCGATCCATACCTCTCCCTGCATGAGCCGTTCCGAACTTCAATTGTCTCGCCCTTCTCGAGCAGCATTGCCGCCTGCTCATCCCAGAGGGTAAGCCTGATCTTGCCCGTCTCGTCTCCCAAAAGCACTGTGCGAACCAGTCCTTTGTCCCCGTCTTTACGCAGGAACTCCCGGATCTCGCCTGCGTCCACAACCACACCCAGAAGGCTGACCTCGCCCATATTGCTCTTTATCTCCGCAATTTTATAGGGCGTTGTCCTTGGCACTATGTCTAAATCTATCTCCTCAATGCCCCCGCTTCTGCCTAAGGTAACCTCAGTTCCCGCGTAGCCCTCTTTGGCCAGACCCCTTATCTTGAGGCATTGATCGACCTTCAGATCTCCGGAGCGGACCAGCTCTACCGTCTCATCCCAGAGAGCCACGCGCACAGATCCCGTCTCGTCGGCTAGTGTTAGGTTGGCGACCCTTCCAAGGGATCCGTCCGAGCGGGGAAACTCGCGTATCTCGGAGACGCTGAGCACTTTCCCCGTGAATGTGACATTTCCCGTCTCCGGCCGGATGCTGCCAATCTTGGTGAGCACCTCAGATGCACCCAGGTCACGGGCCACGAGCAATGCCGCCGTCCTGCTGTCGCATAGCCCCGCCATGAGGGCTACCTTCTCCTCTACTCTCGCCTGGAAATCCTCCGGTGTTATCTGATCTGCCAGCTGCCGGTAAATCTCCTCTATTTGCTCGTCCATCCCCGATCATCCATGAACTTTATAGCGCTCTTCCTGGTACTTCAGATAGGGGGCATGGCAGGAGGCCAGGAAGGCGTTACAGACCGTTGCCGGGTCTCCGTCCGCCGCAATGGCTCCGTCTTCAATGAGTATGGCCCGGTGGGAGATCTCCTTGACGAAATCAACATGGTGGCTGACCAGAATTATGGTGGTGCCAAGCTCTGCATTGATTTTCTTAATGGCATTAGAGACCTCACGCATGGTGATGGGGTCGATATCACCGAATGGCTCGTCCAGAATCAGGATCTTGGGACGGGCGGCGAGGATAATGGCTAAAGATGCTCTCACCAGCTCTCCGCCGCTCAGTTGCTCGGGCAGCTTCCACATGGCTTCTTGATCAAGGGAAATCAGATCAAAGATCGGCTCAGCATACTTGCGGGCCTCTGTCATCGGAAAACGGGGAAACAGATCTTTGAATATGTCTCTGGTCAGTCCCAGTGACTCAAGGGCGGCTTTAGCGTCCTCTTCCGACATATCCGTCATGGCATAAATGACATCAAGCACCTTGTCGCTTATGCCCAGCTCCTCGGCCACAGCCCTGGCATGGTCAATCACATCATTGCCCTTGATGCCCATTTTGTAGGCAATCTGATCGAGAATGGTTTCACCAGCATAAAGAGCGAACTCCTGATACATGATGCCTAAAGAGCGGCGTACATTCATTCTATCGGGCGAGTAGTTCATCATGTCTACCCATTTATCACCGTACCGAAAAGACACGACTCCTTCGTCCGGCATCCGAACGCCCTGCATGATCTTGAGAAGAGTGGTCTTGCCCCCACCACTGTTGCCGATGATTGATGTGATCTCTCCCTCTAATATGTCGAAGTTGAGGTTCTCCATTTTCAGGACATTCAGGACCTCTCCTGTGCAAATCTGGCAGCCTCTCTTCGATATACCTCTCACTTTAATAAGAGGCTTTGCATTGGGCCAGGATGCCAGAGGCTCCATTTTTCCAATCCCTGCCATGAACTGGTCCAGGACCTCTCTAGGCTTCCCATCGGCGACGATCTTTCCCTTCTCCAGCCAAATCAGTCTATGTGCCAGATACTCATGAATTTCGGGCAGATGTGATACTACGATTATGGTCAGATCCAGCTCCTTGTTCACATTCTTGATGGCATCCAGCACTTCTTGTTTGGTGGCCGGACAGGCCATGGTGGCCGGCTCATCCAGCAGCAATATTTTGGGCTTCTTGGCCAGTTGCCTGGCAATAAGAAGCCTCTGCTTCTCGCCGCCGCTCAGGATGGTGGCCAGATGGCGCGCCTTGTCTCCCAGGCCCACCAGCCGCAGGTAGTACATGGCCTCCAGGTACATCTCATCATAGTCCCCGTCCTCGGGAATAGGCAGAAGCTCATAGCCGGTTTTCCGGGCATGAATCCTTCGCACTACGTTTTTAAGGGCACTCTCTGTCCAGAGTGCGAAATCTCTTTGCAGATGTATGGCTGTAACGGCCATCTGCGCCCTTTTCACCTCGTCGCTGGAATCAGGTGTGATGGTCATGCCATCCAGGAGTATCTTCCCTGAATCAAAACTCTCCATGCCTCTCAGGATCTTCATGAGAGTGCTTTTGCCTCCCCCGCTCTTTCCCACCAATCCTAAAATCTCACCCGGCCTGGTGGTGAAGCTGACATTTTCAAGAGCCACAACATCTCTGTCCTTCACCCTGTATGTCTTGGACAGATTCTCGATCTGAAGCAGAATAAAAACCTCCTATCTTACTTTAGTTCCCGTTTCCACAATTTCACGCGGCCGGAGCAGCACGGCCTTGCCGGTTGCATCTGCCGCTAGGAGCATGGCTTGTGACTCGACGCCAAAGAGCTTGGTCGATTTAAGATTGGCTAAAACGACCACCTGCGTGCCTACCAGCTCCTCAGCTCTGTAGGCCTCTGCAATGCCTGCCACCACCTGACGAGTCTCGCCTCCGATATCGACCAGGAGCTTGAGCAGCTTTTTTGAGCCCTTAATGGGGCCGGCCTCCTTAATTTCACCGATACGTAAGTCTAATAATCCAAAATTCTCAAAAGAGATTTCACCCTTTTTTTCGGCCGTTTTTTCTGCTATCTTCCCCTTGACTTCGGCTTTTTCTACCCTTTCTTTAAAGATCCTGTCTAGCTCTTTAACGAAAGCCTCTTCCATGCGTGAGAAGAGGATCTCGGGAGTGCCAAGCTCTGCCCCTTCCGCCAGGGGAAGCAAAGCCTCTTGGAAGTGTTTTTCCGCCACGGATCCTTCCAGGCCCAGTTGCTTCCAGGCATTTTGCATTTTAGAGGGCATGATCGGCTCCATGAAAAGGACCAGCGCCTTGGCGATCTGCAGACAGCTTCTCAGCACGGCGCCAGCTGCTGCTTTATCGCTCTTGACCAGTTTCCAGGGTTCGTGGCTCTGGAAGTAGATATTGCCGTAGTCCGCTAAAGTCATCACGCTATCTGCAGCCTTCTTGAACTCATATTCTTCCAGGCCGGATACAACCTCATTTAAGGTCTGCTTTATCCTGGCCATGACCTCCGGATCGATCTCGCCCCGCGGAACATAGCCCTCGAAGTTCTTCACGCTGAAGGTCAGGGCGCGGTTGATGAAGTTTCCAAACGCTCCCACCAGCTCGGTGTTCACCTTATCTGCGAAGATCTTCCAGGCGAAGTTGACCTCTTTGTTGTGAGCGGTGTAGCTGGCCAGATAGTAGCGCAGCAGATCGGGATGAAGGCCCTTTTCCAGGTAATCGTCTTTGACCCAGATGACATTGCCCCGCGATTTGGAAAACTTCTTGTCATCGATCTTGAGCATGCCGCTGGCCACTACTGCAGAAGGTAGGGTGTACCCGGCTCCTTTGAGCATGGCCGGCCAGAAGATGCAGTGATGATAGACGATGTCCCCGCCGATGAAGTGTATGATCTTGGCATCATTCTTCCAATAGGTCTGCCAGTCCCGGCCGTTCTTAGCACACCACTCCTCGGTGAAGGCAATGTAGCCGATGGGCGCATCCACCCAGACATAGACCACCAGATCGTCATGTCCGGGAAACTTGACGCCCCAGGCCATATTGCGGGTTATGCACCAGTCTTTCAGCTCCTGGCGGACCCATTCTATAGCGTAATTGCGGGCGGAAGAGGTCCCTCCCAACGTCTCTAGATACGAGAGGAGAAAATCCTTGAATTCTGATAGCCTGAAGAAATAATGGATCTGCCTGCGATACTCGGCCTTTCCGCCGCAGACCTTGCAGACTGCGTTTTTGATCTCCCCCGGTTCCAGATGGCGACCGCAGCCCATGTCGCACTCATCGCCGCGAGCGGGTTTTCCGCAGTAGGGACACTCTCCCTCTACATATCTGTCCGGCAAGAAACGCTCGCATTTGGGACAGTAGGCCAGCTCGATCTCCTTGGAATAAACGTGGCCGCCGTCCATGAGGGCACTGACCATCTCTTGCGTGCGATTGTGGCAGGCGGGATCGTCGGTGTCGCCGAAGAAGTCGAAGTCGATGCCCATCCCTTTGAAGACCTCGTCAAAGTGCTGGTGATATTTGGCCACGAGCGCTTTGGGCGTCGTTCCCTGGGCCTCGGCATTGACCACGATGGGAGTTCCATGGGCGTCCGAACCGCAGACGAAGAGCACCTCTTTGCCCATCTTTTTCAACCCGCGAACGAAGATGTCCGCAGGTACATAAGTTCTTAAATGGCCTAAATGACAGGGCCCATTGGCATAGGGTAGGCCGCAGGTTACAAGGATAGGCGATGACAATGAGAACACCGCCTCTGCTTATGATGAAACAGGCAGATATAGGTTTCCCAGCCTGGGCAGTCTCGCCGGTTCCAATGAAAAAGGATAAAATGTATATATAACATTAGAGAAAATAGAATTAGAGACAATAGATCTAACGGGGGTATTCAGATGAGAATAATTGTTCTAGCCCTTATGCTGGCTTTGGCCTTGGGCACAGCCCAGGCCACGCCGCTGCAAGGCGGCGATGGAAATGCGACAGTGGTGCTCTTCGGGGCGACCAGGACGCCTCTGGAAGATGAGAACGCCACACAGGAGATCTTAAAGGTTGATGTCGGCCTCATGGGAGCTGAGAATGCCACATACCAATTGGTGGATGATCATAATAATATCTACCTGCCCGGCCTTTACAAGCCCCTATCTTCCGGAAAACAGACTGTTTACTTCCTCACGACTAAAGACAGCCTCTTCAAGCTCCTCAATGTGACGCCTGCAGGAGGAAAGCCCATTTACATCAACTGGTGGGCGACGCCCAAAGGCAGCAATGACCGGATGGTCTTGAGGTACTACGGAATCACTGATTGGCTGATAAATCCAGATGAGCAGGGGATAGTAGTTCAGGTGCGCGTACAGAATAACGGCACTCAAAAACTCATTGTCAGCCCAGAGAACTTCACTCTGATGGATCAGTGGGGCTGGCCCTACCGTCCTACCCTGGGCTTTGATCCGGAGATTGTCGAGCCGCAAAAACCTACATCTCGTGTCTTGCTGGGCTTTACCGGCATCTCGCTTCTCAGCCGTCCAGTAGCTCTGGCATATGACTATGGGGCATCCAACCAGATCGTCATACTGTTTGAGAGAGACTACGTGCCGCTCTCAGATGAGCTGGTCTATGGTGCCAATGCCACAAAGAGCGCGGCCGCAATAGTGCCGGCACCTGCGGCAGTCCTGCCGACCTCGAATCCGGCCGCACAGAACGTGGCGGTGCCGGTTCCGGCTAACGAGACGAAAGAGACCAAGAAACTCTCGATCAAGGATAAGTTAGCAGCCAGCAAGGCGCGGCTCGCGGCCACGAAAGTTAGTCTTGATAAAAAGACACCGGATACAAATGTAACAGCCAACACATCAAGCAACGCCTCGAATAGCTCATCGAGCATTTCCACAGGGCTTTGATGGGGCGGCTTTTCTAGCTGGTGATAAGGCCTGGGGATCTCCCAGGCATTTATCTATTCGAGGCAAAGATCCAAGAAGCACCCCAAAGAATATATCATAACATTGGAGGTATGTTATAGATGAGATGGCTGGCTCTGGCACTGTTCATGATCCTATTACCAGGAATCGCCCAAGATTATCCTATGCAAATGAGCAACGGTGTCGTCAACTGCACCATTTTCGGCACCTTCAAGGACCCCGGGTTTTCCGGATCCTCTTATTCCGACTCATATTCCGTCCTGGTTGTAGACGCTCGCCTGACCAGAATGAACGAAAGCGATAAAGAGCCAATTCGGGCTGCCTACAGCTTAACTGATGGAAACGACCGGGTTTTTCAAACCAGCGCTCAAAATATAAAAGAATTACAGCCAGGCCGCCGGCTGATTGGTTTTGTCGTCCCCAAGGAGACTATTGCCAAGAGCCTGACAATAGATTTGTCCCAGGACAAAGCGGGAGGGGAGCAGTTCTCGGTTCGCTTTCCCGAGCTTGTTAACTCCAGCAACGAAAATGTGACCTTGCTCTATTATGGAGTACTTCGGTCCAGCATATACTCCAACAAGAAGACAATCGAATTAGATGTGGCGATAACCAATAACGGCACAAAGAAGCTTGCCATTGATGCCAGTAACTTCATATTGTTGGATCAGTGGGGCTGGAAGTACGACAGCAAAGAGTATGACAACTACGGAAAGAAGGGTATGTCCGCCAAGGTGCTGGAGAAAAATGAGACCATTAGATCCGGCCTGATCTTCAACTCCGTCTCGCCGCTCAGCCGACCGGTGGAGCTGGTCTATAGGTATTCCAATAACAGCTCCCTGAAGATGAATATAGATGCCGAGGCGGGCCTGGGCCACTCCATTCCGGATACGAAGAAATGCATTGATTGCGAGAACCCAAAGGACGCCGCTTCCAACCTGGCCGGCTCCATCAAAGCCACCAAAGCTAGGCTTGCCAAAGTCAAGAAGATAAACAGCACAGCAGATAGCGCTCCCAAAGGGCGGGATGAGCTTTGAGGGAAGCAGTATGGTCTTTTCCCTCTGGCACCTCCTTCCTTCTGCTCTCTCAGCCCTCCTGATAATTGCACTGGCAATCCTAGGTCGGCGGGGTGGGCAGCGCAATTCTCACCGGAGACTGAGCTTTGTGATGGCCCTGTTTGCGACTCTTGGGCTGGCGGGCTATCTCAATCGGGGCAATTTTATCTTCTATCCTTTGGATCAACATGTTCTGCACTCCGCTCTGGGCTTGATCGCCTTTTTGCTCTCGGTTTCCATTTTTGTGGATGCAATTATCGCTCACAGGCTGGCAAGAAAAGCGCATTGCAGGATAGGTTACGTGGCGGCTGCATTCGCCTTGCTGGCACTTTTTAGCGGAATTATTTTGCTTTCCGGAGGGCTGTTAGGCGGAGATGGAACATGCTCAATACTATGATTGAGCAATAGTCAGTATCTCAGCTAGCCTCGGCATGGCAAATGATTTTGAATAAATATCGTGCATATATTGAAAGAAGCTCACCCCAAGTTTTCTG